>NZ_JBHSZO010000010.1:0-155061 GCF_042663125.1 Streptomyces polyrhachis | reverse complement strand
TTCCTCCGGGCGCTTCCCTTCGTGTCCCCGACTCTATCAGACCCTTTTCAGTGTCCGATCCCCGTCGGAAGGGGGTTCGTTTCGGCGGTTTCGCTTTCGCTTCCCCGCCTTGACTTCAACCACATTAGCAGTGATTCTCAGTCGGTTTCACCGGCCATTGGTCCCCAACTTCGAGGGCACAAAGGCCCCGTGGTCGGTCCAGGCGGTGGCGTAAACCTACTGGACGGCCGGAGCCAACGCAAATCCAGCGTCAGCTCCGGCCGTCCAGGGGTGTTCGTGCAGGTCAGACCTCTACGACCACCGGCAAGATCATCGGCCGGCGGCGGTAGTTGTCCGAGACCCACTTGCCCACGACGCGGCGGATCAGCTGCTGGAGCTGGTGCGGCTCCGTCACGCCGTCCTGGAACGACTTGTTCAGGGCGTCCTGGATCTTGGGGACCACCTGAGTGAAGTCCTTGTCGTCGATGCCCGAACCGCGGGACTGGACGTCCGGGCCGCCCACGATCTTGCCCGAGGAGGAGTCCACCACGACGTAGACCGAGATGATCCCCTCCTCGCCGAGGATGCGGCGGTCCTTGAGGGAGGACTCGGTGACGTCGCCGACCGAGAGGCCGTCGACGTACACGTAGCCGGCCTGCACCTTGCCCACGATCTTGACGTTGTCGTCCTTGAGGTCGACGACCACGCCGTCCTCGGCGATCACGATGTGGTTCGGCGGGATGCCGGTGAGGACACCCAGCTCGGCGTTGGCGCGCAGGTGGCGCCATTCGCCGTGGACCGGCATCAGGTTCTTGGGCTTGCAGATGTTGTAGAAGTACAGCAGTTCGCCCGCGGAGGCGTGGCCCGAGACGTGCACCTTGGCGTTGCCCTTGTGGACGACGTTGGCGCCCCAGCGGGTCAGGCCGTTGATGACCCGGTAGACCGCGTTCTCGTTGCCCGGGATGAGGGACGAGGCCAGGATCACCGTGTCGCCGTCGGCGATGCGGATCTGGTGGTCGCGGTTGGCCATCCGCGAGAGCGCCGCCATCGGCTCGCCCTGCGAGCCGGTGCAGACGAGCACCACCTTGTCGTCGGGGAGGTCGTCGAGCTGCTTGACGTCCACCACGAGGCCCGGGGGGACGCGAAGGTAGCCCAGCTCGCGGGCGATGCCCATGTTGCGCACCATCGAGCGGCCGACGAAGGCCACCTTGCGCCCGTACTCCTCGGCGGCGTCGATGATCTGCTGGATGCGGTGGACGTGGCTGGCGAAGCTGGCCACGATGATCCGCTTGTCGGCGCCGGAGAAGACGCCGCGCAGCACCCCGGAGATGTCGCGCTCCTGCGGGACGAAGCCGGGGACCTCGGCGTTGGTGGAGTCCACGACCAGCAGGTCGATGCCCTCCTCGCCGAGGCGGGCGAAGGTCCGCAGGTCGGTGAGCCTGCCGTCCAGGGGGAGCTGGTCCATCTTGAAGTCGCCGGTGGCCACGACCATGCCCGCGGGAGTGCGGATGGCGACGGCGAGGGCGTCGGGGATGGAGTGGTTGACCGCGATGAACTCGAGGTCGAAGGGGCCCCGGTTCTTCCGGTCGCCCTCCTTGACCTGGAGGTTGTTGGGGCGGATGCGGTGCTCCTGCAGCTTCGCCTCAAGGAGGGCGAGAGTCAGCTTGGAGCCCATCAGCGGGATGTCCGGCCGCTCGCGCAGCAGGTAGGGGACGCCGCCGATGTGGTCCTCGTGCCCGTGGGTGAGCACGATGGCGTCGATGTCGTCGAGGCGGTCCCGGATGCTGGTGAAGTCCGGCAGGATCAGGTCGATGCCGGGCTGCTCCTCCTCGGGGAAGAGGACGCCGCAGTCGACGATGAGCAGGCGGCCGCCGTACTCGAAGACCGTCATGTTGCGGCCGATCTCGCCGAGACCGCCGAGCGGGGTGATCCGCAGGGCGCCCTTGGGGAGCGGCGGCGGGGGGCCGAGTTCGGGATGCGGATGACTCAAAGGACTCTCCTCACCACGCGGGCCTGCGTACGCCCCGGGTCGCTGTCCGGCGACTGCCGCGCGGATCGGGGGCATACGGGGGCTCGCGTGAGCTTGATGTGTCGGTACTGCTCTGTTCTGTTATTACGTCCGGTCGCCGCGCAATGACTCCGCGGTGCTACGCCATCCGGGGACGGCGCCTTTCACAGCTGCACCCCGCCTGCGGCGAGGTCCCGCTTGAGCTGCTCGGTCTCGGCCTCGGTGAGACCGACGAGCGGCAGGCGCAGGGGGCCGGCGGGGAGGCCCTGGAGGGTCAGGGCGGCCTTGGTGGTCATCACGCCCTGGGTACGGAACATGCCGGTGAAGACCGGCAGGAGCTTCTGGTGGATCTCGGTGGCCTTGCGGGTGTCGCCGCTGAGGTGGGCGTCCAGCATGGCGCGCAGCTCGGGTGCGACCACGTGTCCGACGACGGAGACGAAGCCGACCGCGCCGACGGAGAGCAGGGGGAGGTTGAGCATGTCGTCGCCGGAGTACCAGGCCAGACCGGTCTGGGCGATGGCCCAACTGGCGCGGCCGAGGTCGCCCTTGGCGTCCTTGTTGGCGACGATCCGGGGGTGGTCGGCCAGCCGGATCATGGTGTCGGTGTTGATCGGGACGCCGGAGCGGCCGGGGATGTCGTAGAGCATCACGGGGCTGTCGGTGGCGTCGGCGATGGCCGTGAAGTGGCGGTAGAGCCCCTCCTGCGGGGGCTTGCTGTAGTACGGCGTGACGGCCAACAGGCCGTGGGCGCCCGCCTGTTCGGCGGCGCGGGCCAGCTCGACGCTGTGCCGGGTGTCGTTGGTGGAGCAGCCGGCGACGACGTGGGCGCGGGCTCCGACAGCCTCCACCACTGCTCGTACCAGTTCGGCTTTCTCCGCGTCGGTGGTCGTGGGCGACTCACCTGTGGTGCCGTTGACGATCAGTCCGTCGTTGCCCGAGTCGACCAGATGGGCGGCGAGGCGCTGCGCGCCGTCGAGGTCGAGGGCGCCGTCGGCGGTGAAGGGTGTGACCATGGCGGTCAGCACCCGGCCGAACGGGGTCTGCGGTGTGGAAGTCGGAGCCATGGGTCCCACGCTACTCGTAGGTCGACGCGGCAGAGGAACCCGGCACTGCCTGCTCGGGGGTTCAAGCAGTGCCGGGTCCGTGATCACAGCGTATGCGAATTTCTCACAATGGGGCAATCGGAAGAATTCGCTGCGTTGTTCGGGAAGTGGGCCGCGGGGTCTCCCGCCTGGGGGTCAGGGGGCGACGCGGCCGTTCTTGTTGAAGGCCGCATGGGTGAGCGGCATCAGCCGCGCCCACTCCGCCTCCATCTCCTCCGCCACCATCTCGATCTCGCGCTGCGGGAAGGAGGGGACCTTGGCCAGCTCGTGCTTCGTGCGCAGGCCCAGGAAGTGCATCAGCGAGCGGGCGTTGCAGGTGGCGTACATGGAGGAGAAGAGGCCGACCGGCAGGGTGGCGCGGGCGACCTCGCGGGCGACGCCGGCGGCGAGCATCTCCTGGTAGGCCGCGTAGGAGTCGCGGTAGGAGCGCTCCATCGCCTCCGTCACCAGCTTGTGCTGCTCGGGGGTGCCCTCGACGAAGACGTACTGCCCGGGGCGGCCCTGCTGGACGAGCTTGCGGTCGGGGCCGGGGACGTAGAAGACGGGCTGCAGCTCGCGGTAGCGGCCGGACTCCTCGTTGTAGCTGAAGCCCACGCGGTGGCGGTGGAACTCGCGGAAGACGAAGATCGGGGCGCTGACGAAGAAGGTCATCGAGTTGTGCTCGAAGGGGCTGCCGTGGCGGTCGCGCATCAGGTAGTTGATGAGCCCCTGGGAGCGGGCGGGGTCGGCGTCCAGCTCCTCCAGGGACTGCTCGCCCGCGGTGGAGACGCGGGCCGCCCACAGGACGTCCCGGTCGGAGGCGCTGTGCTTGACCAGCTCGACGGTGACGTCGCTGCGGAACACGGGGGTGGGGCTGGCGGCCTCGACGGGTCCACTCACCGGCGGGTCCTTCCGTAGGTCTCTGCGGGGCGTGCCCAGCCTAGGGGGCACCACCGACAGTCCCGTACCGGTGGGTGATTCCGGGCGGTCCGCTCGAAGGGAAGATTTCCCTATACACCTTGTTACCCTTGGCGAAGTCCGTTAAATACGGACAGGTGTACGTGAGGGATGGTTATTCATGTTCGGACGACGGCAGGCCGAGGCGGTGCCGGCGCCGCCCGGGTCCATAGCGGGGGCGGAGGCGTTCCACGGTGGCGTGCTGCCCCCGCGGCCGCGCCGTACGCCTGCGGAGACCGCCGGCGCGGTCGTCGTCGGGGTGGTGGTGGCCGGGGGGCTGGCGGGGGCGGTCCTGTTCGGGATGCCCGCCATACAGAGCGTGCAGCCTGGGTCGGGGACCGCGTATCAGACGGAGACCTCGCAGCCCTGAGAGAGCCCTGAGAGAGGGTGTGACCGGCGCCGGTTCGGCGCCGTACGGGTGGCACCGGGGTGGAAGCGCCGGGCACCCAGCGTTAACCTCACGGGCAAGGCCGCGTCTACGCCGATCGGCCCCAGCCGACAACGTGAGGATCCGCCGTGCCCCTGCCCTTCCTGACGGCCGACCGCGACTTCGGTGGGATCGCGGGTGACGGTCCGCTCGCCCACGCCGATCCCGACCACTGGCGCCGGCCCTACCGGCCGGGTCCCTGGCGCGTCGGCGGGGCGGCGCTGGAGCTGCTCATCGTCTCGTATCTGCTGCTGGCGACGGTCATCATGATGATGGCCGGCTCCACCGGTGGCACCGTCGCCTGCTTCCTGGCGGCGCTCGCGGTCACCGTCGCCGCGCTGCGGCTGCTGCGCGTCGGGGTCTGGGTGAGTGCCCGGGGCGTCCGGCAGGTCGGCCTGCTCTACACCCGTACGACCCGCTGGGAGACCGTCAGCGCGGTCCGTACGGTGCAGCGGCCGGTGAAGTGGCTGGGGCTGCCCCGTACGGTCCAGGGGCAGGCGGTGGTCGTCCACACCCGCAACGGCGACATGCGGCCGTTGCTGACCGACAAGAACGCCGACTTCCTCGGGCGTCCCGAGGCCTTCGACCGCGCCGCGGACACCATCGAGGCGTGGGGGGCCGAGCTCTCCTGAGCCCCCGGGGGGCCGGGCGCTGCGGACTCCTAGCGCCGCTCCCCCGCCTCGGACGCCGCCTGGGCGCGGTGCAGTTCGATCGCCCGCTGCATCGCCTTGCGGGCGCGGGGGGTGTCGCGGGCGTCGTGGTAGGCCACCGCGAGGCGGAACCAGGTGCGCCAGTCCCGCGGTGCCGCCTCGGTCTCCGCCTTGCGGCGGTGGAAGACCTCGTCGGCGGAGTCGCGGTCGATACGGCCGCCGGGGGTGCGCTTCAGCTCGTCCACCGGCAGTCCGCCCTCGGCCTCCAACTCCCTTGTCAGGCGCTGGGCGTTGAACGCGAACTGCGTGGTGCGCCAGAGGAACCAGATCCCGATCAGCGGCAGGACGAGTACCGCGATACCGAGGGCGACGGTCACCGCGCGGCCGTCGCGGACCAGTATCCAGGCGCGGCTGCCGGCCAGGACGAAGTAGACGACCAGGACGGCGGCCAGGACGAAGTACGTGATCTTTGAACGCATGGCGGGGCTCAGTCCAGGTCCATGAAGTTCTCGAGCCCGTACGTAAGACCGGGCGTCGAGACGATCCGCCGTACACCCAGCAGGATGCCCGGCATGAAGCTGCTGTGGTGCAGCGAGTCGTGGCGGATGGTGAGCGTCTCGCCCTGGTCGCCGAGGAGGACCTCCTGGTGGGCCAGCAGGCCGCGCAGCCGCACCGAGTGCACGGGCACGCCGTCGACGTCCGCGCCGCGCGCGCCCGGCAGGGCGGTGCTGGTGGCGTCCGGCTGCGGCGGGAGGTCCGCGGCACGGCGGGCCTGCGCGATCAGCTGGGCGGTGCGGGTGGCGGTGCCGCTGGGGGCGTCGGCCTTGTTCGGGTGGTGCAGCTCGATGACCTCGGCGGACTCGAAGAAGCGCGCCGCCTGGGCGGCGAAGCGCATGGTGAGCACCGCGCCGATGGAGAAGTTCGGGGCGATGAGCACGCCGGTGGCGGGGCTCTCGGCCAGCCAGCCGCGCAGCTCGGCGAGGCGCTCGTCGGTCCAACCGGTCGTGCCGACGACGGCGTTGACGCCGTTGCGGACGCAGAACTCCAGGTTCCCCATCACCGCGTCGGGGTGGGTGAGGTCCACGGCGACCTGGGCGCCGGCCTCGACGAGCGCGCCGAGGTCGTCGTCGCGGTCGAGGGCGGCGACCAGCTCCAGGTCCCCGGCCGCGGCGACCGCGCGGGCCGCCTCGGATCCGATCCGGCCCTGGGCGCCGATCACTGCCACGCGGAGCTTGGCTGACATGCTGCGTACCCTCGTCTTCCTCGATCGTGCGGCGTCCGCTGCGGACGCCGGGCGGCCCGGTCGCGCCGGGCCTGTACGTCCTGTACGTCCCGTACGGCCGGCGCGGTCCGGGCCGGTCACATCGGTGCGACGGCCTCCGCCAGTCGCGCCGACTGCTTCTCGCTCAGCGGGCCGATGACGGACAGCGAGGGGCGCCGGCCCAGCACCTCGCCGGCCACCGCCCGCACGTCGTCGGGGGTGACGGCCGCGAAGCGGTCCAGCATGTCGTCGACCGACAGCTGCTGCCCCCAGCACAGCTCGCTCTTGCCGATGCGGTGCATCAGCGCGCCGGTGTCCTCCAGGCCCAGCACCGTGGAGCCGGAGAGCTGGCCGATGGCGCGGGCCACCTCGTCGTCGGTGAGGCCGTTCTCCGCGACCTGCTCCAGCTCGGCGCGGCAGAGCTTGAGCACTTCGTGGACCTGGCCGGGGCGGCAGCCGGCGTAGACGCCGAAGAGGCCGCAGTCGGCGAAGCCGGAGGTGTAGGAGTACACCGAGTAGGCCAGGCCGCGCTTCTCGCGGATCTCCTGGAAGAGCCGCGAGCTCATCCCGCCGCCCAGGGCGGTGGACAGCACGCTGAGCGCCCAGCGGCGCTCGTCGTGCCGGTCCAGGCCGGGCATGCCCAGCACCACGTGGGCCTGCTCGGTGCGGCGGCCCAGCAGCTCGACGCGGCCGCTGGTGCGGATCGTCTGGCGGCCGGTGCGCGGCGCGAGGGGGACGGCCCCGGGGTCGCCCAGGGCGCCCGCGGACTCGAAGGCGGCGCGGACACGGCGTACGACGTCGGCATGGTCGATGTTGCCCGCGGCGGCGACGACCAGGCGCGTGGGGTCGTAGTGCTTCTTGTAGAAACGGGCCACGCGGGACTGGGTGAGGCCCTCCACGGTGTCCACGGTGCCCAGCACCGGGCGGCCCAGCGCGGTGTCGCCCAGCAGGGTCTGCGCGAAGAGGTCGTGGACGCAGTCGCCCGGGTCGTCCTCGGTCATCGCGATCTCTTCGAGGACAACGTTGCGCTCGGCCTCGACGTCCTCGGCGCGGATGACCGAGGAGGTCAGCATGTCGCAGACGATGTCGATGGCCAGCGGCAGGTCGGTGTCGAGCACGCGTGCGTAGTAGCACGTGTACTCCTTCGCCGTGAAGGCGTTCATCTCGCCGCCGACCGCGTCGATGGGGGCGGAGATGTCCAGGGCGGAGCGGCGCTCGGTGCCCTTGAAGAGCAGGTGCTCCAGGTAGTGCGTGGCGCCGTTGAGCGAGGGGGTCTCGTCGCGGGAGCCGACGTGCGCCCAGATGCCGAAGGTGGCGGAGCGCACGGTGGGCAGGGTCTCGGTGACGATCCGCAGGCCGCCGGGGAGGGTGGTCTTGCGGACCGTGCCGATGCCGTCGGTGCCCTTCAGCACCGTACGGGTCGCCGCGCGGCGCAGGGGGGCGGCGGGCCTGGGACGGGGGACGGCCCGCCCCTCGAGGGAGGGGCGGGCCGTCGCGCGGAGGTTACGCGTCACTCTTGTCGTCGTCCTCGTCGTCGCTCTCGCCCTCGATCACGGGGATGAGGGAGAGCTTGCCGCGCGGGTCGATCTCGGCGATCTCGACCTGCACCTTGCTGCCGACCGCGAGGACGTCCTCGACGTTCTCCACGCGCTTGCCGCCGGCGAGCTTGCGGATCTGCGAGATGTGCAGCAGACCGTCCTTGCCGGGCAGCAGCGAGACGAAGGCGCCGAAGGTGGTCGTCTTCACGACCGTGCCCAGGTAGCGCTCGCCGACCTCGGGCATCGTCGGGTTGGCGATGCTGTTGATCGTGGCGCGGGCCGCCTCGGCGGAGGGGCCGTCGACCGCACCGATGTAGATGGTGCCGTCGTCCTCGATCGTGATGTCGGCGCCGGTGTCCTCCTGGATCTGGTTGATCATCTTGCCCTTGGGGCCGATGACCTCACCGATCTTGTCCACCGGGATCTTGACGGTGATGATCCGCGGGGCGTTGGGGGACATCTCGTCCGGGACGTCGATGGCCTCCATCATCACGTCGAGGATGTGCAGACGGGCGTCGCGGGCCTGCTTCAGCGCCGCGGCCAGCACGGAGGCGGGGATGCCGTCCAGCTTGGTGTCCAGCTGCAGGGCGGTCACGAAGTCCTTCGTGCCGGCGACCTTGAAGTCCATGTCGCCGAAGGCGTCCTCCGCACCGAGGATGTCGGTGAGGGCGACGTAGTGGGTCTCACCGTCGACCTCGTCGGAGATCAGGCCCATGGCGATACCGGCGACGGGGGCCTTGAGCGGCACACCGGCGTTCAGCAGCGACATGGTGGAGGCGCAGACCGAGCCCATGGACGTCGAGCCGTTGGAGCCGAGGGCCTCGGACACCTGGCGGATCGCGTACGGGAACTCCTCGCGCGACGGCAGCACCGGCACGATGGCGCGCTCGGCGAGCGCGCCGTGGCCGATCTCGCGGCGCTTGGGCGAGCCCACGCGGCCGGTCTCACCGACGGAGTACGGCGGGAAGTTGTAGTTGTGCATGTAGCGCTTGCGGGTCACCGGGGAGAGGGTGTCCAGCTGCTGCTCCATGCGCAGCATGTTGAGCGTGGTGATGCCCAGGATCTGGGTCTCGCCGCGCTCGAAGAGGGCCGAGCCGTGCACGCGCGGGATGGCCTCGACCTCGGCGGCCAGCGTACGGATGTCCGTGACGCCGCGGCCGTCGATGCGGATCTTGTCCTTGAGGACGCGCTCGCGCACCAGCTGCTTGGTCAGCCCGCGGTAGGCGGCGGAGATCTCCTTCTCGCGGCCCTCGAACTGCGGCAGCAGCTTCTCGGCGGCCACCGCCTTGACGCGGTCCAGCTCGGCCTCGCGGTCCTGCTTGCCCGGGATGGTCAGCGCCTGGGCAAGCTCGCCGCCGACCGCGGCGGCCAGGGCCTCGTAGACGTCGTCCTCGTAGTCGAGGAAGACCGGGAAGTCGCCGACCGGCTTGCCGGCCTTCGCGGCGAGGTCCGACTGCGCCTTGCACAGGGCCTTGATGAAGGGCTTGGACGCCTCCAGACCGGCGGCGACGACCTCCTCGGTCGGCGCCTCGGCGCCGCCCTTGACCAGCTCGACGGTCTTGTCGGTGGCCTCGGCCTCGACCATCATGATCGCGACGTCGCCGTCCTCCAGCACCCGGCCGGCGACCACCATGTCGAAGACGGCGTCCTCAAGCTGGGTGTGGGTGGGGAAGCCCACCCACTGGCCGTCGATCAGCGCGACGCGGACGCCGCCGATCGGGCCGGAGAAGGGCAGGCCCGCCAGCGTGGTGGAGGCGGAGGCGGCGTTGATGGCGACGACGTCGTAGAGGTCGTCGGGGTTGAGCGCCATGATCGTCTCGACGATCTGGATCTCGTTGCGCAGGCCCTTCTTGAACGAGGGGCGCAGCGGGCGGTCGATCAGCCGGCAGGTGAGGATCGCGTCCTCGGAGGGGCGGCCCTCGCGGCGGAAGAAGGAGCCGGGGATCTTGCCCGCGGCGTACATGCGCTCCTCGACGTCCACCGTGAGGGGGAAGAAGTCGAGCTGGTCCTTGGGCTTCTTGGAAGCGGTGGTGGCCGACAGCACCATGGTGTCGTCGTCCAGGTACGCGACGGCGGAGCCGGCGGCCTGCTTGGCCAGGCGGCCCGTCTCGAAGCGGATGGTGCGGCTGCCGAAGGAACCGTTGTCGATGACGGCCTCGGCGTAGTGGGTCTCGTTCTCCACTCGGAATATCTCCTCGTCTGCGCCCCTCGCCCGTGTGGCGTGGAGCGGGGTGCGCCCCTCGCCCGTGTGGCGTGGAGCAGGGTGCGCCTCCCGCCCGTGTGGCGGGGGGCTGTGGCGGAGGGCTTCCGCTGCGGTCGTGCCGGCCGGTCGTGCGGTCGGACCATGCCGGTCTTCGATCGAAGCCTCCGGGACCCGTCTGCTGCGGGATACCCGGCGGCCACTACCGAGGACCGGCGCTGGTGGCCTGCTGCTGCGCCGGCGGCGCGACGGAGGCGGTTGCTCACCGTGTTCATCTGTGTCGCTGGAACCAGACTACAAAGCTTCCGGCGTCCTCACGACGCCAGGCGGCCCCTGGGCGAAGTCCCGGCCCGTGGAACGGGGGGCGTGCGGCCATGCGGGGACCATGCAAAAGGAGCGGCTCCCCGTCGGGGAACCGCTCCTCTCACTGCTGCCTTACTTGACACCGCCGGCCGCACCGCGGCGGATGCCGAGGCGCTCGACCAGGATGCGGAAGCGCGCGATGTCCTTCTTCGCCAGGTACTTCAGCAGACGGCGGCGCTGGCCGACGAGCAGCAGCAGACCACGGCGGGAGTGGTGGTCGTGCTTGTGGGTCTTGAGGTGCTCGGTCAGGTCCGAGATGCGGCGGGTCAGCATCGCGACCTGGACCTCGGGGGAGCCGGTGTCACCCTCCTTGGTGCCGAACTCGGACATGATCTGCTTCTTCGTGGCGGCGTCGAGCGACATTCCGTCTCCTTGGATCCTTGGTACGCGCTGCCGGGCGCCCCTGGTCTGCATCACAGGGAGGCTGATTTCACCCGGGCACGGCCACCCAGGTTACCAGCTGGGAGGGGTGGCTTCGGACGGGGTACGGGGGGCCGGTCAGTAGTCGGTGACCTCTTCGCCGGGCGGGACCCGGTAGCAGGTGGAGCCGAGGGAGACGAGGAGGCGGGGGTCGTCAGGGTCGTTCTCGCCCCATCTTTTCTGGATCCGGATGGTCACCGTGAAGATGTCCTCGCCGTGTACGTACTCCGCTTTCAGCGTCGGAACGCGTGCCTGGGTGTGCTCGTCGGGGCCTACGGAGAGGACCTTCCAGCCGTCCTTCGGCAGGGCTACCGGAAGTCCGTCGAAGGCGCGCTCCAGTTCGGCTTCCGAGGTGTGCGCCAGGGACCAGTGGTGCCCGATGGAGAAGTGGGTGTCCGGGTCGTAGTCGTCGCCGCAGTCGCCGATCGACGAGCCGGCCTGACTCGTCCTCCCCTTCAGCCGCATGCGGTCCAGGATGCGCGAGGAGAGGTGCTCCGCCTTCCTTCGTACCGTCTCCACCTCCCGGACGACCGGTGCGGGTCCATCAGGTTCCGTTGCCACGTCCATCCCGTTCACGCATCCCGTCATCGTGAGCGCGGCGGTAGCCGCGAAGGTCAGTGCGGCTCCGAGCCGCAGCCGGGGTCCGAAGAGGCGGGGCGCCGGACTACTGCGTCTGCGCAAGGTGGTACTTCCCCGCGACCACAGCAGCCTGGTTATCGAGACTCTGCGTACCCCGCTTCCAGTAGTCACTGTGTCCTTCCGTGTCCGTGGTCAGTTGGTTGGCGCCGAACTCCGGGTCGCTGGGCACGATGAACCCTCCTGGGTCGAAGACCGGAACGCGGCTCGGGCCGACCTCCATATGGGGCGGTTCATAAGCGCCGTGCCCGAACTGTCCGATGTCGGGCACGTGGTCGCCCCTGGCCTCCTGGTTCCAGACGTGGCCATGCGGAACGCCGAGGTCGGAGGCGTTTCCCACCTGGACACCGGGGCTGCCGGCGAGGATCACGTCGTCCACCGGCAGGTCGAACTGGCGGGCTGTGGAGCCGATCAGCGTCGTGCCGTAGCTGTGGCCGATCGCGGTGGTGTGGCTGGGGGTCTGCTGGTCGTGGGCGGCGTCCAGGCCGTGCAGGAAGCTGCTGTACGAGCCGGCGCCGTCGTCGGCGTAGTGGCTGAAGGGCGAGTCCTTCACGATGTCGTCGGGGGCGTCGTAGCCGAACCAGGTGATGGTGGAGACGGGGTCGCCGGTCCGGACCGCGCTCGCCCTCCACAGTTCGTCCATCCGCCGCAGGTCGCCGCCGATGCCCGGCAGGTCCGTGGTCGTGCCGGGGACGTAGACCGCCGTGTGATGGGCCGTGTCCGGGTTGCCGTTGGCGAGGATGACCCGGCCGTCGGCCTCCGCGCTGAAGCCAAGCAGGTACGCCTCGGGGAGGCCGCGCTCGCCGGTCTGGGCGAACCTCTTCTCGATCGCCGCGATTCCGCCGCGGGTGTTCTCGTAGCGGGTGACCTGCGCGCGCCACGCATTCCACTCGGGGGAGGTGGTGCGCTGTTCGCCGCCCATCCCGTTGAGGACGCGGTACTTCTCCGGCTCGTTCGCCCGTAGTTCGTCCAGCTTCATCTGCACCGTCGCCGCCTCCGTGGCCAGATGCGCACGGTTGGCCTCGTCGCGGGCTTCGGCGGGGAGGCCGTCCAGGGCGCCGATCCGCTCGGGGTGGAGGGCCAGGTGGCGGGCGCGTTCGTCGGGGGTGAGGGAGGCCCACCAGGCGGCGTTGGCCGCTGGGGAGCCGCCGGCGGGGATGTCGTCGGCGCTTCCGGTGGCTTCGCCGACCGCTTCGGTGTCCTCGCCGGCGTCCACCCAGTCCTCGTCGGTCACGTCGAGGTCGTTGTCGGCGGTGAGGGCGTCGAGGCGGGCGCGCCAGCCCTGGTCGGCGTCGGCGGCTTCCTGGAGGGCGGCGGTGATGCGGTCGGCGTACAGCTGGGCCTCGGCAGCCCGGCCGTCGGCGAGCGGGGAGTACGGGGTGCTCCCGTCGGCGCCCCGGTCCGCGTGCGGGGCTGCCACCTCCCAGTGCACCGATCCGTCGTCCTGGACGGTGAAGCCGGCCGCACGGGCGTCCTCCCCCGCGGCGGCCAGCCTGCGCTGCGCCGCCGTCAGGTCGGTGGCCAGGCCGCTCAGTGCCGCGTGGATCAGGGCGCACTGGAGCTGCGTGAAGTGGTGGTTCTCCGCCAGGGTGCGCAGTCGGCGCTGGGCCGCCTCCGCGCCCGCCCCCTTGAGGTCCGCCTTGCGCATGCCGGCGGCGACCTGGGCCTCGACCCGGTCCTTCGCCTCGCTCATGGCGGCGCCGACGGTCCGCCAGGCGGTCGCGTAGCGCTCGTAGGTGGCGGGGGTGGCGTCGCGGAGCTGCTGGTAGGTGACCATGCGCTCACTCCCCGCCCGGTCGGCCGCGCAGTGCTCTCCCACCCTCGTACACGGCGGGGGCGGGCAGTCGCGCGTCGAAGAGGGCTGCGGTCGCCGTGTCGTTTCCCGCCAGTTCCGCGCCGGCCTGCTCCGACGCGGCCGCCACCTCGGCGCATTCGCGCTGCAGGAGGGCGAACTGCCGTTCCCAGGAGAGGAGGAGAAGCCGGTGGGAAGGGGTGCACTGGAAGCCGTCGATTCCCGCTTCGCGGCCGTCGGACGTCTTGTCGCGGTGGTCGCGGATCGCCGACTCCAGCAGACCGCGCACATCCCGCAGGTGTCTGGCGGCGGTTGACCAGGCCTGTCTGGAGGACTTCAGATCACCCCCGTCCCAGTCGCCGCCGGATCCGCCAGGAGCGCCGTCCAGTCGCGTCCGGCTCGCGGTGTCTGCTTTGAGCTGCGCCCATTCCTCGTCGAGCGTCGGCATACGGTCCTCCCGAACTCGCTTCTACGGGAGGAAAGTTACCCTTCGGGGCGCATGGGGCGCATGGGTATCCCTACTCAGAGTACCTAGTTCGTCACGCTGCGCATCGCCGAGTACGCGCCCAGCACCGCCAGCGCCAGCGGGAGCAGGGAGAGGAGTGCGGCGGATTCGAAAAGCTCCATCGCGCGGCCCCAGAAGGGGGTGACGCCGGTGCGCGGGACGGTCAGGCCGATCGCCACCACCACGGTCACCGCGAGGGCGAAGGCCGCCGTCAGCCAGACCGTGCGCAGGTCCAGGGCGGTGGTGTCGCCCCGGTGATAGGCCGCCAGCAGGTCCGCGGGGGCCCGTAGCGCCAGGCCGGCTCCCAGCAGGGTGAGGGCGGCCAGGCCGGCCACGAGCATGCAGGTGACCTGGGAGGTGTAGCGGAAGAGGTGGGCGCGCAGGAGGAGGGAGAGGGCGGTGGCGAGGGCGAGGAGCTGCGCCCAGCCGTCGGCGGAGAAGCCCAGCACCGCCGTCGCGCCGACGCCGACCGCCGCGCAGCCGCCGACCAGGCCGACCAGCAGTTCGTGGCCGCGCCGCGCCTGCAGGGCGATGCGCTCGGCGTCCATCGCGCCCTGCGTCTGGGGGACGGCGTCGGGGTCGTCGTCGTACGTCGCGGCGGAGCGCGGGGCCTCGTAGCCGATGGGGAGGCGGGCGAAGCGGGTGGACAGGCCCGGGAGGAAGGCGATGGCGCCCAGGGCGAACGGGGCGCAGAGCGAGGCCGCCTCCACCGGGGAGAGGTCCGCGCTGATGGCGGCGAAGGCGGCCAGGGTGCCGGTGGCGGCCGCGAAGGCGACCGCCACGAACGGTCCGTCGCCGGTGGGCGACAGGGCGATCAGGACGGCGGAGGCGAGCAGCACCGCCACGCAGCCCAGCAGGAACTGCAGCCGTCCGATGCCGTGGCCGGCGGAGAGCGGGAGCAGTCCAGAGCCGGCGATCATCATCAGCGGCATCGCGCCCAGGCCCAGGGCGACGGCGGAGGCGCGGTCGGCGTAGACCCGGGCGCGGACGCCGGCGAGGACGACCAGCAGGGCGCCGCCGACGGCGGCGAGGATGCCCGGCAGGCTGTGCATGTCGTGGCGCAGCGGGTCGGCGAACCACAGCACGAAGGCCGTCAGCAGCAGCAGGACGCCGCCGCCGGTCAGCCCGGCGGCGCGTAGGGCCGCCTCGCTCCACATGGTGCGGTCGCGGGCCACGGCGGTGGCGACGGCGTCGGAGACGTCGTCGAAGACCGCCGGGGGCAGGGACTCCGCGAAGGGGCGCAGGGCCAGCACCTCGCCGTCGAGGATGCGCTGGGCCCCGAAGGTGCGGGAGCTGTCCAGGACGGTGCCGTCGCGTCGTACGAGGTGGTACCCGACGGGGGCGCCCGGGGCGGGGGCCTGGCCGGAGAGGCGCAGGATCTCCGGGTGGATGTCCGCGACGGGGATGTCCTCGGGGAGGGCCACGTCGATCCGGCCGTCGGGCGCCACGATCGTGACCCGGACGAAGCCGGTGGCCGAGGCGCTGGTGCGGCTGCCGCCTCTGCTGTGCGCGCTGCTGCCCTGCGAAGTCGGGCCGCCTGCCCGCGTCGAGGCCGTCGTAGTCACCCGTCGCTCCCCTTCCCCCTGTGTCCCGCGCACCGTGGCGGCCGTACCGGTTGCTCACCTTATCGCCCCTATCGGCCCTACGAGGGGCGCAAGTTGGCCAGTAGGATCACTGGCGCGGGGGATCATCTCGCCCTCGTACACGAGGGATTGGTAGCGCGCAGTGACCCACATCGTCGTCAAACGCCAGCCGCGGGTGCTGCCCCCTGACGTGCCGGACGCGGACCTGCGCCTGGAATCACCCCCCGAGCTGCCCCGCGGCTATCGGGAGGGGGTGCTGATGCAGATCCTCCCCATGCTGGGCATGGGGACGATGGTGGTGTTCTTCTTCGGGCCGACCGCGCAGCCCATCATGCGGATCATGGGCCTGGTGATGGCCGCCGCGATGATCGCGATGATCGTGGCGATGGTGGTGCGCTTCCGCAAGGGCACCCAGGGCGAGATGGCGGACATGCGCCGCGACTACCTCAAGTACCTTGCGCAGACCCGCCGTCAGGTCCGCAGGACGGTGCGGATGCAGCGTGACGCGCAGTTCTACCTGCACCCCTCCCCCGAGCAGCTGTGGGCGCTGGTCGCCGAGGGCAGCCGGGTGTGGGAGCGGCGCTTGGGGGACGAGGACTTCGGCGAGGTGCGGGTGGGGCTGGGCCCGCAGCGGCTGGCGACGGCGCTGGTCGCGCCGCAGACGCGCCCGGTGGACGAGCTGGAGCCGCTGACGGCCGGGGCGATGCACCAGTTCCTCAACACCCATGCCACGGTGGCGGGTCTGCCGCTGGCGGTGTCGCTGCGGGCCTTCTACCACCTGACGGTGGGCGGGGACCGTACGAGTGCGTACGGGGCGGCGCGGGCCATGGTGGGGCAGCTCGCCTCGCTGCACTCCCCCGACGACCTGGTGATCGCCGTCGCGGCGGGTGCGCACTCGGCGCCGGAGTGGGAGTGGGCGAAGTGGCTGCCGCACACGCAGCTCGCCGGCGAGGCGGACGGCGCGGGCAGCCGCCGGCTCATCACCGGCAGTGCGGTGGAGCTGGAGGGGCTGCTGGCCGAGCGGCTGGAGGGGCGGCCCCGCTTCCAGGCGGGCGGGCAGCCGCTGCTGGACGAGCCGCATCTGGTGCTGATCCTCGACGGTACGGGGGTGCCGCCCGGTTCGGTGCTGGCCTCGCCCGAGGGGTTGCAGGGGGTCACGGTCATCGAGATCGTGCCGGGTGGGACGGGTGGGACGGGCGCGGCGCGCGGCGGGCTGGCGATGCTCGTGGCGCCGGGGCGGCTGGAGCTGGACTCCGGGTCCGGCGAGGTGTACGAGGCGGAGCCCGACCAGCTCGCGCCCACCTCCGCGGAGGCCCTCGCCCGGCAGCTGGCGCCGCTGCGGATGGCCTCGGCGGGGGGCGACGACAGTGAGCAACCGCTGCTGGCGAAACTGGAGTTCACCGATCTGCTGGGGCTGGGCGACGCGGCGGCGATCGAGGTCTCGCGCACCTGGCGACCGCGGTCGACCGCCGAGCGGCTGCGGGTGCCGATCGGGGTGGGTGGGGACGGCGCGCCCGTCATGCTGGACCTGAAGGAGGCCGCGCAGGACGGGATGGGCCCGCACGGGCTGTGCGTGGGCGCGACCGGTTCCGGCAAGTCGGAGCTGCTGCGCACGCTGGTGCTGGGGCTGGCGGTGACGCACACCTCGGAGACGCTGAACTTCGTGCTGGCCGACTTCAAGGGCGGCGCGACCTTCGCCGGGATGTCGGAGCTGCCGCACGTGGCGGCCGTCATCACCAACCTGGCCGACGACCTGACGCTGGTGGACCGGATGGCGGACTCCATCCGCGGCGAGCTGAACCGCCGCCAGGAGCTGCTGCGCGACGCCGGCAACTACGCCAACATCCACGCCTACGAGCGGGCCCGCTCGGCGGGGGCGCCGCTGACGCCGATCCCCTCGCTGGTGCTGGTCATCGACGAATTCAGCGAACTGCTCAGCGCCAAGCCGGAGTTCGTGGAGATGTTCGTCCAGATCGGGCGGATCGGCCGTTCGCTGGGCGTGCATCTGCTGCTGGCCTCGCAGCGGTTGGAGGAGGGGCGGCTGCGCGGGCTGGAGACGTACCTGTCCTACCGGATCGGGCTGCGGACCTTCTCCGTCGCGGAGTCGCGGGCGGCGCTGGGGGTGCCGGACGCCTACCACCTGCCGTCCGTGCCGGGCTCGGGCTATCTGAAGTTCGGCACCGACGAGATGGTCCGCTTCAAGGCGGCCTACGTGTCGGGGGTCTACCGGGCGCCCGGTGAGGAGGGCGGGCAGAGCGTCGCGGCGGCGCAGGGCGTGCCGCCGGCGGTGCTGCGGCCGCCGGTGCTGTTCACGGCCGCGCCGGTGGCGGTGACCCGGGCGGCTGCCGCGCCCCGCGGCGCGGTGGTTCCCTCGCCCCGCAGCGGTGCGGACGACGACGCGCTCGCCGACACCGTGCTCGACGTGGTGGTGGGGCGGTTGGACGGCAAGGGGCCGGCCGCGCACCAGGTGTGGCTGGCGCCGCTGGACGCGCCGCCGTCGCTGGACGAACTCCTGCCCGGGCTCACGTCGTCGGCCGAGCGCGGGCTCGCGTATCCGGACTCGCCGCGGCTGGCCGTACCGCTGGGGCTCGTCGACAAGCCCTTCGAGCAGCGGCGCGACGTGCTGTGGCGGGACTTCTCCGGCGCGGCGGGCCACATGCAGATCCTCGGCGGCCCGCAGTCGGGCAAGTCGACGTTGCTGCGGACGCTGGTCTGCTCCTTCGCGCTGACGCACACGCCGCAGGAGGTCCAGTTCTACGGGCTGGACTTCGGCGGCGGCTCCCTGTCCTCGGTGGCCGCGCTGCCCCATGTGGGCGGTGTCGCCTCCCGGCTCGACCCGGAGCGGGTACGCCGTACCGTCGCGGAGGTCTACGGCATCCTCAACCGGCGCGAGGAGTACTTCCGCGCGGCCGGCATCGACTCGGTGGCCACCTTCCGGCACCTGCGGGCACGCGGCGGGATCGACCCGGGCGAGCAGCCGTGGGGGGACGTCTTCCTGGTCGTCGACGGCTGGCAGGGCTTCCGTACGGAGTACGAGGGCCTGGACGCGGTCGTCACGGACATCGCCGCGCGGGGGCTGGGGTACGGCGTCCACGTCGTCCTCACCGCCTCGCGGTCCATGGAGGTGCGCTCGGCGCTGAAGGACCAGTTGATGAACCGGCTGGAGCTGCGCCTGGGCGACGCGATGGACTCCGAGTTCGACCGCAGGGTCGCCGCGAACGTCCCCACCGGCGTCCCCGGGCGCGGGCAGACCTCCGAGCGGCTGCACTTCATGGCGGCGGTGCCCCGTATCGACGGCGCCGGCTCCGGCGAGGGGCTGGCGGAGGCGACGGCGGCGCTGTGCCGGTCCTCGGCGGACGCCTGGCAGGGGCGGCGGGCGCCGGCGGTGCGGCTGCTGCCGCGCATGCTGCCCGTACGGGAACTGCCCGGCGGCGGGGAGCGGCCCGAGCGCGGGCTGGCCTTCGCCATCGACGAGAACAACCTCGAGCCGGTCTTCGTGGACTTCGAGACCGATCCGTTCTTCCTGGTCTACGGCGAGAGCGAGTCGGGCCGGACGGGGCTGCTGCGGCTGCTCGCCCAGCGCATCGCGGAGCGCTACTCGCCGGAGGAGGCGAAGATCGTCGTCGGCGACTACCGGCGCTCGCTGCTCTCGGCGATCCCGGAGTCCCATCTGCTGGAGTACGCGCCGGTGTCGACGGCGATGGAGGGCCATATGACGGCGCTGCGCGACATGATGGCGCGGCGCGCGCCCGGCGAGGGCGTCACCCCGCGGCAGCTGCGGGAGCGCAGCTGGTGGAGCGGGGCGAAGGTGTTCGTCATCATCGACGACTACGAGCTGGTGGCCACCTCCGGCGGGAACCCGCTGTCGGTGCTGGTGGACCAGCTGCCCTTCGCGCGGGACGTGGGGGTGCGCTTCATCATCGCCCGCAGCTCCAGCGGGGTTTCGCGGCAGATGTTCGAGCCGGTCCTGACCCGGATGAAGGAGCTGGGCGCGCAGGGCGTCGTCCTGTCCGGCGACCCGATGGAGGGCGAGGTCCTGGGCAGCGTCCGGGGGCGGCCGATGCCGCCGGGACGGGGGTACTTCGTGTCGCGCAAGCGGGGGGCGCCGCTGGTGCAGCTGGGGTGGCTGGAGGACGAGCGGTAGAAGTCGGGGCGGGCACCCCTCCCGCAGGTGGCCGCCCCGGTGGCCGTGCCGTTTCGTTCAGCCGCCGAAGAGGCCGGCCGCCTTCCTGTCGGTGGCCGAGTAGTTCGAGCCGGCCGTCTCCACGGCGGCGGAGATCTGGGCCAGCGCGGCCTGGACCTGCTGGGCGTTCTGGTCCCACACGGCCTGCACGGCGTCGTAGGACTGCTTCGCCTCGCCCTCCCAGCTCGCGGCGACGGTACGGACCGTGCTCTTGATCTCCTCCAGGTCCGCCATCAGCTCCTGCGACTGGCGGCGGATCTCACTCGCGGCCTGCGACAGGCCGGCATACGTGACGAGAAGCTCGCCCGGTACGTGCGCCATTGTTTCCTCCTGGTCGTTCGCGTTCGGTGAAGTCGGGTCCGGTCAGAGGCCGTTGAGGCCGGAGGAGGCGCCCGGGGCGCCGCCGGTGCTCATGCCCACGTCCACGGACGACAGGGTCGATCGGACCTCGTCCTCGTTGTTCGCACCCAGGACGCGGGTCTCGCGGATCGCCTCCTGGTAGCCGACCAGGATGCGGTTGAGCGTGGCCATCGCCATGTTGATCTCGGCCTGCTTCTGGTTGAACGCCCCGGCACCGACGCCCTGCCACTGGCCTTCGAGCGAGTCGATGGTCGCCTGGAGCGTCTGGACGCGCTTGTTGAGGCGCTGGGACTTCTCGCTCAGGTCCTGCTCGAGGCGGATGATTCCGTCTTCGCTTAGCCGCTGGTCGGCCATGGGTTCCCCTCTGGTTGGGTCGCCGGGCGCGTGGTCGCGGGCCGGCTCCGTCGGTTGGTCCGTGGGTGGGTCAGGCGGTGGGCCGTCTGCGGATCAGGGCGTACGCCCCGCCGCCGGCGCCGAGGACGAGGGCGGCGGCGAGCGCCACCCAGAGTGTGGGGTTTCCGTCGTCTTCGGACTCGGCGGCGGTCTTGTCCGTACGGTCGGCGGCCTTCGCCTTCGCGTCCGCTTTCGCGTCTTCTGCGGTCGCGGGGGCGTCGGGGGCGGGTGAGGCGGAGGCGTCGGCGCCTGCGGGCATCAGGGGGTTGTGGTCGGGGGCGCCGGGGTCGCCTTTGTTCTCAAGGAGGTTGAGCCGCGGCTTGACGATGCCCCAGCCGAGGTACGTGCTGGGCGTCTTCTCACCGGCCGTGTCGATGAGGACGTTGAGGACCTGGTTGGCGGTCCATTCGGGGTGCTTGGACCAGATCAGGGCGGCGGAGGCGGAGGTGAGGGCGGTGGCTGCGCTTGTTCCGCCGTCGCCAGTGCAGTAACGGTCGAGGGCCTTATCGCAGTAGGTAGGAATATCGGAGCCGGGGGCTGCGATGTCTACGACTTTGCCATGTGACGAGAACTTCGCGATGGTGCCTTTCTTGTCGACGGCGCCTACGCCCACCACTTCGGTAAGGAGCGCGGGGAAGTCCGCCTTGTTCTCACCTTCCGCATCATTTCCCGCCGCCGCGAAGATCAACTTTCCTTTACTCGCCGCATACTTAACAGCCCGTTCGTCAGCGGCCGAGTACTCGCCGCCGAGGGAGATGTTGAGGATCTGGGCTCTCGAATCAGCAGCCGTCCGGATCGCTTTGTCCAGTGTTGAGCGACCTGCGTTGCTCTCAGCCTCGGTTTGCCCAGTGGCCGTACGAACAGGAAAGATCGTCACCCCGGGAGCCAGCCCCTGGAGGCCACCCTCACCAGTTCCAGCGATAAGTTCCGCCATCGTCGTACCGTGACCGGATACATCGTCGTTCGCACCGCCAGCTTTACCGCTAACATCCTGGCCTGGCAGCAACTTCCCCTGGAGTGAAGCCGTCTCCCCAACTCCTGAGTCGATAACCGCAACAGTGATTCCTTCCCCTGTGCCGACCTTCCACATCTTCTCCGCCTGCATAGCGTTCAGGTACCACTGCTGCGAGCGGACATCCTGAGCCGACGCAGCGGGCACCAGCCCAACGAAAGAGACACTCCAGACCCCCGCTGCCACGAATACGGCAACCAAGCGCCGTCGCGTCACACGTCGTCCGGCATGTCTCATCCTCATAGCTGCTGCCGTCATCGGTTGGATCATCCGCCCTAATCGACTACTCGTGGGCCGCTCTCGCGCTGCCCTGCCGTCCACGTTTCCTCGTCCTCGACCAGATAGTCCGGCCGCTCCGACTCCTGCTGCTCCGGGTCGTGTTCGCCCTCATTGCGGCGGCTGGCCAGGCCGGAGCCTCCCTGGGTGAACCCGCGCTGACCGGCGCTACGAGAGCCGCCGACAACACCTCTTCCCTCGGCAGCCCCACCGCGCATGGCACCGGGACGATTCACTCCACGCCCACTGGAGATGCCGTCCCCACCGACCACGGTTCCGCGCGGGACACGCGCCCCCGAGGTGCCGGCCGGGCCGCGCCCGGAACCGATGGTGCCGCTGCGGGGGGCGCCTGCGGCACCCGGACTACCGACACCTCGTCCAGCGCCCGACCCGATGACACCGGGGCGTCCTGTCGTTCCGCCCGGTCCCATGGGCCCTGACGGACGCACCGTGGGAGAAGTGGTTCGCGGCGCCGATCCGGCCATGGGGCCAGTTCCCCCAGGTCGTCCGACCGTTGGGGTCAATGGCCCACGTGCACCGGGACGCGTCGGCTGCGCACCTGCCTGCGGACCACTACGCGAGGCCCCTGCCGGAGCAACGGACCCTCGGGGCATCCCGGAAATACCCGGCGTCTTCCCGAGCGGAACGCGCGGGCCCATAGCCGGTGGCATGTAGCCGGGAGGCCCCGCCGGACCCGTAGGAACCGTCGGAGCAGGCCCGGAGGCGATCGGACTCGGGGTAGGTCCAGGGCTCGGCGCAATCGGAGGCGCCACGCTGTTCAGGTCAGTGCCGACGGGTGCGTCAGGAGCCAGGGGGGTCCCACCCGGAGCCACACCCGACGGAGCACTTGGTGCTGCCGAA
Organism: Streptomyces polyrhachis; assembly: GCF_042663125.1. Taxonomy (NCBI): domain Bacteria; kingdom Bacillati; phylum Actinomycetota; class Actinomycetes; order Kitasatosporales; family Streptomycetaceae; genus Streptomyces; species Streptomyces polyrhachis. The sequence continues at coordinate 132,575 of NZ_JBHSZO010000010.1, read as the reverse complement.
GGACTGCTGGGACCTGTTGGGGGGCTGCTCGGATCCGTCGGCGACGGCTGAGGGGATCCGGGCACGTCCGGTGTCCCCGGCGAGCGGGAATCGGGCGAAGCACTTCCGTAGTCACCGTCGCCGCCTGGGGCGCCAGGATCACGCTCCCTAACCATCGGCACCGGCGCATCAATAGGCTCGAACACCGGCGGTTCCATCGACCCCAGTGTCGTAGCCGTCACCTGGTAGTACGACGACAGTTTGTTCATCTGCACGATCGCCTCCTGGCGCCGTGCCTCCTTCTCCGCGCGGTCCGCGGCCAGCGCCTCGCGGACGTCGGTTTCGCTCGTCTGGCGCTGCTCCGGGGTGAGTGCCTCCACGCGCGGGGAGCCCTCGATGTTCGCCGGCATCGCCGCGCGGACCTGGGCCAGGCCCTCGCCGGCCGCCTTGATCTGCGTACCGGCCTGGGCGGCGTAGTCGCCCAGCTGCTTTGTCTTGCTGACGAAGTTCAGGCTCCAGACGCGGAATGCCTCTCCCGCATCGCCGTCCCACTTGGTGCCGGCGATATCGCGCTTCAGCGTCTCGCTCGCGTCCTCGAAGGCGTGCCCCGCCTGGAAGAGCGCGTCGCCGGAGGACTCCAGTTGCTCCGGGTTCACCGCCTGGACATAAGCGGTCAACTCCTCCAGGGACTTGTCCTCGAAGTTCATGCTCCCCAGGGTGTCCGCGCCGAAGAAGCCCCGCACCTGGCGCAGGATCTCCATGAAGCCGAGCTGCGCCCCGCTCGGTGCCGTGTCCGGAAGAGGAACGGGCTCTTCCGCCGGTTGCTGCGTGCCGTCCGCCATGACTCCCCCTCCGGTCAGAACGTCTGCTGCTTCTTGTCGGTCCGATGTGCGTCCGCCCTGCCGGCCTTGAACTCCTCGCGCTGTTCGTACACCTCCGTGTTGACGGAGTGGAAGCGGCGGCGTTCGTCCTCGTCCAGGTTCTGGTAGCCCCGTGCGGCGCCGTCCACCGCGATGCCCAGGGCGTCGATCAGGCGGTCCGCCGTCTCGGCCAGCTGCACCAGTTGCGCCTGCGCGTGCGCGTAGCACTTGGCCAGGGCGTCCGCCTCGGGGAACTCGCCGCCGCTGCCCAGCGCCGCACGGTCCACCTGCTGGTCGCCGACGGAACTGCGGGCGCCGGGCGAACCGCGCAACCCGTCGAGGATCGTGCCGATCTTGGCGCGGAACTCCGTCATCGAGTCATAGCCGACCTTGAGGTTCCTGGCGGACATCGCCGCCAGCGCTCCGGCGGACACTGCCGCCGCGATCCCCGTCGTTGCTCCGACTTCCGGCGTAGCCAAGGCCGCTCCTTCCCCGTCCATCCCGTGGAGCCTTCTCGTACGCTGCGGTGCGCCGAACCCTATGCACGCATCGTGCCCTTTCCGACCGGCAAGTCTACTGACCTGCTGTCAGGACTCAGTTACGACGCGTCATCAACTTGCCTTTGCTGACAGGTTGTTGCCCTCAAAATCCTATGTTGTCCCGCCAACGGCCGGATAAGCACTGGTACTCATGTTGCGGGTGTGACGAACCCACCTCACCTTGACGCCGCGTCCCCCCGCCGCCGCGCGCGGTCGCGGTGCACCCGCGCCGCGCCCGCCGTCAGCGCGAGCAGGGCCGCCGCCGCCACGAGCGCGTAGGTCGCCAGGCGTTCGGTGCGCTGCTCCTCCGTCTCCCCCGCCGGCAGCCTGGCCGGCGTCGGGAGCTGGGCGCGGGAGAGGGTCGTGTGGTCCTCGTACGGGGCGTCGATCGGCTCGGCGTCCCCCGACAGTGCCCGCACCGGGTCGACGACGCCCCAGCCGACGAGGCGGTCGCGGCCGCGGATGGTGCGCTGGGCCGTCTGCTGGAGCCGGGCGGTGATCTGCCGGGCGGTCCAGTCGGCGTGCTTGGCCCGGAGCAACGCGGCGACCCCCGCCGCGTACGGGGCGGAGAAGGACGTGCCGTTGTCGCTGCAGTGGCCGCCCTTGGGGACGGTGGAGACCATGTCGACGCCGGGGGCCGCGACGCCGACGAAGGCGCCGGACTGGGAGAAGGAGGCGCGCTCGTTGGTGCGGTCGGAGGCCGCCACCGCCAGTACGCCCGGGTAGGCGGCCGGGTAGGTCTCCTTGACCGCGCCGCCGAGTCCGTCGTTCCCGGCGGAGGCGATGACGAGCACGTTGCGCCGCAGGGCGTACTCGACGGCCTGTTCGAGCGCGGAGTCGGCGCGCAGTGCCGTGGCGGTGTCCTGGGAGATGTTGATGATCTGGACCTTCGCCCTGTCGACCGCGTAGACGATGGCCTCGGCGAGGGTGTCGGAGGTGCCCGAGCCGTTCTCGTCGTTCTGGATGATCGGCACGATCGTCGCCTCGGGCGCCAGGCCGACGAAGCCCGTGCCGTCGGCGGGGCGGGCGGCGATGATGCCGGCGATCTTCGTGCCGTGGCCGACGAAGTCGGTGGTGCCGTTCTTCGCGCCGAGTTGGGCCGTCCGGCTGGGGGGAGTCCCCTTCTCCGCGGTCTTCTCCGCCCCGCCCTTGAGGAACTTGGCGCCCGCCGTCCGGTCCACTGCCGCGCGCAGCTGGGGGTGGGAGGCGTCGACTCCGGTGTCGATCACGGCGATCCGCACCCCTGCGCCCTTGGTGCCGGCGGCCTTCCACAGCTCCTCCGGGTTGACGCGCTGGAGCGACCAGGGGCGGCCCTTGTAGACCTCGGCGGGGAAGGTGCACCGGCTGCCCTGGGCGGCGGCCGGGGGCGCGGCCCAGAGCAGCGGCAGCAGGGCGGCAACGACGGCGACCAGGGCGGCGGTTGGGCGCGGGGGGCGGGGCATCGGCGGGGGCACCTCTGTCACATCCGTCACAGGTTCTGCGGCTGGCAGGCGTCCGCCGTCGACAGGCGCGGGCCGGTGGGCAGGAAGTCCGACCACTCCTGGGGGATGGGGTGGGCGGTCACGTTCTCGTAGTCGAGGCGCCGCTGGGCGGAGTTGGCCTCCCCCTGCCCGCCCTTGCCGCGCTCCCTGTCCTGGCTGCCGAGTCCGCAGGCGTCGTGCTGGCCGTCCTCGTTGGACTGCATCGCGAAGCGCAGGCCCTTGTCGGTGACGAGGAAGGCGCTGCCCGTGTCGGTGGAGGAGCCGCTGGACTGGCGGTAGAGCTGGCCGGAGCCGGGGGTGACGTAGACCGAGGCGGAGCCGATGGCGAGGGGGGCGGGGAGGCGGGTGCCGGCCCAGGTGTACAGCTCGCTGCGGTTGCCGTCGCCGACGTCGCGCAGGACGTTGCAGACGGTGTTGCGGCCGCCCTCGGCGGTGGAGGCGCTGTTGACGGGGTCGGCCTCGGCGGTGGGCCAGGTGAGGCTGCTGCCGAAGGGCTCGCCGGTGGGGGTCATGCTGCCCGTACTGACCTGGACGGGCTTGCCGTCGGTCTTCAGGACGTCGGCCGCCTCGGGCATGGAGAGCAGCAGCTCGGCCGTGAAGTCCGAGACAGGGGCGATGCGTTCGCGCAGGACGACGAACCGCGCCTCGCCTACTCCGGAGGCCGCCTGCAGCACGGTGCCGACGACGCGGGCGTGCGCGGGGAGGCCGTCGGCGGGGGCGCGGGTCGGCTCGCCGAGGCCGTCGACCCGGGGGAAGCGGATCGCGTCGCCGGGGTGCAGGGTCGCGAGCCACTCGTGCGAGACGCGCTGGGGCTGCGTGCCGCTGCCGACGAGGGGCAGGAGGAGGGGTCCCAGGTCCGGCCCCCCGCCTGCGAAGGGGTACTTGGTGCCGGTGCGGTCGACCAGGTAGTGCTTGTTGTCGGGCCCCTGCACGTAGAGGACCTGCCCGCCGGTCAGCCGGCCCCGGCCCTCCACCCGCCGCGCGTCGGCGGCGTCCAGGACGAACGCGGCCTTCTGCACCGCGCGGCCGCCCTCGGTGGGGCGCTGGCAGACCGCCCAGCGCTTCTTCTCGCCGACCTCCTCGGCGCTCGGCAGCCGGTCGGGGGCGTTCTGGATGCCGAGGGTGGCGCCGCGCGGGAGCGGGGAGCCGTCGAGGACGTCCACGTCCACGTCGACGATCCCGGCGCCGGGGGCGAGGAGGAGGCGGGCGGAGGCGAGGTTGAGTACCTCGTGCAGCTGCGGTCTGCCGCCGGTGGTGAGGACGACGTAGAAGGTGCTGGAGTCGCTGGCGCGGATGATGTGCGCCTCGGCCTCGTCCCAGTCCTCGGGGGCCTTGGGCTTGAAGAGGCCGACGGCGCCGAAGACGGCGAGGGCGGCCACCGCGATGATCATGCCGGGCAGGATGCCGCGCAGCGGATTGGGCGCGCCCTCCTCCGTGCCGGTCGGATGGGGCTGGAGAAACTGGCCCACCAGTCGCTTCTTCGCGAAGGTGTAGGCGTTGAGCTCGTCCCGCCGCGATGCCATGCAGCTCTCTCCCCGTGTCCTGTGGCTGCCTGCGCTGCCGTACGGGCCCGCGCGGTCCCGTACGGCCCTCTACTATGCCGCGTTTCGATCTCCCGGTAACAGACGGTTGCTCATTCGTGCCGTTGGGTAATGTGGCCAACCCGCGCCCGGACAGGTGGAGTTCGGGGGCGAGCGGACCGAGGACCGGGCTGTCGTACGAGCGGAGGCTGGGGGACATGGGGACCGCGACGACCGCGCGGGGGCCAACCCGCGGTGATGAGGGGGGCGGCCCCCGAGGTGGGCCGTCCGCGCCCGTCCCGCTGCGTACCGAGCCGCCCGCCTTGCGGCTGGGGCCGGTGCGGCTGGGCCAACTGGTGCTGGTCGAGCTGGCGTTGGCGGTCTTCGTCGGCGCGGTGGCGCTGGACGACGCGTATCTGGTCCCGGCCGGGGCCGTCGCCGTGCCGCTGGCGGTCTTCGCTCTGCTGCGCAGGCACCAGCGGACCGTGCCGGACTGGTGGGCGACGGGGGTCGCGTTCCGCCGGCGGCGTGCTTTCGTACCGCCGCTGCCCGAGCCCGGCGCCGATCCGGCGCTGACGCCGGCGGCCGAGTGCGTACCGGGGCTGCGTTCGTACGCCTGCCTCGACCGGGACCGCCGCACCGTCGGCATGCTCGGCGACGGGACGTTTTTGACCGCGCTGGTACGGGTCGAGGCCGGCCCTGGTGCGCTGCGGCCCTTCCCCATGCTCTCCGAGCAGGGGATGCCCCATGCCAAGCCCTCCGAGCAGGGGATTCCCCATGCCGGTGCGCGGGCGCTGCCGCTGGCGCTGCTGCGCGGCGCGCTCGACGTGGACGGGATCGCGGTGGAGTCGGTGCAGGTCGTGCAGCATGTGCGGCCCGCGCCGGCGTCGCATCTGCCGGAGCAGGCGGTGGCCCGGCGCAGCTACGCGGCGCTGGAGGAGTCGCTGTCGAAGGCGGCGGGCGGCGCGTCGGAGGGGGCGGCCGGCGGGGCGCACGCTCCGGCGCTGCGGCTGACCTGGGTGGCGGTGAAGTTCGACCCCGAGCTGTGCCGGGAGGCCGTCCAGGCGCGCGGCGGCGGGCTGGCGGGTGCGCAGAAGTGCCTGGTGCGGGTCGCCGACCATGTCGCCAGCCGGATCACCGGCGCGGGCTTTCGCGCCACCGTCCTCGACGAGGACGGGGTCATCGCGGCGGTGGCGACGTCCGCCTGCGCCAACCCGCTGGCCACGGCGCGGGCCGAGCAGCCGGACGCACCGCTGGTGAAGCGGACGAGGGAGAACCAGCGCAGCTGGCAGTGCGACGACCGCTGGCACACGGTGTTCGCCGTCGCCTCCTGGCCGGCGATGGGGCGCGGCGCGGCGCCGCTGCCGCGGCTGGTCGCCGCGCTGACCTCCGGGCCCGCGCTGGCCACCACGTTCAGCCTGACAGTGCGGCGCGGGCCGCGCCGCGACTCGACGCGGGTGCACGGCCATCTGCGGGTGACGGGCCGTTCGGAGTCCGAGCTGAACCAGGCACTCCGCTCCGCCGAGCAGCTCGCCCGCGCGGCGAAGGTCTCACTGGTGCGGCTGGACCGGGAGCAACTGCCCGGGGTCGTCGCCTCGTTGCCGCTGGGAGGTGCGCTGTGATGATGCAGGACCTGGGGATGAGGATGCGCGGGCTGCGCGGCCCGCGCCGTACCGGGCACCTGCTGCCGACCGACCGGCTGGACCTGCTGGCGCTGCCGGTGGGCGACGACGGCGTGATCGTCGGTACGGACGCGGAGCACCGCCCGTACCTCGCCTCCTTCCACCACCCCGTGCCATACCATGTGCTGCTCGTCGGTGGTCTGTGGACCGCCCAGGCGCTGGCGCTGCGCGCGGCCGGTACGGGGGCGCGGGTCGCGGTGGAGACGGGCCGGGCGCAGCTGTGGACCGATCTGGCACGGGCGGCGGGCGCGGGTCTGGAGGTCATCACGCTGCACAAGGTGGGCCAGGTGCCGCCGTTGGGGCCGGCGGTGGGCAGTCCGGTGCTGGTGGTCCGGGACTGCGGCGTGCGGCCGCCGCGCGGGCGCACCGCGGCGCTGCCCTGGCAGTCGGTGCTCACGGTGGTGCCCTATCTGGGGCCCGCGGTGCCGCGGTTGGCGGAGGGGGCCTCGCTGGTCGGCGTCCAGCGTGTGTCGCCGGAGGAGGCGGCGCTGCTGGGGCGGCTGATGCTGCTGCCGCAGGCTGATGTGGAGGCACTGTCCACGCTGGGTGACGGGGTCACCCTGTGGTGTACGCGGTCGGAGCGGCAGTACGTCTACACGCAACCGACGGATGCCGAGGCGCAGTTGCTGGGGCAGCCGCGGCGGCTGGACTGAGGGGGGTTTCCGTCAACCTTCGTCTTCCCAGGTGAGTGGGGGGTGGGTGCGGCCTGTCCCCGGATGCGTGGGATCTCGTCCACCTGCCGGTCGGAGCGCGGTCGCCGGAGCGCGGGTGGCGATCACCGGGGGCCCGCCCTGCCGTTCGCGCCGTCGTTCCCTTTAGGGTGGGCGGGTACGCGAGCGGCGGTTGAACCGCCCGGTTGGGGACAGCGTCGATGCCGGTGGCAAAAGCGGTCGCGCGGCGTCGGCAGCTATACGGGAGGCACTGTGAGCACCGATCGGGACCAGAACGGCGTGGGCCGGACCAGCCCCGACGAGGAGTCCGAGTTCGAACGGACCGGCGAGTTCACCATCGACTACGCGCCGTCGGCCTGGTACACGCAGGGCGCGGCGGACGCGGAGTCCACGGGTGGTTCGGAGGTGCCGTCGCTGCCGTCCGGTTTCGCGGCCGCGCCGCCGGTTCCGCTGGCAGCCAGCGGGCCGGGGGCGGAGGACTCGGAGGCGTCCGAGGGTGCGGAGGCTTCGATCGGGGATGCGGCCGAGGGAGCGGTGCCTGCGGAGCCGGTGGTCGAGGGGGCGGGCGGGCCCACGGAGGATGTGAGCGCTGCGGAGCCTTCCGCCGTATCGGAGCCCGAGCCCGTGTCCACCTCCGCAGCCGAGCCCGTAGCGGCCGTGCCTTCTACGGACGTCGAGCCCGCAGCTGCCTTCCCCGTTGCCCCGCCCACGCCGAACGAGGTGCCCTCCGTACCAGGCGGCGGGGACGAGGTGGAGGACGCACAGGACGCACAGGACGTGGACACCCCGGCGGACGGCGCCCTGAGCAGCCCGTCCACCATGCGCTTCCCCCGCGTCGTACGACAGGACGTCGCGGAGCCGGCCGACGAACCGGCCGACGAGCGTACGACCCTGCTCCCCCGGATCAAGCCCGCGGCCCCCCGGGACGCCGCGCCCGCGGACCGCGCGCCCGAGCCGCAGGACGCCGTACCGGCGGCCGGCCCGGCCGCCGGGCCGGAGCCGGAGGACGCCCCGCCGCCCGTGCCGCGGGCGCCGTACAGCTCCGACCAGTCGGCCGCGCCGTGGTCGCCGCCCTCGCTGCCGGCCCCGCCCGCGGCGGCGGCTCCGCCCGAGGGGATGCCGCCGCTCCCGCCGCTGTTCACACCCGCTGCGGAACCGCCGGCGCCGCAGCAGCCCCCGTCGGCCGCCCCGGCCGCCGGTGCACCGTGGAGTGGCCCGGCGCCCTCCGTACCGGAGCAGCGACCGGAGCCCGTCCCCCTCCCGCAGCCCGCGCAGCCCCAGTCCTGGCCGACGCCCGGCACGCCCGGCACGCCCGGCACGCCCGGCGCCCAGCAGCCCGTAGCGCCGCCGGCGCCCGACGTGCCGTCGCCGCCCGGCGGTTACGGCTATCCGGCGCCGTCCCCCCAGTCCGCCGCCCCCGCCGACCCCCGCGCCTCCGGCGACTGGCCGGCGGTCACCCCCGAGCAGCGCCAGCAGCCCGTGCACAGCGCGCCTCTCGGCTACACCGCCGCCGTCGAGCTCTCCTCGGACCAGCTGCTGCACGACAAGCACAAGCCGGCCAGGAAGCAGAAGGCCGGCCTCTCCCGCTTCCGGATCGGCGGGAAGGCGGCGGAGGAGGAGCGCCAGCGCCGCCACGAGCTGCTGCGCACCCCCGTGCTCTCCTGCTACCGGATCGCGGTGATCAGCCTCAAGGGCGGCGTCGGCAAGACCACGACGACCACCGCGCTCGGCGCCACGCTCGCCACCGAGCGGCAGGACAAGGTCATCGCCATCGACGCCAACCCGGACGCCGGCACGCTCGGCCGCCGTGTGCGGCGCGAGACGGGGGCGACGATCCGCGACTTCGTCTCCGCGATCCCGTACCTCAACAGCTACATGGACATCAGGCGTTACACCTCCCAGGCGTCCTCGGGCCTGGAGATACTCGCCAACGACGTGGACCCGGCGATCTCCACGACCTTCAACGACGAGGACTACCGCCGCGTCATCGACGTGCTGGGCCGGCAGTATCCGATCATCCTCACCGACTCGGGCACCGGCCTGCTCTACAGCGCCATGCGCGGCGTGCTGGACCTCGCCGACCAGCTGATCATCGTCTCGACCCCGTCGGTGGACGGCGCGAGCAGCGCCAGTACGACGATGGACTGGCTGATGGCGCACGGCTACCAGGAGCTGGTACGGCGCAGCATCACGGTGATCTCGGGGGTCCGCGACACCTCAAAGATGATCAAGGTGGACGATATCGTCGGCCACTTCCGCCAGCGCTGCCGGGGCGTGCAGGTGGTGCCGTTCGACGAGCACCTCTCGGCGGGCGCGGAAGTGGACCTGACGATGATGCGGCCCAGGACCCGCGAGGCGTACGTCGAGTTGGCGGCGATGGTGGCGGAGGACTTCGCCCGCGCCCAGCGGGCCCAGGGCCTGTGGGCGGGCCAGGCGGCCCATCCGGCGCCGCCCCAGGTGGCTCCGCCGCTCCCGGGGCAGTCCCCTCAGGGTCAGCCCGGTCAGCCCGGTCACCCCGGCCCTGCCGGGCAGCAGCCCGGCGGCTACGGCTGGCCGCAGGGCTGACAGCGGGCCGCCGCCGGGGGCGGACAGCGCGGCGACGCGCAGGCGCTCACGCCTGCGCGTCGTGCTCCGCCGTCAGTTCGCGGCAGCGGTCCACGTCCCGCTTCATGCGGTCCAGCAGGTCCTGCAGCGTCGCGAACTTCTCCTGGCCGCGCAGGTACGCCAGGAAGTCCACCGCCACGTGCAGCCCGTACAGGTCGAGGTCCACCCGGTCGATGGCGTACGCCTCCACCGTGCGCTCCGTGCCGTCGAACTGCGGGTTCGTACCCACCGAGATCGCCGCCGGCATCAGCTCACCGTTTGCCGTCAGCCACCCCGCGTACACCCCGTCCGCCGGGATCGCGGTGTGCGGCAGCGTCTCGACGTTCGCCGTGGGGAAGCCCAGTTCGCGTCCGCGCTGCGCGCCCCGTACGACGATGCCCTCGACGCGGTGCGGGCGGCCCAGGATCTCCGCCGCGCCCGTCACGTCGCCCTCGGCGACCAGGCGCCGGGTGAGGGTGGAGGAGAAGGGCAGTCCGCCGCCGGCCGTACCGGAGACGTACAGGTCGATGACCTCGACGTCGTAGTCGTAGGTGCCGCACAGCGATTCGAGGAAGGCGACGTCCCCCGCCGCCCGGTGCCCGAAACGGAAGTTGGGGCCCTCTATGACGGAGCGCGCGTGCAGCTTGTCGACCAGCACCTTGACCACGAAGTCGGCGGGCGACAGCTTCGAGAACTCCGCGGTGAACGGCAGGATCAGCAGCGCGTCCACGCCGAGCCGCTCCATCAGCTCCGCCCGGTAGTGGTGCGGGGCGAGCAGCGGGGGGTGGCTGCCGGGCCGTACGACCTCGGAGGGGTGCGGGTCGAAGGTGACCACGACGGACGGGACGCCCAGCTCACGCGCGCGCTCCACCGCCCGGCCGATGATCAGCTGGTGGCCCCGGTGCACGCCGTCGAACGAGCCGATGGTGACGACACTGCGCCCCCATCCCTCGGGAATGTCCTCCAAGCCACGCCAGCGCCGCACTCTGCCCGCTCCTCGACCGTCCGTACCAGCTCGTACCAGCCCATGCCGGCTCCCCATGATGCTGCATGGGGACGACCCCAAGCCTGCCATGTCGCGCAGGTCACCCCGCGCGCCGGGGGCTCTCCCGGGCCGGCGCCGGCCGACTGCCGCGCCCCGCGGCGGGCGCCCCGGGCGCAGGCACCGCGTGCGGCCGGGCCCGCAGCAGCTCGCGGAAGGCGGGCAGGCGCTGGGCGAGGGCGCCGAGTCGGGCGTCGAGGAAGGCGTCGGTGTCGAGGAGTTCGGCGAGGCGGTCGAGGAGTTCGTACGTGTACCGGGGCGCGCGCTGCCCGGCGCCCTCGGCCACCGCGGTGAGCAGCACGTCCAGCACGCCCGCGTCGCGCTCGGCGGCCAGCAGCACCGCGAGCAGCTCGCGCCGCAGGGGCCGCGATTGCGGGGCGCCGGGCGCGGCCAGGACGGGCGCGAGCGCGCGGCGTACCCCCGGCGGATGGGTGCGCAGCAGCTCCACAGCCAGCGGCTGGAGCACCGCGCGGGCCTCGGGCCCGTGGTCCAGGCGCAGGTCCACGAAGGCCGCGACGGCCGCCGCGCCCTCCGGGTGGCGCGCGGCGTACTCGCCGGCCAGCGCGGCCGCGCGGCGGGCCACGGCGGGGGTACGGATCCGGGCGAGCGTCCGCAGCACCTCGGCGGCGCCGGAGCCGGGCTCGTCCAGCCGGACGCGGAAGGCCGCCAGTACGGGGCCGGGGTGGGTGGGCAGGGCGGGGCCGAAGTCCGCCGCGGTGAGGTGGGGGTCGCCCGCGCCGTAGCGGGCGAGGGCGTGCGCGAGGTGGGCGGGGCGGGTGCGCGGGTCGTGGACGAGGATCGCCAGCGCCGCGCCGTGGAGCGCGGGCTCGGCGGGGAGGGCGAGCAGCGTGCGGGCCGCGTAGCCGAGCAGGTCGCGGTCGGCGGTGTGGGCGGCGTGGCGGGCGGTGTGCCTGCCGTAGACCGCGGCGGCGGTGTGCCGTTCGGCGCGGGGGTCGTGGGCCCAACGGTCGACGGCGCGGCACAGGGCGGCGGGCTCCTCGGCGCACAGGGCGGCGAGCAGCCGGTCGGCGCGGGGGTGCGCGGCGTCGGCGAGCGTGTCGGTGAGGGCGTCGAGGTCGGCGTCCCGGTGAGTGTGCAGCAGGGCCTGGGCGGCGTCCGCGACGGCGGGGCGCTCGTCCCTGAACCACCGGACGAGCAGCGGCTGTACGGCTGCGGGGTCGGCCCGCAGCAGCGCGGCGACGGCTGCGGGGAAGGAGGCGGACGGGTCCGCGGCGACGAGGGGGCGCAGCAGGTCGAAGGTGTCCTCGGGGGCGAGGCGCAGGGCGGTCCAGAAGGCGGGGGCGAAGACCTGCGGTGCGTACGGGCCGGCCTCCTGGCCGCACAGCCGCTCGGCGAGCAGGCGCAGCACGGGCAGCTGGGGTGTGGCGTCGGGGAGGCGCAGGAGGGTCTGGACGAGCAGTCGGGAGGCCCACCAGGCGGCCGGGGGGCGGGCGGTGGCTTCCACGAGCCCCGCCAGCCGCGTCCGCAGGGCCGCGGCGCCGTGCCGGTGTCCGACGAGGAGCAGGGCGTGGACGAGCGGGCCGATGCGGTGCGGGGGCACGGGGGCGGTGCGCGGGTCGCCGCTCCCGGCCCCGGGGCCGGTGAGCTGCGCCAGCGCGGCGTCCAGGTCCAGGTGCGCGCCCTGCAGCCACTCCCCCAGCTCCTCGTGCGCGAAGCGGTATCCGGCGCCCGCCGCCTCCAGCAGCCCGGCGTCGAGCACCGCGCGGGCGACGCCTTCCGGCCAGGGGAACAGCTCCTCGAACGCCGGCCGGTCCAACTCCCCCTGCCCCGGCCCCAGACAGCGCCGCGCGGCCTCGTGCACCCGGCCGGCGATCCGTGCGGCGGTGTGCCGTACGCCGGTGGGCCGTACGTCGGTGGGCCGTACGTCGCCGCGTTCGAGCTGCTCGGCCGCGCGCAGGCAGGCGAGGTCCAGCCACGCCTGGAGGATCTCGTGGCGGCCGGGACTCCCGTCGGGGGGCTTGGGCAGCGCGCCCCGTACGTCCGCGAGGAGGCGCAGGGACAGGGGGTGGCGGGCGGCGTCGGCCGGGAGGTCCGGAATGCCGTAACCGGTGCGGACCTGCGCCGCCTGGCGGGGCGTCAGATCGTCCAGCCGTACGGCGGGGATGCCCGACTCGCCGTGCTGCGGCAGGGGTTGGGCGAAGTGGTGGCGGGCGGACTCCCAGAACTCCGGCCGGCAGCCCACGATCAGCCGTACGCCGTGCAGCCGCAGCCAGTCACCGGTCTGCGTGCTCCAGGCGGCGAGGTCGCGCGCCAGCACCGGCGGCATCTCCTCCGGTCCGTCGAGGAGTACGAGCAGGGGCTGCCCGGCCGTACGGGCGACGGCGGCGGCGCTCTCGGGCGTCTCCGCGCCGAGCACGCGGGCCAGGGCGTCGCGCACTCCGGCGTCGGCGAGGCGCAGAGCGGCGCCGCGGATCCGGACGGCCGGGGCGGGACAGCGGCGGGCGAGGGCGGCGAGTTCGGTGCTGCGCCCGCTGCCCGGGGCTCCGACGAGGGCCAGCACGGGGGCGTCGCCGGCGAGGAAGCGGTCGAGCCCGGCGCGTACGTCGGCGCGCTCCACATACCCGGGCGGGACCTGGGCCTCGCCGGCGAGTCGGCGCACCCCGGCGAGGTTCAGGTCGCGGCCGAAGCCGGGCACGGCGGCCCCGTTGACGGCGGCCACTCCGGCCAGCTCGGCGCAGGGCCCGCCGCGCGGCAGGAGGGCGTACGAGCGGGCGCCGCGACTGCCGTGCAGCGAGGTGCCGAGCACCGCCAGGACGGCGCCGGTGGCGGGGTCGAGGACGGGCGCGCCGGCGACCGGAGGGCCGTACGGGCTTGCGTCCAGGGCGAGTTCGAGGACGGGGTCGATCAGATGGAAGGCGTCGGTGGCGATGTACGTGGCGTCGCCGACGCCGGCAACCCTTCCCTCGACCATCCCGTCCGGCAGGGCGACCCGCACCGGCGCCCCGACCTCGGGCACCCAGCCCCCGGCGAGCAGTATCGGCGCCCTCCGTCCCACTCCCGGCGCCCGGACGACGGCGAGCCCGTACGCGGGCAGCGGCGTGATGCCCCCGGCCTCGACGAGCTGGGTGCTCTCCTCGCCCGGGACGTGCAGCACGAGCCGCCGCAGACCGTCCACGGCTTCGTGGGAGGTGAGGAGGGTGCCGTCCCGGTCGGTCGGAAAGGCGAGCCCGCGCAGCCGCCCGGGAAGGTCGTAGACCCCCACGACCGCCACGCCCGTGCTCTCCCCACCGACCATGCGCCCACTCCTCGCCTCGGCCCGCAAGGGTTCTGGCCAGGACGGGGAACCGGGAAACGGCTGTCCGGCGACGACACTCCTTCGGGCGAAGCCCGAGGCGCGTCAAAGGCCGCCGGGCGGCCGCTCAGCCGGGGGCGAAGACCGCCAGGCTCCGCGAGCGGCCGTCGCGCTCCTCCACCAGCGCCACGAACACGCCCGCCGGGTCGAAGACGGCGTGCGCCCCCGCCCCCAGCCCGGGCGCGGCCAACTGCGCCCCGTGCGAAAGCCGCTCGGCGTCCTCCGCCGAGACGTCCCACCGCGGGAACGCCGCGGTCGCCGCCTGCGCGATCGGCAGCACCTCGAGCCGCTCCTCCAACTCGGGCAGCGTGCGCGCCTCGTCGAGCCCGTACGGCCCCACCCGCGTACGCCGCAGCGCCGTGAGGTGGCCGCCCGCGCCCAGACCGGCTCCCAGGTCCCGGGCGAGCGCCCGGATGTAGGTGCCCGAGGAGCAGACGACCGTGACGTCCAGGTCCAGCACCTGCGTGCCGTCCTCGGCGACCGCCGGCCGCAGCGCGTCGAGGGTGAAGCGCGAGACGGTCACCGGCCGGGCGGCCAGCGCCACGTCCTCCCCGTCGAGCACCCGCTTGTACGCCCGCTTGCCGTCCACCTTGATGGCGCTGACCGCCGAGGGGACCTGCATGATGTCGCCGCTGAGCGCGGCGATCCCCGTCTCGACGGCGGCGCGCTCGACCCCGAAGGCGCCGGCCGAGGCCGTGAGGGTGCCCTCGGCGTCGTCGGTGACCGTCGTCTGGCCGAGGCGGATCGTCGCCACGTACTCCTTCTCGGTCAGCGCCAGATGACCGAGCAGCCGCGTGGCCTTCTCCACGCCGAGGACCAGGACCCCCGTGGCCATCGGGTCCAGCGTGCCCGCGTGCCCCACCCGCCGGGTGCGTGCGATGCGCCGCATGCGCGCCACGACGTCGTGCGACGTGAGGCCGGACGGCTTGTCGACGATGACCAGGCCGTCCGGCGTCGTGCTCGTGCCCATCAGGCGTCCGTGTCCCCGTCCTCGTCCTCGGCCAGGTCGTCTTCCTCGCCGGGCTTGCGGTACGGGTCCGCCTCCCCGGCGTACGCCGCGCCCGTCGAGACCTGGCGCACCTGCTCGTCCTTGGCCTTGGCCCGGGCGAGCGCGTCGTCGATGGTCTTCGCGGTGTCGGGCAGCGCGTCCGCGACGAAGGTCAGCGAGGGGGTGAACTTCACCCCGGCCGCCTGGCCGACCGCCGACCGCAGCACGCCCTTGGCGCTCTCCAGTCCCTTGGCGGCCTGCTCCCGCTCCTCGTCGTCGCCGTACACGGTGTAGAAGACGGTCGCCTCCCGCAGGTCACCGGTCACCCTCGTGTCAGTGATGGTCACCCGGGTGCCGAGCCGCGGGTCCTTGACACCCCGGTGCAGCTTCTCGGCCACTACCTCACGGATGAGGTCAGCCAGCCTCTTCGCCCTTGGGTTCTCGGCCACTGGTCCGTCTCCTTCTTCTCACTCATCGTCTTCACCGTGCAGCCGCCGCCGTACGGACAGCAGCTCCACCTCCGGACGGGCGGCCAGCAGCCGCTCGCACCGGTCCAGCACCTCGGTCAGATGCCCGAGGTCCCCCGAGACCACCGCCAGCCCGATGCGGGCCCTGCGGTGGAGATCCTGGTCCCCGACCTCGGCGACGCTCACCGCGAACTTCCGGTGCAGCTCGGCGACGATCGGACGGACGACGGAACGCTTCTCCTTCAGCGACCGTACGTCGCCCAGGAGCAAGTCGCAGGACAGAGTCCCCACAAACACATTGGTCCGGATGACCCGCCGGTTCGGGCTTGGGGCCGGATCGAGCCGACCTGCGTCAGTACGCCCCGCAACCGTACCCTGCCCACCTCACCTGCCACGACGTGTTATTCCAGCCCCAGTCGCTCCCCACCCACCGCTCAGGGACGTCGCAGCGGCAGCTCGGCGCCCATCACCGCGTACGGGCTGGGGGCCGAGGGGAAGAGCACCCGGCGGGCCAGGTCCCGGTAGCCCAGCGAGCGGTAGAACCTGCGCGCCGGGTTCTCCGCGCCGGCCGGGGGGTCGATGGCGGAGAGGATCGACCTCGGCTCGGCGGCCCGGTCGGTGAGCCGGGTGATCAACTCCCGCCCGATACCGCGCTTCTGGTACGCGGGGAGCACGTGCAGCTCGGTGATCACGAAGGAGTCGTCGAGCCACCACTCCAGCCCGTCGGCGCGCAGATAGGGCTGCACGACCGTGGACCACCAGTAGACCCGGTTGTTCGGCATGCCGTAGACGAAGCCCACCAGCCGCCCCTCGGCCGTGGTCGCACCGAGCGCCCGCAGACCGGAGTGGGCACTGTGGCGCAGCACCACATGGCGCCGGACGCCGATCTCGTCGTCGGTGAGCCCGAAGGCCAGTGCCTGCACGGCCAGTGCCTCGTCCACCCGTGCGGCGAGATCGAGCGGTCCGACCACGACGTCATCCATGGCTGCGCACCCTAGTACGTTTCCCCGCCCCGGGAAGCCGCCCCGTATCCGTCACCGCCCCACCGCACACCCCCTCGTCCCGCAGAGCCCCTCACCCAGCAGAGCCCCTCACCCAGCGCCATCCCCCCGTCCCGCAGGGCCGCTTATTCCGTTTCCTCCCTCCGCTCCCGCGCCGATAGCCTCCGCCCATGAACCGCATCCAGCGCATGTCCACCCTGATGCTCAAGACCCTCCGGGACGCCCCGGCCGACGCCGAGACCACCAGCCACCAGCTGCTCGTCCGCGCCGGGTACGTACGCCGCGTGGCGGCCGGCGTCTGGACATGGCTGCCGCTGGGCAAGCGGGTGCTCGACAACGTGACCCGGATCGTCCGCGAGGAGATGGACGCCATCGGCGGCCAGGAGGTGCTGCTGCCCGCGCTGCTGCCCCGCGAGGTGTACGAGTCGAGCGGCAGGGCGCAGGAGTACGGCGACCTCCTCTTCCGCCTCAGGGACCGCAAGGGCGCCGGGTTCGTCCTCGGCCCCACGCACGAGGAGCAGTTCACGCTGCTCGCCCAGGACCAGTTCACCTCCTACAAGGACCTGCCGGCGATCCTGTACCAGATCCAGACCAAGTACCGCGACGAGGCCCGCCCCCGCTCGGGCATCCTGCGCGGCCGCGAGTTCCAGATGAAGGACGCCTACTCCTTCGACCTCTCCCAGGAAGGGCTGGCCGCCTCCTACGCGTTGCACCGCGGTGCCTATCAGCGCGTCTTCGAGCGCCTCGGCCTGGACTACCGCATCTGCTCGGCGGTCTCCGGCGCCATGGGCGGTTCGGCGTCGGAGGAGTTCCTGGCGCCCGCGGCGGCCGGCGAGGACACCTTCGCCCACTGCCCGGCCTGCGGCTACGCGGCCAACACCGAGGCCGTACAAACCGCCCTCACGCCCGTGGACGGCACGGCACACGGCCCGCTGGCGGAGGTGCACACCCCCGGCACCGAAACGGTCGAGGACATGGCCGCGTATCTGGACGTCCCGGCCTCCGCCACCCTCAAGAACCTCCTGGTCAGGATCGACGGCGAGATCACGGCCGTGGGCGTGCCCGGCGACCGCGAGGTGGACCTCGGCAAGCTCGCCGAGCTGCTGGCCCCGGCAGCGGTCGAGCTGGTCACCGCCGAGGACTTCGCCGGCCGGCCCGAGCTGGTACGCGGCTACGTCGGCCCGCAGAAACTGGGCATCCGGTATCTCGCCGACCCGCGCATCGCCCCCGGCACCGCCTGGGTCACCGGTGCCAACAAGCCCGACACCCACGCCCGCGACGTGGTCTGCGGCCGGGACTTCGAGGTCGACGAATACCTCGACGTCGTCGTGGTCCGGGACGGCGATCCGTGCCCGTCCTGCGGCGCCGGGCTGCGGCTGGACCGGGCGATCGAGATCGCCCACATCTTCCAGCTGGGCCGCAAGTACACCGACACCTTCCGCTTCGACGTGCTGGACGCGGACGGCAGGCCGGCCCGGGTCACGATGGGCAGTTACGGCATCGGCGTCTCGCGCGCGGTGGCCGCGCTGGCGGAGCAGACCGCGGACGCCAAGGGGCTGTGCTGGCCCCGCGAGGTGGCTCCCGCCGACGTGCACGTGGTCGCGGCGGGCAAGGCCGCGCAGACGCAGGCGGCCCTGGAGCTGGCGGAGGAGCTGGCGGCGGCCGGTCTGCGGGTGCTGGTGGACGACCGCCCGGTCTCGCCGGGCGTGAAGTTCACCGACGCGGAACTGATCGGCGTACCGCACATCCTGATCGTCGGCCGCCGGGTCGCCGAGGGCGTCGTGGAGCTGAAGGACCGGCGCACGGGCGTGGCCGAGGAGCTGACGGCGTCCGAGGCGGTGGCGCGCCTGGGGGCGAAGCCCACGCCCCGGGATGTAGGGGATGAGCACCCGCGGGAGGTCTCCGCCGGTCGCTGACCGGCGGCGGGAGCAAACGGAGCCGGCAGCCCCGGTGAAGGGCCGATGTCGCCCGAATGGCCGCATGCTCCGGCCGCTCCCCCGCACCCCGTTCGTCCACGCCAAAGCCCCGTTCGGGCGCTGCGGGACGGCCTTGGACCCTTTTGCGGGGGTGGATGCCGCTTGCTTTATTGAAAGGGCTTGATCACCCCACGGTGGGAGAGCGTCATCAGTCGGCACTCGGGGCCTGTAGCCAAGGAGCAGCGATGTCACCCGATCCCAGCGCGGCGGTCCGTCAGCGACCGCACCGCGTCGGGGCCGGTCTGCGACAGCCGACCGTCGCGGCGCCGGCGCGATGCGCCCGGCGCCCGGCGGCACCGGGGCGAGAAGTCTCCCCGCAGCGGTGCGCCTGCTTCCGCATGAACTGAGGAGTGTGCAACGCCCATGTCCGACACCACCACCGCGTCCAGCGCCTCGCGCCCGGACGAAGGCGTCGTCCACACGTTGGCCCGCAAGGCCTGGCAGAGCGTTCTGGTGCTCGGCATCCTCGCTCTGGTGCTGGGTGTCATGATCCTGGCCTGGCCCGGCGCCACCCTGCTGGTCGCGGCCGTCGTCTTCGGCGTCTACCTGCTCTTCGCCGGCATCCTGCAGATCATGGCGGCCTTCGGCACGCACGTCTCCACGGGGCTGCGCGTCATGGCCTTCATCAGCGGTGCGCTCTGCATCCTGCTGGGCCTCTTCTGCTTCCGCAGCGAGACGCGGTCCCTGCTGCTGCTCGCGCTCTGGATCGGCATCGGCTGGCTCTTCCAGGGCATCGCCCAGGTCGTGGCCGCCATCTCGGACAAGGACATGCCGGCCCGTGGCTGGCAGGGCTTCATGGGTGTGGTGAGCGCCCTGGCCGGCGTCGTGCTGATGGTCTCCCCCTTCGAGTCGCTGGCAGTGCTGACGGTGGTCACCGGCTGCATTCTGATCGTCCTCGGCATCGTGCAGATCTTCACCGGCTTCAGCCTCCGCAAGCAGGTCAAGCCGGTACCGCACGGCATCTGATCCGCCGCCGCGTCCGCGCCCTCCCACCTCGGACCCGGACGTCACCCCGGGAAGCACCCCGGGTCCATCCGCGGGCGGGGAGCCGCCACCGGCTCCCCGCCCGCGGCACGCCCCCTGCCGGATCCGAGCCGGCGTACGTCCCCGAACAGCCGCCCACAGCAAGCGCCTTGCCCGCAGGAGCAGCCATGCCGGCCAGTCCCGTGGCGGTCTGCCTCCGGGGCGATCGGGCGGTCGCGGCTTCACCTCCACGGGACTGCCCGGCCCCGCGCCCGCCCCGCCTCCCCGCTGTCGCGGTCTCCGTCCGTCCGGTCGCGGCTCACGCCGTCGTGCGGAGGCGGGGTCGTCGTCCGGACCCGCTGTGCGCTGTCGGGGAAGCGCCGGTCGCTGCTCGTCGTATCTCATGCCCGACAGGCTGCCGCAGCGCACCGGCCAGATGTGGATCATGGCGAATGGCTGGGGATAACCAGGCGGTTGTGGATAACTCCCTCACCCTTTCGGGCAGTCAGCGCGCTCGCCGTGCCCCCCGGTCACCGGTCCGGGCCCGGCCGGGCCGGCTCACAGCCAGCTCGCGAACTCCAGCAGCAGTTCGCCGCGCCCCCGCTCCCCCCTCGACAGCGCCGCCATGCCCTCGTCCACGGCACGGAAGTACGCCCACCCGCGCAGTCGTTCGGCGTCCACCTCCAGGGTGTCCGCCAGCCGTGCCACCCGTCGGCGCGCGGACGTCGCAGCGCCCGGAGCGGCGGCCAGGGTGTCGAGGCGGTCGTACACCAGCCGCGCCAGGTCGTACGCCCGCTCGCCCACCAGCGGGCGCGGCCCGACGGCGAGCCACGGTGTGCGCTCACCGGCCAGGACCCGGCCCTGGTGGTAGTCGCCGTGCAGCAGCACGTCCTCGGCGGGGGAGGCGGCCAGGCCCTCCCGCAGCGCGATCGCCTGGTCGATCAGCGCGCCGGCCTCCGGCACCCCGGCCCGCGCCCGCACCAGCCGTGCGGCCCGCTCCCGGGTGCGGACGGCCACCGTGTCGAAGCCGTGGCCGCTACCGGGCTCCAGCCACAGCCGCTGCAGCGTCGCGGTGGCTTCCAGCACCGCCTTGCTCTCCGCGAGGGAGCGCAGGCTGACGGCCCCGCGCAGCCGCTCCAGCAGCAGCACGCCGTCGGCCGGTCCCGAGCGCAGCAGTTGGACGGCCCCGAGGCCGCGCCAGATCCGCAGCGCCTCGGCCGTGCGAGCGGCGGCGGCGCCCGCCGGCGCCGCGTGCGGAGCGCTCAGCCTCAGCGCCGCCGGGACGTCCTGCGCCGTCCGTACGAGCACCAGCATGCTGTGGCCGCCGCCCGGTGCGAGCACCCGCTCCGGCGTCAGCTCCCACTCCCCGGCGTACCGCCGGACCAGCTCCGCAACCCCCGCGAGCCAGCGCCGCCCCCCGCCCCCGCCGGTGTCGCCGGGCACGGCCTCCTGCGCCTCGACGGCCCGGACGAGCCGCGCCGGCGGATCGAGCCGGACGGGCAGTTGTGCGGAAGTCATACGTGCAGTGTCCCTTACGGTCCTCTACGGCCCCTTGCGGACCTTTGCGGCCTTCGCAGCCCAGAACAGCAGGCCCGGAACAGGCCCTAGCGTTCCGCCAGCCCGGGGAAGGCGGTACTTCCCCCCCGCCAGCGGGCCGCGCGCACCGCCGCCTCGCGGAGCGCCGCCATCGCCTCCGTGCGCCGCCGTCCCTCGCCGGCGCGCACCAGATCGGCGTAGACCCCGGCGATCCGGTCCTCCAGCTCGGCGGCCATCCGCACCGCGTCGCCCTCGTCCGCGAGCCGGAAGGGCAGCGCGTATCCGGCGGCCGCGGCCCGCGGGGTGCCGCCCAGCTCGCGCACCAGCCGGGCGGCGCTGTC
Source organism: Streptomyces polyrhachis (assembly GCF_042663125.1). Taxonomy (NCBI): domain Bacteria; kingdom Bacillati; phylum Actinomycetota; class Actinomycetes; order Kitasatosporales; family Streptomycetaceae; genus Streptomyces; species Streptomyces polyrhachis. Next base: position 111,633 of record NZ_JBHSZO010000010.1, on the reverse strand, counting down.
ACGCCGGGCCCGGTGCGCCTCGTACGCGGCACGGGCCTCCCGCGCCCGCCCGTCCCCGATCCGCGCGCCGATGACGCCGTAGCCGTAGACGGCGGCGTGCTCCCCGGCCAGCACCGCCTGCGCGGCGCTCAGGGGGGTCCGGCCGTCGGTCTCGTCGCTCATTCGGCCGCTCCCTTGCTCAGCAGATACGCGTGGACCGTCGCCGCCGCCGAGACGGAGGCCAGCAGCCGGGCCAGCTCGCCGGGGGCACGGGCCAGTGTCCGTTCGTACGCCTGCGCGGTCTGCTTGGCCGCGAGGGCCAGTTCCCCGCGCGCCTCGACCGGATCGGCGGCGACGGCGGACAGCGGGGCCGAGGCGGACGGAGCACCGGAAGACGGCATGCCCGACGGCGAGCGAGACCCCTTGCCGTCCGCCTTGCCCGCCCCCCGCAGTGCCGCCGCGTGCGCCGCCGCCTCCGCCCGGAGCGGAGCCACGGCCGCCGCGAGCGACGGATGGGCGGCAAGTGCGTCGTCGTAACGTTTCAGCAGTGCGGCGGCATCCCCGTACGCCTGCCCGCGCAGCCGCTCGGCCCGCGAGGGGGCGGACGCACCGGCAGCTGTTTCGCCCTGCTCGGCGGACTGGCAGCCGGCGGCGAGGAGGGCCGCACCGGCGACGGCCCCCCGCAGCAGTCCGCGGCGCCCCGTGGGCCCGTTCATCCCCGTGATCAGCACGACCCGAGGGTACCTGTGGGCATCGCCGAGGTCATGGAGCGGATACCCTTTGACCCGACACGACTGTCCGAGATCCGATCCCCCGTCGATCTCGCACTCGATCCCCCACCCCCACCGACAACAGCACACGCGGCCGAGGAGTCACCCGGATGAGCACCACCCAGAACGAGAGGCTGCGCGGGCTGCTGGAACCGCTGGTCGCGGAGTTCCAGTTGGATCTCGAGGATCTGGAGATCGACACGGTGGGACGCAAGCGGGTCCTGCGCGTCGTGGTGGATTCCGAGGACGGGGTCGATCTGGACGCCTGCGCCGAGCTGAGCCGCGCGGTGTCGGAGACGCTGGACGAGAACAACGCCATGGGCGACGGTGCGTACGAGCTGGAGGTGGGCTCCCCCGGGGCCGAGCGGCCGCTGAAGGAGCTGCGCCACTTCGAGCGTGCCGTGGGCCGGCTGATGCGGGCCCGGCTGACCAAGGAGGCCGGCGGCGAGGAGATCGTCGCGCGGATCCTGAAGGTCGACGACGAGGGGCTGGACACCGAGGTGCAGGGAGTCAAGGGCCGCAAGGCCAAGCCCCGCCGCCTCGGTTTCGGCGAGATCGAGCGGGCTCGGGTTGAGGTCGAGTTCAACCGGAAGAACGATGAGACTGAGACGAAGGGCGAGGAGGCGTAGCCGTGGACATCGATATGAGCGCCCTGCGTGGTTTGGTGCGGGAGAAGGAGATCTCCTTCGACCTGCTGGTCGAGGCCATCGAGTCGGCCCTCCTGATCGCCTACCACCGCACCGAGGGCAGCCGGCAGCGCGCCCGTGTGGTGCTGGACCGGTCCAACGGGCATGTGACCGTCTGGGCCACGGAGGACGACGAGGACGTGGCCGAGGGGCAGGAGCCCCGCGAGTTCGACGACACCCCGTCCGGCTTCGGCCGGATCGCGGCGACGACGGCCAAGCAGGTCATCCTGCAGCGGCTGCGCGACGCCGAGGAGGAGGTCACCTTCGGCGAGTACGCCGGACGTGAGGGCGATGTCGTCACCGGAGTGGTCCAGCAGGGCAGGGACCCGAACAACGTGCTGGTCGACATCGGCCGGCTGGAGGCCATCCTGCCGGTGCAGGAGCAGGTACCGGGCGAGGACTACAAGCACGGCACCCGGCTGCGTACCTATGTGGTGCGCGTGGCCAAGGGCGTACGCGGGCCCTCGGTGACGCTCTCGCGCACGCACCCCAACCTGGTGCGCAAGCTCTTCGCCCTGGAGGTCCCGGAGATCGCGGACGGCTCGGTGGAGATCGCCGCCATCGCCCGCGAGGCGGGGCACCGTACGAAGATCGCGGTGTACTCCACCCGCTCCGGGCTCAACGCCAAGGGCGCCTGCATCGGCCCCATGGGCGGCCGGGTGCGCAACGTGATGGCCGAGCTGGGCGGCGAGAAGATCGACATCGTCGACTGGTCGGACGATCCGGCCGAGCTGGTCGCCAACGCCCTGTCGCCCGCGCGGGTGAACAAGGTGGAGATCGTGGACCTGGCGGCACGGTCGGCCCGGGTCATCGTGCCGGACTACCAGCTCTCGCTGGCGATCGGCAAGGAGGGCCAGAACGCCCGCCTCGCCGCCCGGCTCACGGGCTGGCGGATCGACATCCGCCCGGACGTCGAGTCGGACGAGGAGTCGGACCACCGCGCCGCGGAGCGCCGTGCCGCGGACCACCGCGCCGCCGACCGCCGCTCCGCGGACAGCCGCGTCAGGGACACCCGCCCCACGGACGCCTGAGCCCCCGGACAGCGCCCGGCCCCGCACCACGGGGGCCGGGCGTTCCGCTGGGCGCACCCTCGGCGGAACATGCAGACCAATCCGCACCAGCCATCTCAAACAACAAACATTCGTTCGATCGCGCCCCCGAAGGGGTGAGGTCCCGCCGGGGAGGTAGACTTAACGGTGTCTGGCCGGACGCATGCCCGAGCGTGCCCCGAACGCACCTGTGTGGGGTGCCGGGAGCGGGCGGCCAAAGACGATCTGCTGCGTGTGGTGATGACCGAGGGCGCATGCGTCCCCGATCCTCGCGGTACGCTGCCCGGCCGGGGTGCCTATCTGCACCCCGCCAAGACATGTCTTGACCTGGCGGTCCGCCGTCGGGCGTTCGTCCGGGCCCTGCGGGCCGGGAAGCCGCTCGACACCGAGGCGCTGACCGCGTACCTGGCCGGGGCATAGCCAAAAGGCACGCAGAAACGTAAGAGAACCGCGCGGAGCTCCGCGCGGTCGAGGTACCTCGCGAGTTGGAAGTAGGTCGAGATTGCGATGAGCACTCGATGAGTACGCGATGAGTACGCCCATGCAGAAGTAGCGACGGTCCGGCGGTGATGCCCGGACCAGAAGGAGCGAAGTGGCTAAGGTCCGGGTATACGAGCTCGCCAAGGAGTTCGGCGTAGAGAGCAAGGCCGTCATGGCCAAGCTCCAAGAACTTGGTGAATTCGTCCGTTCGGCGTCCTCGACCATCGAGGCGCCGGTTGTACGAAAACTGACTGACGCTTTCCAGGCGGGCAACGGCTCCGCCGCGGCGAAGAAGACCTCCGGCGGCAAGCCGGCGGCTCCCGCCAAGAAGACCACCCCTGGTTCGGCCGCCCCCAAGCCGGGCTCGGCCGCCCCCAGGCCCGGCGGCCCCACCCCGGGTCCCGCCGCGAAGAAGACGGCACCGGCGGCCCCCGCCGTCGACGACACCGTCGCCGCCAAGGCCACGCCGGCCCCCGGCGCGCCGACTCCGGCCGGCGCGCGTCCGGGCCCCAAGCCCGCGGCGGCCAAGCCCGCTCCGGCGGCGCCCGAGTTCACGGCTCCCCCGGCGGCTCCGGCCGCTCCTTCGGCAGGTGCCGCTCCCGCGGCCGGCCCGAAGCCCGGTGGCGCCCGTCCCAGCCCGGCGCAGCGTCCCGCTGCCGGTGGCCAGCGTTCCGAGGGCGGCCAGGGTGCCGGCCGTTCGGGCGCGCCGCGTCCCGGCGGCAGCCGTCCGGCCGGTCCGCGTCCCGGCAACAACCCCTTCACCTCCGGTGGTTCCACCGGCATGGCCCGCCCGCAGGCGCCGCGTCCGGCCGGACAGCGCCCCGCAGGCGGTCCGCGTCCCGAGGGCGGCGGCCAGGGCGGTCCCCGTCCGCAGGGCGGCGGCCAGGGCGGTCCGCGTCCCCAGGGCGCCGGGCGTCCGACCCCGGGCGGTATGCCCCGTCCGCAGGGCGGCGCTCCCGCCGCGGGCGGTCCCCGTCCCGGCGGCGGTCCCCGTCCCAACCCGGGCATGATGCCGCAGCGTCCCGGCCCGCGTCCCGGCGGCCCCGCGGCCGGCGGTCGCGGCCCCGGCGGCGGCGGTCGTCCCGGTGGTGGCGGTCCCGGTGCCCGTCCCGGTGGCGGTGGCGGCTTCGCCGGCCGTCCGGCCGGTCCCGGTGCCCGTCCCGGTGGCGGCGGCGGCTTCGCCGGCCGTCCCGGTGGTCCCGGTGGCGGCGGCGGCTTCGGCGGCGGTCCCGGCGGCGGTGGCCGTCCGGGCTTCGGCGGCCGTCCCGGCGGCCCCGGTGGCCGTGGTGGCACACAGGGCGCCTTCGGCCGTCCCGGCGGTCCGGCGCGTCGCGGTCGCAAGTCGAAGCGTCAGCGGCGCCAGGAGTACGAGGCCATGCAGGCCCCGTCCATCGGCGGCGTGATGCTGCCGCGCGGCAAGGGCGAGGTCGTACGCCTCTCCCGCGGTGCCTCGCTGACGGACTTCGCGGAGAAGATCAACGCCAACCCGGCGTCGCTGGTCCAGGTGATGTTCAACCTGGGCGAGATGGTCACCGCGACCCAGTCCGTCTCCGACGAGACGCTGCAGATGCTCGGCGAGGAGATGAACTACGTCGTTCAGATCGTCAGCCCCGAGGAGGAGGACCGCGAGCTGCTGGAGTCCTTCGACCTGGGCTTCGGCGAGAACGAGGGCGGCGAGGAGGCACTTGTCTCGCGTCCGCCGGTCGTGACCGTCATGGGTCACGTCGACCACGGTAAGACGCGCCTGCTGGACGCCATCCGCAAGACCAACGTCATCGAGGGCGAGGCCGGCGGCATCACCCAGCACATCGGTGCGTACCAGACCTCGACCGAGGTCAACGGCGAAGAGCGCAAGATCACCTTCATCGACACCCCGGGCCACGAGGCGTTCACCGCCATGCGTGCCCGCGGTGCGAAGTCGACCGACATCGCGATCCTGGTGGTCGCGGCCAACGACGGCGTCATGCCGCAGACGGTCGAGGCGCTCAACCACGCCAAGGCGGCCGACGTGCCGATCGTCGTCGCGGTCAACAAGATCGACGTCGAGGGTGCGGACCCGACCAAGGTGCGCGGTCAGCTGACCGAGTTCGGCCTGGTGGCCGAGGAGTACGGCGGCGACACCATGTTCGTCGACATCTCCGCCAAGCAGGGTCTGAACATCGACTCCCTGCTGGAGGCCGTGGTCCTCACCGCGGACGCCTCGCTCGACCTGCGGGCCAACCCCGAGCAGGACGCGCAGGGCATCGCCATCGAGTCCCACCTCGACCGCGGTCGCGGTGCGGTCTCGACGGTCCTGGTCCAGCGCGGCACGCTGCGCATCGGCGACACGATGGTGGTCGGCGACGCGTACGGCCGGGTGCGGGCGATGCTCGACGACAAGGGCAACAACGTCGAGGAGGCGACCCCGTCGACTCCCGTCCTGGTGCTCGGTCTCACCAACGTCCCCGGTGCCGGCGACAACTTCCTGGTGGTCGACGAGGACCGTACGGCCCGTCAGATCGCCGAGAAGCGCGCTGCGCGTGAGCGCAACGCCGCCTTCGCCAAGCGGGTGCGCCGGGTGTCCCTGGAGGACCTCGACAAGGTGCTCAAGGCCGGTCAGATCCAGGAACTCAACCTCATCATCAAGGGCGACGCGTCCGGTGCGGTCGAGGCTCTCGAGTCCTCGCTGCTCCAGCTCGACGTCGGTGAAGAGGTCGACATCCGGGTCCTGCACCGCGGTGTGGGTGCGGTCACCGAGTCCGACATCGACCTGGCGATGGGCTCCGACGCCATCGTCATCGGCTACAACGTCCGTGCGGCCGGCCGTGCCGCGCAGATGGCGGAGCGCGAGGGTGTCGACGTCCGGTACTACTCGGTGATCTACCAGGCCATCGAGGAGATCGAGGCGGCGCTCAAGGGCCTCCTCAAGCCGGAGTACGAAGAGGTCGAGCTGGGTACGGCGGAGGTCCGCGAGGTCTTCCGCTCCTCCAAGCTGGGCAACATCGCCGGTGTCCTCATCCGCTCGGGCGAGGTCAAGCGCAACACCAAGGCGCGCCTCATCCGCGACGGCAAGGTCATCGCGGAGAACCTCAACATCGAGGGCCTGCGCCGCTTCAAGGACGATGTCACCGAGATCCGCGAGGGTTACGAGGGCGGTATCAACCTCGGCAACTTCAACGACATCAAGGTCGACGACGTCATCGCGACGTACGAGATGCGGGAGAAGCCGCGCGGCTGACCCCACCTCTGCGGGTGCGCCCCGGTTCTCGGTCCCCTCGGGGGCCGGGGGCCGGGGCGCCTCGCGTTGCGGGGCGGCCGGTTTCGTACGGGTGTATGGTCGGCCTCGTTCCGGGGCTGGTGACGATGAGGCAGAATTGGCCAAAGCTGTTCGTACGGAACGGCGCTATTGACAGCCCCTCCATGACAACCGCCGGAAGGCGGAAGGTGCCATGCCCACGCTCGCCTCACTCGTCCACCGCCCCGCCCTCAAGCTGGGCGTCCTCGCCGCCGCGGACCGGCTGGAGGCCGAGGTCCGGTGGGCGCACACCAGCGAGCTGATCGACCCGGTGCCGTATCTGGAGGGCGGTGAGCTGCTGCTCACCACCGGGATGAAGCTCAGCACCGGGGACCCCGAGGCCATGCGGCGCTACGTCCAGCGGCTCACGGACGCCGGGGTCGTCGGGCTCGGCTTCGGCGTGGGCGTGAACCTCGACGCCGTCCCCGAGGCGCTGGTCGCCGCCGCCGCCAAGGGCGGGCTGCCGCTGCTGGAGGTGCCCAGGACGACGCCCTTCATCGCGATCTCCAAGGCCGTCTCCGCGGCCATCGCCGCCGACCAGTACCAGGCCGTCACGGCCGGCTTCGAGGCCCAGCGCGACCTCACCCGCGCGGCGCTCGGGGCCGGCGGGCAGGACGCCGTGGTGGCGCGGCTCGCGCACCAGCTCGGCGGCTGGGCGGCGCTGTACGACACCAGCGGGGCCCTCGTCGCCGTCGCGCCGGAGTGGGCGCGTACGCGGGCGGAGCGGATCACCGCGGACGTGGAGCGGCTGCGGGACCGGCCGGCGCCGGCCAGCGCGGTCGTCGCCGGGGCGGCCCCGGAGGAGGGCGGCGCGGACGGCGGGGAGGCCGCCGACCGGGTCGAGTTGCAGAGCCTGGGCTCCGGGCGGCGCTCCTGCGGGGTGCTCGCCGTCGGTACGGACACGGCGCCCGGCACCGTCGCGCGCTACGCCGTGCACGCGGCCGTCGCGCTGCTCACCCTCACCGCCGAGCGCTCGCAGTCCTTCCAGGCCGCCGAGCAGCGGCTGGGCACGGCCGTCCTGCGGCTGCTGCTCGCCGGGCATCCCGGGCATGCGATGGCGGTCGCCGGTCCGCTCTACGGGGAGCTGCTGGAGGCTCCGCTGCGGCTGATGGTCGCCGAGGCGGCCACAGGCGCGGAGGCCGCGGACGGCGCGGAGGACGAGGGCGATCCGCTCGCCGAGCTGGCCGACGCACTGGAGGGCGCGGCGCTGAGCACCGGGGAGCCGGTGCTGGCGGTGCCCGACGGCGGGCGGCTGCTGATACTGGCCGCCGACGGGGGCGCGGTCGTCGAGGCGGCGGAGGGGCACGCCGCGGCGGTCGAGGTGCGGTATCCGGGGTCGGTGGGTCCGCCCGGAGGGGCGCGCGGTGCGGCGCGGGCGCCGCTGCCGCTGACGGTGGGGGTCTCCGGGCCGGCCGGTCCGGCGGCGGTGCCGGCGGCGTACCGGCAGGCCGAGCAGGCGCTGTCGGTGGCGCGGCGGCGGGGGCGGGTGCTGGTGGAGCACGAGGACCTGGCGGCCGGTTCGGTGCTGCCGCTGCTCGCGGACGACGCGGTGCAGGCCTTCGCGGACGGGCTGCTGCGGGCGCTGCGCGACCATGACGCCACCGGGCGGGGGGATCTGGTGGAGTCGCTGCGGGCGTGGCTGTCGCGGCACGGGCAGTGGGACGCGGCGGCGGCGGACCTCGGGGTGCATCGGCACACTCTGCGGTACCGGATGCGGCGGGTCGAGGAGATCCTCGGGCGGTCGCTGGACGATCCGGATGTGCGGATGGAGCTGTGGCTGGCGCTCAAGGCGTCCTCCGCGGCGGACTGATGGGGGTGCCGTGGTCCCGTCGCGCTGCGGGGGCTTCGCCCCCGGCCCCCCGGATCGCTGCTTCGCAGCTCTGGCCTCAAACGCCGGCCGGGCTGAATCGGCGCTTCGCGCCTCGCCCTCAAACGCCGGGCGGGCTGGGAGGGTGTTGCGCGCCTCGTTCCCAGACACCGGGCGGGCTGGGAGGGTGCCTCGTGCCTCGTTCCCGGACGCCGGGCGGGCTGGGAGGGTGCCTCGTTCTTGGACGCCGGGCAGGCTGGACAGCTGGTTCCACGCAGTGCGTCGGCTCGTGTTCCGGTGTGGCGTGAGACGTTTCGGCGTGTGGCGGGGGGCTAGTCGTACGTGCCGGACAACGGCGGTTGCGGGCGGGGGCGCCTACCGTGGGGGTATACGTAGCCGACCTCGGAGGACACCGTGAGCGCCGCCCCGCACCCGTTCTGGCTCGCCGGCCGTGAGGCCCTCGGCGAGGACTCGTTCGACGTCACCTCGCCCTGGGACGGCTCCACCGTCGGCAGGGTGAGTGTGCCGACCGACGCGCAGGTGGAGGAGGCCGTCGCGGCGGCCTACGCCGTGCGCGAGGAGTTCGCCGCCACACCCGCGCACGTGCGGGCCGCCGCGCTCGACCACGTGTCCAAGCGCCTCGCCGAGCGGAGCGAGGAGATCGCGCGGCTGATCTCCGCCGAGAATGGCAAGCCGATCAAGTGGGCCCGCGGCGAGGTCGGCCGCGCGGTCTCCGTGTTCCGCCTGGCCGCCGAGGAGGCCCGGCGCTTCAACGGCGGCGAGGCCCAGCGCCTGGACACCGACGCCGGCGGCGTGGGCCGGCTCGCGCTGACCCGCCGCTTCCCCAAGGGCGCCGTCCTGGGCATCGCTCCGTTCAACTTCCCGCTGAACCTCTGCGCGCACAAGGTCGCCCCGGCCATCGCCGTCGGCGCGCCGATCATCCTCAAGCCGGCCCCGGCGACCCCGCTCTCCGCGCTGGTGCTGGGCGAGCTGCTCGCCGAGACCGAGCTGCCGGTGGGCTCCTGGTCCGTCCTGCCCGTGGCCAACGAGCGGATGCCCGAGCTGGTACGGGACGAGCGGCTGCCCGTGATCTCCTTCACCGGCTCCGACAAGGTCGGCTACCAGATCATGGACTCGGTGCCGCGCAAGCACTGCACGCTGGAGCTCGGCGGCAACGGCGCGGCGCTGGTGCTGGCGGACTTCTCCGCCGAGGCGGACCTGGACTGGGCGGCGCAGCGCATCGCCACGTTCTCCAACTACCAGGGCGGGCAGTCCTGCATCTCCGTGCAGCGCGTGATCGCCGACTCCTCCGTCTACGACCGCCTGGTGCCCAAGGTCGTCGCCGCCGTCGAGGCGCAGGTCACCGGTGACCCCTCGGACGCCGCCACCGACGTCGGCCCGCTGGTCAGCGAGGACGCCGCCCGCCGGGTGGAGTCCTGGGTGGACGAGGCCGTGAAGGCCGGCGCGCAGCTGCTCACCGGCGGCGTGCGCGAGGGCGCCTCGTACGCGCCGACGGTGCTGGCCGAGGTGCCCGGCGATGTGACGATCTCCTGTGAGGAGGTCTTCGGACCGGTGCTGACGCTGCAGCGCGCCGACGGTACGGACGCGGTCCTCGCCGCCGCCAACGACTCCAAGTACGGCCTGCAGACGGGTGTGTTCACGCACGACATCCAGGCGGCCTTCCGCGCGCACCGGGAGCTGGAGGTCGGCGGCGTGGTCGTCGGCGACGTGCCCTCGTACCGCGCGGACCAGATGCCCTACGGCGGCGCGAAGCAGTCGGGGGTGGGCCGCGAGGGCGTGAAGTTCGCGATGGACGACTACACCTACGAGCGGGTCCTGGTCCTCACCGGCCTGGAGCTGTAGGTACGGGGCCGGCTGCTGCGCGCGGGCTGGTCGGATGCCGTCGGTTCGGGTACATACGGACGAGTAGCACTCTCCGGTAGCGAATCGGCGAGTATCCCCGGTGTCGAGGTGATCCCCTCATGGACCAGCCCGCGAAAGTGACCGAGAAGGAAGCCCGGCAGGTCGCCGAGGCGGCCCGGGAGCAGGACTGGCGCAAGCCCAGCTTCGCCAAGGAACTGTTCCTGGGCCGCTTCCGGCTCGACCTGATCCACCCTCATCCGCTGCCGGCGGACGAGGACGCCAAGCGCGGCGAGGAGTTCCTCGCCAAGCTCCGCGACTTCTGCGAGAACAGGATCGACAACGCCCGCATCGAACGCGAGGCGCGGATTCCCGACGAGACGATCCGCGGCCTCAAGGAGCTGGGCGCGCTGGGCATGAAGATCGACACCGAATACGGCGGTCTCGGTCTCACCCAGGTGTACTACAACAAGGCGCTGGCCATGGTCGGCTCCGCCAATCCGGCGGTCGGGGCCCTCCTGTCCGCGCACCAGTCGATCGGCGTGCCGCAGCCGCTGAAGACCTTCGGTACCAAGGAGCAGAAGCAGCGCTTCCTCCCGCGCTGCGCCACGACGGACATCACCGCCTTCCTGCTGACCGAGCCGGACGTCGGCTCCGACCCCGCGCGCATGGCGACCTCCGCCGTCCCCGAGGGCGACGAGTACGTGCTCGACGGAGTGAAGCTCTGGACGACCAACGGGGTCGTCGCGGACCTGCTGGTCGTGATGGCCCGGGTGCCTGCGTCCGAGGGGCACAAGGGGGGCATCACCGCGTTCGTGGTGGAGGCCGGCTCCGAGGGCGTCACGGTGGAGAACCGCAACGCCTTCATGGGCCTGCGCGGCCTGGAGAACGGGGTGACGCGCTTCCACCGGGTGCGGGTCCCGGCCGCGAACCGGATCGGACCCGAGGGCTCGGGCCTGAGGATCGCCCTGACGACCCTCAACACCGGGCGGCTGTCCCTGCCGGCGCTGTGCACCGGCGCCGGCAAGTGGTGCCTGAAGATCGGGCGCGAGTGGGGCGCGGTACGCGAGCAGTGGGGCCGGCCGGTGGCCCGGCACGAGGCGGTGGGCTCGAAGCTGGCGTTCATCGCGGCGACGACCTTCGCGCTGGAGGCGGTGCTGGACCTGTCCTCGCAGATGGCCGACGAGGACCGCAACGACATCCGTATCGAGGCGGCCCTCGCCAAGCTCTACGCCTCCGAGATGGGCAGCCTGATGGCGGACGAGCTGCTGCAGATCCGCGGCGGGCGCGGCTACGAGACCGCGGAGTCGCTGGCCGCGCGCGGCGAGCGGGCGGTGCCGGCCGAGCAGGTCCTGCGGGATCTGCGGATCAACCGGATCTTCGAGGGCTCGACGGAGATCATGCACCTGCTGATCGCGCGCGAGGCGGTGGACGCGCATCTGAAGGTCGCGGGCGATCTCATCGACCCGGAGAAGTCGCTCTCCGAGAAGGCGCGGGCCGGCGCGAAGGCGGGCGGTTTCTACGCCCGCTGGCTGCCGAAGCTGGTGGCGGGCAAGGGCCAGGTCCCGGTGTCGTACGCGGAGTTCCACCCGAAGGGGTGCCCGGACCTCTCCGGTCATCTGCGCTTCGTCGAACGCAACTCCCGCAAGCTGGCCCGCTCGACGTTCTACGCCATGTCGCGCTGGCAGGGGCGGATGGAGACCAAGCAGGGCTTCCTGGGGCGGATCGTCGACATCGGCGCGGAGCTGTTCGCGATGAGTGCCGCGTGCGTACGGGCGGAGCTGCTGCGGCGGACGGAGGAGCACGGGCGGGAGGCGTACGAGCTGGCCGACGCGTTCTGCTCGCAGGCGCGGGTGCGGGTGGAGGAGCTGTTCGGGCGGCTGTGGACCAACACCGACGAGCTGGACCGGCAGGTGGTCAAGGGCGTGCTGGACGGCTCGTACACCTGGCTGGAGGAGGGGATCGTCGACCAGTCGGGGGACGCGCCGTGGATCGCGGACGCGGCGGCGGGGCCCTCGCAGCGGGAGGACGTGCGCCGGCGGCTACCCTGAGCGGACCGCGCCCTCCCGCAGAAGCGCTGCGGGAGGGCGCGGAGGCGTCAGTCCGGTTCACCCCGCCACTCGCCGCCCTGCCGCTCGGCCCAGCGCACGACGGCGGGTGCGGCGAGGCCGGCCGCGAGGAAGAGGACGATCAGCACCAGCCAGCCGCGCGCGCCGAAGGCCAGCACCGTGCCGGTGAACAGCGCGGGGCAGAGCATGTGGGCCGCCGAGAAGCCCGATCCGTAGACGCCCTGGTAGACGCCCTGGGAGCGGCGGTCGGCGAGAGCGTAGCCGAGGGTCCAGCCCGCGCCCTGCTGCAGGACCTCGGTGGCGATCTGGGCGAGCATCCCCAGGGCGATGAACAGCACCGCCGTCCACACCCCCGCACCGGCGGCCAGGGCCCACAGCGCGCAGGCCAGCGCCATGGTGAAGCCGGCCCAGCGGGTGACCCGCGCCGCCTGGCGGGCGTCAAAGGAGAGGCGGGAGGCGGGGATCTGGAAGAGGGCCACCAGTGCGCAGTTGAGCACCATCATGGCGGCGTAGACCCAGGTGGGGGCGTTGGTGTAGGCGGCCATCCACAGCGGGAGGCCGGCCTCGATGAGCGTGAACTGCATGGCGAAGACGCCCATGACGAGGGTCAGGCAGAAGAACGGCAGGTCCCGTACCGCCTTCCAGTGGTCCTCCTTGGCGGCCTTCTCCGTGCGCTCGGCCGCCGCGGCCTCCCGGTCCCTGGGGACGCGGGTGATCAGCACCGGGGCGATCAGCAGGGTGACGGCGTTGACCGCGATGAGGGCGCGGAAGAGCGGGGCCGAGTCGAGGTGGAGCGCCACACCGCCCAGGGTGGTGCCCACGGCCATGGAGACGTTCGTCAGCATCCGCAGGTAGGCGCGGCTCTCGGTGCGCGCGTACGCCGGGATGATCACCGCCATCCAGGTCGAGTTGGCGGTGTGCACGACGCCCCAGCCGATGCCGACGACGGTCGTCGCGAGGAGGAAGCCCGCCAGGGAGTCGACCAGCAGGTACGACAGGATGCCCAGCCCGGTCACGAAGTAGGCGGCGCTGTAGACGCGGCGCGCGCCGTACTTGTCGCACAGCCGGCCCGCCGGGATGCCGGAGAGGATCGAGCCGACGCCGTTGAGGGTCAGGCCGTAGCCGACGGCCGTCACGCCCAGGCCCATGACCTGTGAGAAGTACAGGACGTTGACGGCGGTGAGGAGGCCGCCGCCGAAGCGGGTGAGGAGGGTGTTGAGCGCGAGTTGGCGCAGCACCGGGTCGAGCGGCCACCAGCCGCGCAGTACGGGGGGCTCCCCACCCGGGATCGGAGTGGAGGGGGCGGGCGGGGCGGTGGGGGCGGGCGGAGGAGCTGAGTCCGGGGAGGTGTCCGGTGGCGCGCTTGGCATGGGCCCGACTGTAGGAAGCCGGGCATCGGGCGAACGACTGGGTTTATTCGCCTCGGTGGGCAGGAAAGCAGCGAAACCGGGCGGCTACGTGGCGCAGCTCACGCCGGTGCTGCCGTCATCTCCCGTTCGATCCACCGCATGATCACCCGCACCGTGTACGCCCGTTCCTCCCGGCTCAGCTCGCGGCCCTTGGGGATGCCGTGCCAGCGCTGCAGGCAGGTGCGGCAGCAGGTGGCGGTGGCGTGCTGGGCGACGAAGACGGGGTGCCCCCGGTACGGCGTCTGCCTGCCGTCCTTGTGCGGCGCGGCGGGCGCGAGCTTCTTGGCGACCAGGTCGTAGGCGTGCCAGCGGATCGTGTCCGGGCCCTTCAGCTCCGCGGTGGCCCGGTCGCGGCCGGTGAGGTGGAACCTGGCGCGGAAGTGGTGGCGGGCCATCGCGTCGAGCCGCCGGTCGAGCGCTTCGAGGGGCTCGGGCCGCCCGGTGGCGGGATGGACGGGGGTCTCGGGCGGGGGCTCGGGGGGCGGGTCGGGCATCACCGCAACGTACCCCGGGCGCCGGGGGCCCGCATCCGGTCCGCGAACGCGCCGGGGCGCCCCGGCCGCTCGCGCGGAAGGGGCGCCCCGAGGGCCCGTACGGCAGGTGTCAGACCTGCGCGGCGAACGCGGCCTCGATGATGTCCAGGCCCTCGTTCAGGAGGTTCTCGTCGATGACCAGCGGGGGCAGGAAGCGCAGCACGTTGCCGTAGGTGCCGCAGGTGAGGACGATCAGGCCCTCCGCGTGGCACGCCTTGGCGAGGGCGCCGGCCAGCGCCGCGTCCGGCTCCTTGCTCTCCGGGTCCTTCACCAGCTCGACCGCGATCATCGCGCCGCGGCCGCGGATGTCGCCGATCGCGGGGAACTTCTCCTGCATCGCGCCCAGACGCGACTTCATGACCTCCTCGATCCGCTTGGCGGCGGCGTTGAGGTCCAGCTCCTTCATCGTCTCGATGGAGCCGAGCGCGGCGGCGCAGGCCACCGGGTTGCCGCCGTACGTACCGCCCAGGCCGCCCGCGTGCGCGGCGTCCATGATCTCGGCGCGGCCCGTGACGGCGGCCAGCGGCAGGCCGCCGGCGATGCCCTTGGCGGTGGTGATCAGGTCGGGGACCAGGCCCTCGTCCTCGGAGGCGAACCACTGGCCGGTGCGGCAGAAGCCGGACTGGATCTCGTCGGCGACGAAGACGATGCCGTTGTCGTTCGCGAACTTCTGGATCGCCGGGAGGAAGCCCTTGGCGGGCTCGATGAAGCCGCCCTCGCCGAGGACCGGCTCGATGATGATCGCGGCGACGTTCTCCGCGCCGACCTGCTTGGTGATCTGGTCGATCGCCTGGGCGGCGGCCTCCGGGCCGGCGTTCTCCGGGCCAGTGGGCCAGCGGTAGCCGTAGGCGACGGGGACGCGGTAGACCTCGGGGGCGAAGGGGCCGAAGCCGTTCTTGTACGGCATGTTCTTCGAGGTCAGCGCCATGGTGAGATTGGTGCGGCCGTGGTAGCCGTGGTCGAAGACGATGACCGCCGGGCGCTTGGTGTACGCGCGGGCGATCTTCACCGCGTTCTCGACGGCCTCGGCGCCGGAGTTGAAGAGCGCGGACTTCTTGGCGTGGTCGCCCGGGGTCAGCTCGGCCAGGGCCTCGGCGACCTCGACGTAGCCCTCGTAGGGGGTGACCATGAAGCAGGTGTGGGTGAAGTCCGCGAGCTGCCGGGTGGCGCGGCGCACGACGGCCTCGGCGCTGTTGCCGACGGAGGTCACGGCGATGCCGGAGCCGAAGTCGATGAGGCGGTTGCCGTCGACGTCCTCCAGGATGCCGCCGCTGGCGCGGGCGGTGAAGACGGGCAGCGTCACGCCGATGCCGTCGGCCACGGCCGCCTGCTTGCGGGCGAGCAGCTCGGCGGACTTGGGGCCGGGGATGGCGGTGACGAGGCGGCGCTCCTGCGGAACACCGGCGGTGGGCGTGGCGGTCATGGGGGCTCCTTGCTGGGACTTCCTGCACAAACGCGGTCTCCCGGCCAGGCTAGGACGGCCCGCTGGCGGTGGGCATGCGCCGAAGGGGAGGGATCGGTCGTGTCGCGTTGTCCACCGCGTCCAAGGCGGTGGCCGCCAGGCGTTCCCCGCCATGGGGGTATCCCCTGCTCGGGGAGCTTGGGGAAGGGTCGGGCCGACGGACAACGCGGCTCAACAGCCTTGCCCGGTCGGTAGATTGGCCTCATGGCGATGGACGGCAGGCACAGGTCGCAGCCCCCCTCCGCGGGTGCGCCGCAGGCTTTCGGCGGTATCCCCGGGCAGCGGGCGCAGGTGCCCCCGCATCCCTTCGTGGCCTGGCTGCGCGCCCCGCGCCCCGCCGCGCTGCCGGGGATCTGGCGGCCGGGCCACACCCCCAGGCCGCCGCAGGAGCCGGGGCGCGTCCCGGACCGCCAGCTGCTGGGAGGCGCGGCGCTGTCGCTGCTGGGGGTGCTCGTGCTGTGGTCGCTGTACCGCAACGGCGTCATCCCCTTCCGCTACGCGCCGCTTCAGCTGCTGACCCCGGACGGCTGGTGGGAGGAGGGGCGCCCGCACGGCGCGGTGGTGGTCCGCAGTCTGTACGACACGGTGGTCTTCGCGCTGGTCTGCTGGTTCGCCGGGCGCTCCGGGCAGTGGCGCGAGGTCGCGCGGCGCTACGTCGAGCGCCGGCCGCAGCGCACGCGCGCCGCGCGCACGGCCGGGGCGGCGGCCGTGGTGGCACTGCTGACGCTCTCCGGGTTCCTGCCGCTGCTGGACCTGCTCTTCACGCTGGTGCCGCCGGGCTGGCTGAGCGGCGGCGGCGACCGCTACGCCGCCGCGCTGGTCAGTTATTCGCTCTACGGACTGCTGCTGGCGGCCGTCGCCTGGCCCTTCGCCCGCTGGGGCCGCTGGCGCAGGGCCTGGCGCGGCGCCGCAGACCCGGTCGGCCCGCGTGCGGCGGACGCTCCCCCAGCGGAGGATCCGGCCGCCTGGCCGCAGTTGGCCGCGGCCGGGCTCGGAGAGGCGGCCGAGCGGCTGGCGCGGGAGGCGCACGGCGGCGCGATGACGGACGTCGACCAGGCCCGTATCGCCCGCGCCTGGGAGGGGGTGCGCGCCCGGCCCGCGCGCACGCGCGCCTTCGCGGAGGCGGTGGCGGCGGACGGAGCGGCGGCCTGCCCGCACCCCTCGGGGGCGCGCGAGCTGCCCGAGCGGCGCTTTCGCCACGACCTGCCGACCGGCCAGGTGCGCATCGGTGCGGCGCCGGACGGAGCGCGCACGCCGTACGACTACCGGGGCGCGGGTATCGCCCTGGACCCGGTGGTGCTGGCGACGGGGCTGGTGGTGGTCGGTCCGGCGGCCTCGGGGAAGACCGGGCGGGTGGTCGCGCCGGTGGTGGAGACGCTCTGCCTGCAGGCCCTCGCGGGGCGCGCGGCGGTGATCGCGGTGGGGGCGGCGGGCACGCGGCTGGGGCCGGACGGGGCGTACGACGTGGTGATCCGTCTCGGTGACCCCCACTCCCCGCACGACCTGGACTTCTACGGCGGTACGAACGACCCCGACGAGGCGGCCGCGCTGCTCGCCGAGGCGCTGCTCGGCGAGGACGCGGTCGACACCGGCCGGGTGCGCCAGGCCGCCACGGCGCTGGCCCAGCTGCTGGGCGCGTACGGCGCGGCGCACGGCCGCTTCCCCTCCGTGCCGCGGCTGCGGGCGCTGCTGGACCACGAGCCGGCGGCGGTGGCGGAGCTGCGCGCGGCGCTGGACGACGTACGCGAACTGGACGCCCGCGAGCGGCAGGCGGGGCGGCCGGACGACATCGGCCCGCTGCTCGCCGACCGGCTGGCGGTGCTCGACCGGCCGGCCTTCGCGGGCTTCTTCGATGTCGGGGGGCGGGGGCGGCAGTTCTCGATGCGGGCGCTGGAGCATCCGATGCGGGTGCGCGTCGAGCTGCCGGAGCGGGCGCACGCGCAGGCGTCGCGGCTGGTGGCACGGCTGCTGCTGGCGCAGTTCACGGCGGCGATGCCCGTACGGGAGGACCGCTCGCTCTTCGCGGCGCTGGTACTGGACGACGCGGCGGGCACGGTGACGGCGGGCTCGATCCGCTCCATCCAGCGGCTGCGTACGGCGCACGCGGGCGTCGTACTGGCGCTGCGTTCGCTGGACGAGGTGCCCGAGGCGCTGCGCGGGGCGCTGCTGGCGGCGGTGGGCTGCCGGATGGCGCTGTCGGGGATCTCGACGTGGGACGGGCGGCTGTTCGCGCAGACGTGGGGCGCGGAGTGGGTGGAGACGCGCGACGTCACGCACACGCCGGACACCTCGGGGGGCGTGCTGCGGCGCTCGCTGCGGCTGCTGAGCCGGCTGGTGACGGGCGCGGCGGCGACGCGGGAGTCGGTGACGGTGCGCACGGTGGAGCGCGAGCGCTGGTCGGCCTCCGACCTGGCCAACTCGCTCCCCCCGGGCCACGGGGTGCTCTCGCTGACGGCGGCGGGCGGGGAGCGGACGCCGCCGGTGCTGGTGGAGCTTGGCGACGGTGCGGTCTAGAAGAGCACGCTCATGAAGGCGCCCACCTCGCGGAAGCCCACGCGGCGGTACGCGGCGCGCGCCGGGGTGTTGTAGTCGTTGACGTACAGGCTGGCCACCGGGGAGACCTGGGCGAGGGCATGGCGCAGGACCGCGGCCATGCCGGTGACCGCCAGGCCGCGGCCCCGGTGCTCGGGGGCGACCCAGACGCCCTGGATCTGGCACGCCTGCGCGGTGACGGCGCCCAGCTCGGCCTTGAAGACCACCCGGCCGTCCTCGATACGGGCGAACGCCCGGCCGGCGCCGATCAGTTCGGCGACGCGGGCCTGGTAGACGAGGCCGCCGTCGCCGCTGAGCGGGGAGACGCCGACCTCCTCGGTGAACATGGCCACGCACGCCGGCATCAGCACGTCCATCTCGCTGCGGCGCACGCGGCGGACCAGGGGGTCGGGGCGCACGCCGGCCGGCATCGTCGTGGTCGCCATCAGCGGCTGGCGGGTCCGTACCTCCCGGGCGGGGCCCCAGTCGGGGGCCAGCAGCGACCACAGCTCGGCGGTGGCCTCCGCCGGGCCGACGATCGAGGAGCAGCGCCGGCCGGTGCGCCGGGCGCGTTCGGCGAAGCCGTGGACGGCGGCGGGGGTGGCGCAGATCGGGACCAGGTTGGCGCCGGAGTAGCACAGCGACTCCAGCCGCCCGCCCTCGTACCAGCCCCACATCTCGCCGCCGAGGCGCCAGGGGTCGAGGCCCGCGGCGGCGACCCGGGCCGCGACGAAGGCGTTCGCGACGGGGTCGCGGTCCAGCACCCTGCGGGCCGCGGAGATCTCGGTGGACTCGACCACCTTTGTGACACCGGTCGTCAACACAGCCGCACTGTACCCCTCGGCGAAACGGGCCCGGCAGCGGCGTACGCGCTCCGGACCCGTCCCCGGGGCGACCGTGCCTCGGAGGTCACCCGGCGGCCTCTCAGCCGGCGACGCTGACCGTCGGCTCGCCCGAGGCCACGCCATCCTGCTCCATCTGCTCGGCGAGCTTCAGCGCCTCCTCGATGAGCGTCTCGACGATCTTCGACTCGGGGACGGTCTTGATGACCTCGCCCTTGACGAAGATCTGGCCCTTGCCGTTGCCGGAGGCGACGCCGAGGTCGGCCTCGCGGGCCTCGCCGGGGCCGTTGACGACGCAGCCCATGACGGCGACGCGCAGCGGCACCTCCATGCCGTCGAGGCCGGCGGTGACCTCCTCGGCCAGCTTGTAGACGTCCACCTGGGCGCGGCCGCAGGAGGGGCAGGAGACGATCTCCAGGGTGCGCTCGCGCAGGCCGAGGGACTGCAGGATCTGCAGGCCGACCTTGATCTCCTCCGCCGGCGGGGCGGAGAGCGAGACGCGGATGGTGTCGCCGATGCCCTGGGAGAGCAGGGCGCCGAAGGCGGTGGCGGACTTGATGGTGCCCTGGAAGGCGGGGCCGGCCTCGGTGA
The DNA here is from genome assembly GCF_042663125.1 of Streptomyces polyrhachis. Classification (NCBI taxonomy): domain Bacteria; kingdom Bacillati; phylum Actinomycetota; class Actinomycetes; order Kitasatosporales; family Streptomycetaceae; genus Streptomyces; species Streptomyces polyrhachis. The sequence continues at coordinate 92,290 of NZ_JBHSZO010000010.1, read as the reverse complement.
CGCCCAGGTGCAGCGGGTAGTCGCACTTCTCGGCCAGGAGGCGGTAGGCGCTGACCATCACGACGGGGTCGTTGTGCTTGACGGAGATCTTGATGTCGCGGAAGCCGTGCTCCTCGAAGAGGGAGCACTCCCACAGCGCGGACTCCACCAGCGCCTCGGGGGTGGCCTTGCCGTACTTCTCCAGCAGCCTGCGGTCCAGCGAGCCGGCGTTGACGCCGATGCGGATAGGCGTGCCCGTCGCGGAGGCGGCCTTGGCGATCTCCGCGACCTTGTCGTCGAACTGCTTGATGTTGCCCGGGTTGACCCGCACCGCCGCGCAGCCCGCGTCGATGGCGGCGAAGACGTACTTGGGCTGGAAGTGGATGTCCGCGATCACCGGGATCTGGGACTTCTTCGCGATGGTGGCCAGGGCGTCGGCGTCGTCCTGGGTGGGGCAGGCCACCCGGACGATGTCGCAGCCGGTCGCCGTCAGCTCGGCGATCTGCTGCAGGGTGGCGCCGATGTCGGAGGTGCGCGTCGTGGTCATCGACTGGACGGAGACGCGGGCGTCACCACCCACGGCGACCGAGCCGACCTGGAGCTTGCGGCTCTTGCGCCGCTCGGCGAGCTTCAGCGGTACGGACGGAATTCCCAGCGAAACGGCAGTCATCTGGCGGCAACCCCACGGTTGGTTTCGAACGGCCCCCGGCGAGCGGGCTCAGCCTTCGAGATTACGTCACCCGTGTGTCGGCGCGGACACCGAGCCGGGAACGACACCGGTTTTGTCGATGAATCGCTACCGGCCGCGGACCGGGGGGCTCCGGTGCGCCCCCGGTCCGCTCCGCGCGCCGTGCTCACCCCGTCAGGCGCACCGGGTTGACCACGTCCGCCACCAGCACCAGCAGCGTGAAGCAGACGAAGACGCCGGCCACCACGTAGGCCACGGGCATCAGCTTGGCCACGTCGAAGGGACCCGGGTCCGGGCGGCGGAAGACGCGGGCGGTGCCCCGGCGGATCGACTCCCACAGCGCGCCGGCGATGTGGCCGCCGTCCAGCGGGAGCAGGGGGAGCATGTTGAAGAGGAAGAGGGAGAGGTTGAACCAGGCGACGAGCTGGAGGAAGAACACCACGCGCTCGGAGGCGGGCAGCTCCATCGCCGCGACCTCGCCGCCGACCCGGGCGGCGCCCACGACGCCGACCGGGGAGTCGGCCCTGCGCTCCTCGCCCATGAAGGCCGCGTCCCACAGGTCGGGGATCTTCGAGGGCAGCGCCACCAGGCCGTCCACACCCTGCGCGAACATGTCGCCGAAGCGCTCCACCGACTCCCCCGCCGAGAGTGTGGCGATGGTCCGCCCCGGGCTCAGGCCCAGATAGCCGGCCTTGACCGTCTCGCGGTCGTCGGCGGCGGCGGGGTCGTCGACGTTCTTGATCACGTCGTTCTCGATGACGTCGGCGCGCAGCTTCCTGCGCTGCCCGTCGCGCTCCACCGTGATCGTCACGGGGCCGCCGCTGTCGCGGATCATGCCCTGGAGGGTCTTCCAGTCGGTCACGTTCCTGCCGTCGTACGCGACGATGCGGTCGCCCGGCTTGATACCGGCGGCGGCGGCCGGGGCGGCCTTGTCGCTGTCGCGGCAGGTGTCGCGCTCCTCCTTCTGCGAGATCACGCAGTCGGCGACCGAGCTGACCGTGGTGGTGGTCTTCGGGACGCCGTAGGCCATCCAGACGCCGAGGAAGACCACCACCGCGAGGACCAGGTTCATGAAGGGGCCCGCGAACATGACGATGACGCGCTTCCACGGCGTGCGGGTGTAGAACATCCGCGTCTCGTCGCCGGGCTGCAGCTCCTCGTACGCCGCGGCGCGCGCGTCCTCGATCATGCCGCGGAACGGCGAGGTGGAGCGCTGGCGGACCTTGCCGTCCTCACCGGGGGGGAACATGCCGACCATGCGGATGTAGCCGCCGGCCGGGATGGCCTTGAAGCCGTACTCCGTCTCGCCCCTGCGGCGCGACCAGACGGTGGGGCCGAAGCCGACCATGTACTGCGGGACCCGGATGCCGAACATCTTGGCCGTGGAGAGGTGGCCCAGCTCGTGCCAGGCGATCGAGATCAGCAGTCCCAGTACGAAGACCGCGACGCCGATGATCCACATCAGGGTTGCCATTCAGCGTGCCTCCGCTGCTGCCTGGGGAATCCCGGCCAGTTCGCGGGCCCGGGCGCGGGCCCAGGTCTCCGCCTGCAGGACGTCGTCGAGGGTGAGGGGGCCCGCTCCGGGCGCTCCGTGCTCCGTGACGACGTCCGTCACTGTGTCCACGATTCCGTTGAAGGGGAGCCTGCCGTCGAGGAACGCGTCCACGCACTCCTCGTTGGCGGCGTTGAAGACCGCCGGAGCGGTGCCGCCCAGGGTACCCACATGGCAGGCCAGGGGGACCGAGGGGAAGGCTTTCTCGTCGAGCGGGAAGAACTCCCAGGTCGATGCCTTGGACCAGTCGAAGGCGGGAGAGGCGTCCGGCACCCGGTCGGGCCAGCCGATGCCCAGCGCGATGGGGGTGCGCATGTCGGGCGGGCTGGCCTGGGCGAGGGTGGAGCCGTCGGTGAACTCGACCATGGAGTGCACGTAGGACTGGGGGTGGACGACGACCTCGATGCGGTCGAAGGGGATGTCGTAGAGCAGGTGCGCCTCGATGACCTCCAGGCCCTTGTTGACCAGGGTCGCCGAGTTGATCGTGATCACCGGGCCCATCGCCCAGGTGGGGTGGGCGAGCGCCTGCTCGGGGGTGACGGCGGCCAGCTCCTCGCGGCTGCGGCCGCGGAAGGGGCCGCCGGAGGCGGTGACCAGCAGCTTGCGGACCTCCGCGCGGGTGCCGCCCAGGAGCGCCTGGAAGAGGGCGGAGTGCTCGGAGTCGACGGGGATGATCTGGCCGGGGCGCGCGAGGGCCCTGACCAGGGGGCCGCCGACGATCAGGGACTCCTTGTTGGCCAGCGCGAGGGTACGGCCTGCGCGCAGCGCGGCGAGGGTGGGCGCGAGGCCGATGGAGCCGGTGATGCCGTTGAGCACGGTGTGGCAGTCGGAGGCGGCCAGTTCGGCGGCGGCGTCCGGGCCGGCCAGGACCTCGGGGAGGGGTTCGCTGCCGTAGTGGCCGCGCAGCGCCTCGCGCAGTTCGCCGGCGCGGGAGGCGTCGGCGACGGCGACGGCGGCCACCCGCAGCCGGTGCGCCTGCTGTGCGAGCAGGGCGACCCGGCCGCCGGCCGCGGAAAGCGCGGTGACGCGGAAGCGGTCGGGGTTGCGCAGCACCAGGTCGACCGCCTGGGTCCCGATGGATCCGGTGGATCCCAGGATCACGAGGTCGCGGGGACCACTCCCGCCGGCAGGCGCGGCGGGGCGCAGGTGGGGGTCGGCGAGGAGGGTGCTCCCGGCGGTGGTGCGCGGGGCGCTCGGGATGACCTGGGGGGCCGAGTCGGCTGGGCTGGCGCTCATGCCCCCATTCTGTCCCTTCGGCCGCTCGCGGCCAGAGGCGGCCGCCTGATTGTGTCGCCCCTGGGACAAGGGCGGTGGGGATGTCGTCGCGTGGGGGCCTGTTCTGAACCGTCCCGTGGGCGTCGCGCCGTGATCGCGGGCACGAAGGGGATGGCCCGTTCGTCCTACTCGCGTCGAAATCGTCTTCTCCCGCGCTGTCCGCGTACGGGAGTGAGCGCGCGCGGAGGTTTTCGGTGAAGAAAGTGTGGGGGCCCGATGGGGGACGGGTGATGCGCCTGTCCGGGCCGGGCTCGCTGCCGTACCGTTTCCGTACAGAACCTCCTCACCGACCGCAACCCCGTTCGTCCCACACCCCCCGGGACGGGCGGACCGTACGAACCGCCCGCTCAGGTGCCATCCCCCCGGCGCCCGAGCGGGCGGTTCTGTCCGGGTGGACGCTTCCGGTGCTGGCGGCCCTGCTGTTCGCCCTCTTCGGCTGGCAGGTCGCCGTCGGCGGGCCGCTCGTCGCGGCGGACGAGAGCCTGGCCGCGGACCTTGTCGCGCACCGGCCGCCGATCAAGGTGGCGCACACGCTGGCCGACCTGGGGAACGGGGCGGTGGCGCTGCCCGTACTGGCCGCGGCGGCGGGGTTCGCGCTGTGGCGCGCGGGGTGGCGGCGGCTGGGGGCGGCGGCGTCGGCGGCCGCGGTGGCCATGGCGCTGGTGCCGGCGGTCGTCGTACCGCTGAAGGAGGAGTTCGCGCGGCGGGGACCTGATCTGGCTCCGCTGGGCGCGTATCCCGGTTACTTCCCCTCCGGCCATGCCGCGACCTCCGCCGTCGCCTACGGGGGCGCGGCGCTGCTGGTCGCGTACTGCGTCCGCGGCGTACGGGCGCGGCGGCTGGTGGCCGCGGCGGCCGGGCTGCTGATCGTCGGCTGCGGGCTGGGGCTGGTGTGGCACGCGTACCACTGGCCGATGGACGTGGCGGCGAGCTGGTGCCTCGCGGTGCTGCTGCTCACGCCGGTGCGGCGGGCCGCGAGAGGCCGCCGGGTGGCCTCCGTCCGCGCGGTGGAGGCCACCCGGCGGCCTCTCAACGGCCGCGGCCGATGAGCGCCGCCGCCTCGTGCATCGCCAGCTCCAGCAGGGCCGGGTCCGTGAGGGTGCCCGAGCCGTCGGGGAGGACCAGCCAGCGGACGCCGCCGGCGGCGCGGGCCGGGTGGGGGACCACGATCCAGGTCCCGCTGCCCGCGCCGCGCACGCCGGTGGCGATCCACCGGGCGGCGGTGCCCGGTGGCACGAAGAAGCCCAGCCGGGCGCCGCCGAAGTCGGCGAGCACCGGGCCGGGCCGCGGCAGGCACCGGCCCAGCACGTCCAGGGTGGGGTGCCCGAGTTCGCCGGGGAGGATGAGCACATCCCACAGCCGCCCGGCCGGCAGCAGGGCCACTCCCAGCGGATTGCGCTCCCACTCCCATCGGCAGGACACCGGATCCGGTGCGGCCGCCGCCAGCCACTCCAGTGCGCTCCTGGCCCCCGCGCCACCAGTCATATCGCCAGCTCCTCCGTCGCGGCCGGTCTTCTGCGACCGGCTGTCACGAGGGAGAGGGGCCTGCGGCCGCATCCTTACGCGGCTTTACCGCACTGTCTTCGGCGCGCGGAGCACGAGGGGCGGCTCAGGCGCACGCGGGGGCGCACACCTGACGTCCGGGCGCCCATGCCGACTGCCGCGCTCCGCCGACCGCCTCGTCGGTCGACCAGTGCGCGTAGCCGTACTGGGCGCCGGGGGCCACCTCGATCTCGACCTCGCCGGGCTCGGCGGGCAGATCGAAGACGTACTCGCCGGTGACGGTGCTGTCGCCGGTGAGGATCGGCGGCAGTCCCCGGCTGTCGTCGAGGCCGAGCATCGCGTCGGGGTCCGCCGCGGGGTAGGCGTAGACCTCGGCCTTGGAGAGGTCGACCGCGTAGGACGTGTCGTTCTCGACGCTGACGCGGACCGTCAGGGTGTCGCCGTCGAGCGACTCCTCCACGGCGGTGACGGTGAGGCCGTCGTCGTAGACGACCGACTCGCCCAGCGGCTGGGTCGTGGTGGTGTCGGGGTTGATCTGGCCGAGCCTGCCGTCCGCCCCCCAGATCAAGGCGGCGAGCATCCCGGCGGAGGCGAGGATGGCGAGCGGGCCCAGGATGACGCCGGTGAGGGCCTGGCCCCGGTTGGTGGACCGGCCCCGGCGGGCCCGGCGCAGGCCGACGATGCCGAAGATCAGCGCCAGGATGCCGAGGGGCAGCCCGATGAGGGCCAGGGACAGCACGACGCCGACGATGCCGACGATCATGGCGGCGGTGCTGAGGCCGTTCTGCGGGGCGGGGAGGGCGGGGGCCCAGGGGTCGCCGTAGGGGTAGTACGGCCCGGGAGGCGCGGCGTAGGGCGCGCCGGGCTGGGGCGGGACGCCGTAGGGCGCGGGGTACGGCGCGGCGACGGGGGGCTGCGCGTACGGGCTGCCGGGGGCGGGCGGGTAGGCGCCGGGGGGCTGCCCGTACGGGGCGCCGGGGCCGGGGGGGATGGGCGGCGGTCCGGCGGGTCCGGGCTGCGCCACCGGTACGGGCCCGGGGGCCGGTATGGGAGCGGGCGGCACGACCGGTGCCGCGGCCGGGGGCTGCACGTCCGTCCGCGGCGTGCCGGGCGCGGCGTCCGCCGGCCCGGGCGCCCCCGCCGGCCGGTCGTCCTTCGACAGGGACGGCCGTCCGCCCTCGGGCTGTTCGGTGCTCACGCATCCTCCTGGTGAGAGGCCATTAAGAATACGGTCGCACCGCGAGGAGGGGTATGGGCGCCCCCTGTCTGGATCTTGCGGCCTACGATGGTCCCCGACCGCAGGCCCCGCGGCCGCCGCGGCCGACCCAGAAGATCCCAACCGCAGAAACGGGTGCCACCGTGCTCGATTCGTTCATCGCCGGACTGCCGAAGGCCGAGCTGCACGTCCACCACGTCGGCTCCGCCTCCCCGCGCATCGTCGCCGAGCTGGCCGCCCGGCACCCGGACTCCCCCGTGCCCAAGGACCCCGAGGCGCTGAAGGAGTTCTTCACCTTCCGCGACTTCGCGCACTTCATCGACGTCTACCTCTCCGTCGTGGACCTGGTGCGCGACGCCGAGGACGTACGGCTGCTGACGTACGAGGTGGCCCGCGACATGGCGCGGCAGAACATCCGCTACGCGGAGCTGACCCTGACCCCGTACTCCTCGGTGCGCCGCGGCATTCCCGACCTCGCCTTCATGGAGGCCGTCGAGGACGCGCGCACGGCGGCGGAGTCGGAGCTGGGCGTCACGCTGCGCTGGTGCTTCGACATCCCGGGCGAGGCGGGTCTGGAGGCGGCGGAGGAGACCGCGCGGCTCGCGGTGGACGTAGGCGCCGACGGGCTGGTCTCCTTCGGTCTGGGCGGGCCCGAGATCGGCGTGCCCCGGCCGCAGTTCAAGCCGTACTTCGACAAGGCGCGCGCCGCCGGGCTGCACTCCGTACCGCACGCCGGGGAGACGACGGGCCCGCAGACAATCTGGGACGCGATCCGCGAGCTGGGCGCCGAGCGCATCGGGCACGGCACCAGCGCGGCGCGCGATCCGGAGCTGCTGGCGTATCTGGCGGAGAACCGCATCGCGCTGGAGGTCTGCCCGACCTCCAACATCGCCACCCGCGCGGTGGCGACGATGGAGGAGCACCCGCTGAAGGACTTCGTCGCCGCCGGCGTGCCGGTGACGGTCAACAGCGACGACCCGCCGATGTTCGGCACCGACCTCAACCACGAGTACGCGGTCGCCACCCGGCTGCTGGACCTGGACGAGGCCGGGGTGGCGGGGCTGGCGAAGAACGCGGTCGAGGCGTCCTTCCTGGACGCCGCCGGCAAGGCGCGGCTGACCGGCGAGATCGACGACTACCTCGCGGCGTGGCCGCGTTGAGCGCCCGGCCGGGCCGTCCCCTGGCGGTGGCGCACCGCGGCGCCCCGTACCGGGCGCGGGAGAACACGCTGCCCGCGCTCGGGGCCGCGCTCGAAGCGGGCGCGGACGCGGTGGAGTTCGACGTCCGGCTGACCCGCGACGGCGTGCCCGTCCTGCTGCACGACGACACGCTGTGGCGGCTGTGGGGCCACGACGAGGCGCTGGACGAGCTGACGTACGAGGAGCTGCGGCTGCTGACCGGCGGCGGGGTGCCCACGCTGGGCGCCGCGCTGGAGGTGATGGGGCGGGCGCCCGAGGGCGTGCGGTCGTTCATCGACCTGCCGGAGGGCGATCCTCGTACCGCCAAGGCCGTCGTCGCCGAGGTCGCGGCGGCGGGGGCCGCGGGGCGGGTCTACTACTGCGGCAGCACCCGGGCGCTGCTCGCGGTGAAGGAGGCCGAGCCGGAGGCGGAGACCGCGCTCTCGGTGAAGCGCCATCTGCCGCGGCCCACCGAGGGGTTGCTGCGAGCACTGGAGCCGCGCTGGTTCAACTACCGCTTCGGGCTGGTGGCGCCGGAGACCGTCCGGCGGGTGCACGACGAGGGGCGCCTGGTCTCCGTCTGGACGGCGGACCGGCCGCGCACCATGCGCCGGCTGGCGGCGATGGGCGTGGACTCGATCACCAGCAACCGGATCGGCGCCCTGCGCAAGACCCTGGACCGGCTGGGGCGTTGAGGGGCAGGTGAGGGGCCGGGGGCTATCCCCCGGCCCCTCAGCAGCCCTCACGGATGCAGCGTCGCCTCCCCCGCCACCGCCAGTCCCGTGCGCTCCCCCGGCTCCAGCGGTACGGGCCCCGCGACGCGCACGACCACCGGCTGCTCCAGCTCTGCCACCCGTACGGTGACCATGGCGTCGTGCCCGTAGAAGCAGACGTCCTCGACCGTGCCGCTGACCTGCGCCGACTCGGCGGCGGTCAGGCGCAGTTGCTCGGGGCGCAGCAGCACTGTGCCCTCGCCGCCCTTGTCGCCCTCACCGCCCCCGCTGCCCGTACCGCCCCCACCGCCCGTGCCCGGCCGCAGCGCGACGCGGCCCAGCGCGGTGCTCGCCGAGCCCTCGGCCGCCACGGCGGGGAGCAGTACCGCGTCGCCGACGAAGCCGGCCACCCAGGGGTCGGCGGGGCTGCGGTACAGCTCCTGCGGCGCGGCGCACTGGGCGATGCGTCCGCCGCGTACCACCGCGACCAGGTCGGCCGTGGAGAGCGCCTCCTGCTGGTCGTGGGTGACGAGCAGCGCGGTGGCCCCGGTGGCGCGCAGCGCCGCGCGGACGTCCGCGCGCAGCTCCGCGCGCAGCGCGGTGTCCAGGGCGTTGAAGGGCTCGTCGAGCAGGACGAGCGCGGGGCGCGGGGCGAGCGCGCGGGCCAGGGCGATGCGCTGCTGCTGGCCGCCGGAGAGTTCGTGCGGCATCCGCGCGCCGTAGCCGGCCAGGCCGACCAGCTCCAGCATCTCCTCGGTGCGCGCCCGGCGTTCGCCGCGGCCCGGCGCCCCGGGACCGGTGAGGCCGAAGGCGACGTTGCGGGCGACGCTGAGGTGCGGGAAGAGGGCGCCCTCCTGCGGCACGATGCCGACCTGCCGCCGCTCGGGCGGCAGGTGGACGCCGGGGCCGGTCAGGACGCGCCCGCCCACGGTGACGGTGCCGGCGTCGGCGGGCAGGAAGCCGGCGATGACGCGCAGCAGGGTGGTCTTGCCGCAGCCCGAGGGGCCGAGCAGCGCGGTGAGGGCACCGGCGGGGACCGAGAGGTCGAGGCCGTCGAGCACCGGGGCGCCGGCGCCGCGCTGCCCGTAGGACTTGGCGAGGCCGCGGATCTCGAGATCGGTCATGCGCGGTGTCTCCCGAGCAGGTAGGAGGGGATGGCGGCGAGCAGGATCAGCGCCGCGGCGTAGGGGGCGGCGGCGGCGAAGGAGCCGGTGGCGGTCTCCGTCCACAGCCGGGTGGCCAGGGTGTCCATGCCGGTGGGCCGCAGCAGCAGGGTGGCCGGCAGCTCCTTCATGATCACGACGAAGGTGAGCGCGGTGCCCGCCGCGACGCCGGGCGCGGCCAGCGGCACGGTGACCTCGCGCAGCACCCGCAGCGGTGAGCGGCCCAGCGAGCGCGCCACGTCCTCCAGCACGGGGGGCGCCTGGAGCACCGCGGCGCGGGTGGCGGCGACGGCGACGGGCAGGAAGAGCACCGCGTACGCGCCGACCAGCAGCGGGAGTTCCTGGTAGAGCGGGTAGGCGTAGCGCACGGCGAAGAAGACCAGCGCGAGCGCGACGGTGATGCCGGGCAGCGCGTGGCCCGCGTAGGACGCCTGCTCCAGCAGCCGGGCGCCGCGTCCGTGGTGGCGGGCGGCGAGCACGCCGACGGGCAGGGCGAGCAGCGCGGTGAAGACGGCGCCGGCGGCGGCCACTCCCAGGGTGGCCAGCGCGGTGTCGAGCAGCAGGCCGGGCTCCCAGCTGCCCGAGTTGCCGGCGGTGAGCCAGTAGCCGAGGGTGCCCAGCGGGAAGGCGACGGAGACGGCGGCGACGGCCGCGCACCAGGCCAGCGCGGGCGCCCGCCAGGGTCCCAGCCGCGCCGGGAGCGCCGGGCGCGCGGTGCCGGAGCCGGTACGGGCGTGGCCGGCCCGGCCGCGCGTACGGGCCTCGGCGGCGACCAGCGCGACGGTGAGCAGCACCAGCACGACGCTGAGCGCGGCGGCCGGGGTGCGGTCGAAGCTGGCCCGGTAGGAGGTGTGGATGGCGCGGGTGAAGGTGTCGTAGCGCAGCAGCGAGACGGCGCCGAAGTCGGAGAGCACGTACAGCGCGACCAGCAGCGCGCCCCCGGCCGCCGCCGGCCGCAGCTGCGGCAACGTCACCCGGCGGAAGACCGCGGCGGGGCCCAGGCCCAGGGAGCGGGCGGCCTCCTCCTGCGCGGCGTCGATGCCGCGCAGCACGGCGGCGACGGGCAGGTAGACGTACGGGAAGCTGACCAGGGTGAGCGCGAGCACCGCGCCGGTGAAGCCGGCCAGTTGGCGCGAGGCGGAGAGCCAGGCGAAGGCGGCGACGTAGCTGGGCACGGCGAGCGGCAGGGTGGCGAGCACCGCCCAGGCGCGGGCGCCGGGCAGGTCGGTGCGTACGGTCAGCCAGGCCAGCGAGACGCCGATCAGCAGGCTGAGGGCGACGACGGTGAGGGCCAGGCCCAGACTGCGGCCGAGCAGGCTGAGGGTGCGCGCGTCGGCGACGACGTCCCAGGCGTAGGCGGGGCCGCGCTCCAGGGCGCGGACGCCGAGGTAGCCCAGCGGCAGCAGGGCGAGGAGCGCGGCGAGGCAGGCGGGGACCAGCAGGATCAGGGCGGGTCTGCGGGCCCGTACGGCAGGGGGCGCGGACGGCCGCCCGCCCGGCCCCGCGGCGTCCGCGGGGGCCGGGCGGGCGGTGGCACGCTCCCGTGTGACGGCGGCGTCGGTCATCCGGTCAGACCAGCCCGGCGTCCTGGAGCATCGCCAGGGTCTCCTGGAGGGTGTCCAGCCTGCCCAGGTCGATCTCGGGGGCCTGGAGGGTGTCCAGCGGCGGGACGCCCTCGCTCGGGCTCACGCCCTTGATGAGCGGGTACTCCTTGGTGTGGTCGGCGAAGTACGTCTGCGCCTTCTCCGAGAGCAGGAACCCGACGGCCCTGCGGGCGGCGGCGTCCTGGCCGGAGTCCTTCACGATGCCCGCGCCGGCGACGTTGAGCAGGGCGCCGGGGTCGCCGCCGGGGAGGAAGTGGAGCTTGCTCTTGAGGTTCTCGGCGCCCTTCTCCGCGGCGCGCTCGTACCAGTAGTAGTGGTTGACCAGGCCGAGGGAGACCTCGCCGGCCTCCACGCCGTCCAGCACGCGCAGGTTGTTGTCGTAGGGCTTGCCGTTCTCCTTCAGGCCCTTCAGCCACGCGCGGGTGGCGTCGTCGCCGTCCAGGACGCGCATGCCGGTGACGAAGGTCTGGAAGGAGGCGTTGGTGGGCGCGTAGCCGACCTTGCCCTTCCACTCGGGCTTGACCACGTCACGCACGCTGTCGGGCGCCTCGGCGGTCTTGTCCGGGTTGTACGCGATGACGCGGGAGCGGCCGGAGACGCCGACCCAGTCGCCCGCGTGGCCGCGGTACGCCGGGTCGACCTCGTCAAGGACGGTCTGCGGCAGCTTCGCCAGCAGCCCCTCCTTGGAGAGCGCGCCCAGGGCACCCGCGTCCTGCGAGAAGAACACGTCGGCCTTGGTCTTGCCGCCCTCCTCCAGCATCTGCGCCGCCAGCTCCGCGCTCTCGCCGTAGCGCACCTCGACCTTGGTGCCGACAGCCTTCTCCAGCTCGTCGAGGATCGGCTTGACCAGCTTCTCGCTGCGGCCGGAGTAGATCACCAGCGAGTCGCCGCCGCCCTTGGCGTCGGTGTCGTCGGCGCCGCAGGCGGCGAGGGCCGGGAGGGCGAGGGCTGCCGCGGCTATGGCGGCGAGAGAGCGAGCCAGGGGGCTCCGCATGTCGGTCGGGCCTTCCGTGAGGACTGGGCGGACGTGCTACGAATAAGGTAAAGCTAACCTAAATGACAAACACAAGGCCTGGCGACCGGTCTCGTCGTGGAAAGGGCCACATCCGTGCATCTCCCCGCGCCCGCTCAGGCGGGCATCCGCCCCGTCCCCTTCGTCCGCGATCTGGCGGCGCACGGTGACCGCACCGCCCTGATCACGGCGGACGGCGAGCTGTCGTACCGCGAACTCGCGGCCCGGGTGTCGGAGTCGGCCGGGCAGCTGGGCTCCGGGCGCCGGCTGGTGCTGCTGGCGGGCGCCAACCGGACCGAGGCGCTGGTGGGCTACCTGGCGGCGCTGGCCGCCGGCCATCCGCTGCTGCTCGTCCCCGGCGGCAGCGGGCAGGCGCTGCGCTCGCTGACCGCCGCCTACGACCCCGACGTGGTGCTCACCGCCGACGGCGCGGGCGGGCTGCGGATCGAGGAGCGGCGCGCGGACCCCTCGTACACGGCGCACGAGCTCCACCCCGAACTGGCCCTGCTGCTCAGCACCTCGGGCTCCACCGGCTCCCCGAAACTGGTCCGCCTCTCGCAGGAGAACCTGCAGTCCAACGCGGCGGCCATCGCCTCGTACCTGGGCATCCGCGAGAGCGACCGGGCGGCCACCACGCTGCCCGTGCACTACTGCTACGGCCTGTCCGTCGTCAACAGCCACCTGCTGCGCGGCGCGGCGCTCGTCCTCACCGAGCTCTCCGTCGCGGACACCTGCTTCTGGGACCTCTTCCGCACCGCGCGGGCCACCACGCTGGCCGGCGTGCCGTACACCTTCGACCTGCTGGACCGGGTGGGCTTCGCCTCGATGGAGCTGCCGCACCTGCGCTACGTCACCCAGGCCGGCGGCCGGCTGGCGCCCGAACGCGTGCGGCGCTTCGCCGAGTTGGGGCGCGAGCGGGGCTGGGACCTGTTCGTGATGTACGGGCAGACGGAGGCGACCGCGCGGATGGCCTACCTCCCGCCGGACCTGGCGGCCGCGCACCCGACGGCGATCGGGGTGCCGATCCCCGGCGGCGAGTTCCGGCTGGCGGCACCGGAGGCGGGCGCCGATACCGACTCCGACTCCGGCGAGCTGGTCTACACCGGCGCCAACGTGATGCTCGGCTACGCCACCGCCCCGGCGGACCTGGCGCTCGGCCGCACCGTGCACGAGCTGCGCACCGGCGACCTCGCCCGGCGCACCCCCGAGGGGCTCTACGAGATCACGGGCCGCAGCAGCCGCTTCGCCAAGATCCTGGGGCTGCGGATCGACCCCCAGCGCGTCGAGGGGCTGCTGGCGGAGCACGGCATATCCGCTCTGTGCGCGGGCGGCGACGGCGAGTTGCTGATCGCCGCGCGCACGGCCGCCCCCCACGCCCGCCGGGTGCGGCGGCTGGTGGCCGAGGAGTGCGGACTGCCGCCGCGCGCGATCCGGGTGCGCTGCGTGGCGGAGCTGCCGCGGCTGGCCTCCGGGAAGCCGGACTACGCGGCGGTACGGGCCCACGCCGCCCCCGACCCCTCCGCCCCGGCCGCGGCGGACGCACCGCACGACGCACCGCCCGAAGCGGCTCCCGGCTCCGCGGCGGGGCTGCGCGCGCTCTACGGGCAGATCCTGGACCTGCCGCCCGAGCAGGTCCCGGCACACGGCAGCTTCACCTCGCTCGGCGGCGACTCGCTGAGCTACGTGGAGCTGTCCGTCCGGCTGGAGCAGGCCCTCGGACGGCTGCCGGAGGGCTGGCACCTGCGGACGATCGCCGAACTCGCCGCCGCCGACGGGGAGGCGGACCAGGGCGCGGCCCGGGGCCGCATACGCGAGATAGAGACCGGCGTGCTGCTGCGGGCGGTGGGGATCGTGCTCATCGTCGGCACCCACATCCCGCTCTTCCGGCTGCCGGGCGGCGCGCACGTGCTGCTCGGGGTCGCCGGCTACAACTTCGCCCGCTTCCTGCTCACCTCGCACGGAGCCCGCGAGCGGGCCCGTAGGATCCGCGCCAGTGTGCTGCGCGTCGTGGTGCCCAGCACCCTGTGCATCACCCTCACCATGCTGACGGTGCGCGAGGAGTACCAGATCACCCAACCGCTGCTGCTCGCCAGCGTGCTGGGCCCCTACGACACCGGCAGCGGCCTGAACTACTGGTTCGTCGAAGCGCTGGTGTACTTCCTGACGGCGCTGGCCGCGCTGCTGTGCGTACCCCTGCTGGACCGCGCCGAGCGGCGCTTCCCCTTCGCCTTCCCGCTGGCGGTCACCGCGCTCGGAATCGCCCTGCACCACGGCGGGTTCACCTTCGGCTCGCACAAGCCGCACCTGGCGCCGCTGATGGTCTTCTGGATCTTCGCGCTCGGCTGGGCGGCGGCCCGGGCGACGCGGGTCTCCCAGCGGCTGGTGCTCACGCTGGCGGTCGTCGTGACCGTCCCCGGGCTCTTCGACGTCCCGCAGCCGCAGCGGGCGCTGTTCATCGTCGCCGGCCTCGCGCTGCTGATCTGGGTGCCGAGGCTGCCGGGCACGAAGCTGCTCAACCGGGCGGCGGCGGTGCTGGCCTCCTCCTCGCTGTACGTCTACCTGACGCACTACGCCGTCTTCCCGCTCTTCACCGACCCGCTGGCCGGGCTGCTCGCCAGCCTCGCGGTGGGCATCGGGTACGCGCGGCTGGCGGCCTGGGTGCCGCGCCGGATCGGGGCGATCCGGCGCGGCGGGGGCGGCGCTACGGCGTTCAGCCGCCTTCGCGCATGCCCCACGGCGATCCGTAGGCGGTGAGCAGGTCCAGGAACGGCCTCGGCGCCAGCGCCTCCGGGCCCAGCACGCCCGCGCCCGACCAGACGCCGGTGGCCAGCAGCTCCAGCGCCACCACCGGGTTGATCGCGGTCTGCCAGACCACGGCCTGGCTGCCGTACTCGGCCATCGTCCACTGGTTGTCGACGACGTGGTAGAGGTACACCTCGCGCGCGGCGCCGTCCTTGACGCCCTTCACCCAGGTCCCGGCGCAGGTCTTGCCGCGCATCCGGTCGCCCAGCGTCGCCGGGTCGGGCAGGCAGGCGGCGACCACGTCGCGCGGGGAGACCCGCGCGCCGCGCACCGCGACCGGCTCGGTGCGGTCCAGGCCGAGCTTGTGCAGGGTCTTCAGGACCTCGATGAACTCGTTGCCGAGCCCGTACTTGAAGGTGACCCGCCCGGCGTCCACCCAGCGCGGGATGAGCAGCACCTCCTCGTGCTCGACGTTGACGCACTCCACCGGGCCGATGCCCTCGGGGAAGTCGAAGACCTCCGGCTCGCTGAAGGGCTCGGTGGTGAACCAGCCGCGGTCCCGCTCCCAGACGACGGGCGGGTTGAGGCACTCCTCGATGGTGGTCCAGATGGAGAAGGAGGGCGCGAAGTCGTAGCCGTCGACGGTGAGGTTCGCGCCGTCGCGCACCCCGACCTCCTCGATCGTGTCGAAGAGCTCGTCGGCGGCGTAGCGGGCGAAGACGTCCGAGAGCCCCGGCTCCACGCCGACGCCGGACAGTGCGAGGAGGCCCTTGGCCTCCCAGTCGGCGGCGGCGGCGAACTGCTCGTCGCCGAGCTTGACGCCGCACTCCTCGTACGGGCGCTCGGGATGCGGGCGGGAGAGGGACATCGCCATGTCGAGGTAGTTGACGCCGGCGTCGTAGCACGCCTGGAAGAGCGGCATCACGAAGCGCGGGTCGGTGGCGTTGAGGAGGTGGTCGCAGCGGTGCTCGCGCAGCAGCGCCGCGACGGCGGCGCAGTCGGAGGCGTCGACGCGGACGGCGGTGTAACGGGCGTCGGGGGCGGCCTCGTTGACGGCCGCCACGGCCGCCTCGGCGCGGGCGAGGTCGTAGTCGGCGACGACCATCGCCTCGAAGAAGTCGCGCCGGGCCGCTATGCGGGTGACGGCGGTGCCGACGCCGCCGGCGCCGACGAGGAGGATGCGCATGGGGGTTCCTTGCGTTGCGATGAGGGGGGTGGGGGTGCGCCGGGGGCCGGTCGCGCCGCCCGGGGGGGGCGGGCGGCGCGACCGGCTGTCGTGCGGACAGCGGGGGCGGGCTCAGGAGTCGAAGCCGAGCCCGACCCGGTCCATGGCCCTCAGCCAGAGGTTGCGTCGGCCCTCGCGCTCGTCGGCGCGGGCCAGGGACCAGGTGGTGAGGGCGATGCCCGCCCAGGCCAGCGGCTCGGGCGGGAAGGGGATCGGCTTGCTGCGTACCATCTCCAACTCCGTGCGCTCGGTGCGCTCCCCCGCCAGCAGGTCGAGCATCACCTCGGCGCCGAAGCGCGAGGCGCCGACGCCCAGTCCGGTGTAGCCGGCCGCGTAGGCGACGCGGTCGCGGTGGGCCGTGCCGAAGAAGGCCGCGAAGCGCGAGCAGGTGTCGATCGCGCCGCCCCAGGCGTGGCTGAAGCGCAGGCCCTCCAGCTGCGGGAAGGTCTCGAAGAACTGCCCCGCCAGCTTCAACTGGCTCGCGGCGGCGTGCTCGTACTCGGCGCGGACCTTGCCGCCGAAGTGGTAGAGCGCGTCGTAGCCGCCCCACAGGATGCGGTGGTCGGCGGTGATGCGGAAGTAGTGGAAGCGGTTGGCGGAGTCCGACAGCCCCTGGCGGTTGCTCCAGCCGATCGAGGCCAGCTGCTCGGCGCTGAGCGGCTCGGTCATCAGGGCGTGGTCGTAGACCGGTACGACGTAGGGCCGCACCCGGCGCACCAGGTTGGGGAACACGTTCGTGCCCAGCGCCACCCGGCGGGCGCGCACCCGGCCGTACGGGGTGGTGGCGGCCATGCCCGCGCCGTCCCGGGCCAGGGCGGTGGCGGGGGTGTGCTCGTAGATCCGCACCCCCAGCTCCAGGCAGGCGCGCTTGAGGCCCCAGGCCAGCTTCGCGGGGTGGAGCATGGCGCAGCTGTCGCGGTGGGACAGGCCGCCCAGGAAGGTGGGCGAGTCGACCTCCGCCCGCACGGCGTCGCGCTCCAGCCACTCGCCGCCGTCGAAGCCCAGCGCGCCCGCCTCCTCGGCGAAGGAGCGCAGCTCCGCCACCTGGTACGGGGCGGTGGCGACGGTGATCTCACCGCTGCGCTCGAAGTCGCAGTCGATGCCGTAGCGCTTGACGGCGTCCCCGATCGCGTCGAGGTTGCGCGCGCCCAGCTCCTCCAGCCGGTGCAGCTCCTTGGGCCAGCGGGTGAGGCCGTTGGGCAGGCCGTGGGTGAGGGAGGCGTCGCAGAAGCCGCCGTTGCGGCCGGAGGCCGCCCAGCCGATCTCCTCGCCCTCGACGAGTACGACGTCGCGCTCGGGCTCGCGCTCCTTGGCGATGAGCGCCGTCCACAGTCCGCTGTAGCCGCCGCCCACGACGAGGAGGTCGGCCTGCTCCTCGCCGACCAGCGCCGGGAGGGCGGCGGGCCTGCCGGGATCCTCCAGCCAGAACGGCCGGTAGGTCGCTTCCGCGAGGGATCGGGCAGGATTCATGTCTTTCACAACCCTTGGGCGTGTGTCCGAATCAGAGGTGCTGCGGGTGGGGCTCCCGGTACGGCGAAGGGCTCCGGGGATTGCCCGGAGCCCTTCACCGTACCGGCGTCTGCGGGGCCCGTACGGACGCCGCCGCCTAGGTGCGCGCCTTGCGGCGGCCTCCCAGCAGCTGGGCGCCCAGCACGAGGGCGACGGCGATGAAGAACATCGCCGAGCCGATGACGTTCACCTGGACCGGGATGCCGCGCTGGGCGGCGCCCCAGACGAACATCGGGAAGGTGACCGTCGAGGGGCCGGAGTTGAACTGCGTGATGATGAAGTCGTCCAGCGAGATCGCGAAGCTGAGCATCGCGCCGGCGGCGATGCCGGGCGCCGCCAGCGGCAGCGTGACCCGCAGGAAGGTCTGCAGCGGACCGGCGTAGAGGTCGCGCGCGGCCTCCTCCAGTCGCGGGTCCATGCTCATGACCCGCGCCTTGACCGCGACCACCACGAAGCTGAGGCAGAACATGATGTGCGCGATGAGGATGGTGGTGACACCGAACTCGATGCGCATGTTGAGGAAGAGCGTGCCGAGCGAGGCCGCCATCACCACCTCGGGCATCGCCATCGGCAGGAAGATCAGGCCGTTGGCGGCGCCCTTGGCGGCGAAGCGGTAGCGGGCCAGCGCGAAGGCGGCGAAGGTGCCCAGCAGGGTGGCGCCGATGGTGGAGACCACGGCGATCCACAGGCTGAGGGAGACCGCGTCGCACATGTCGGCGACGCCGCAGGGGTTCTGCCAGGCGTCGGTGGAGAAGGTGTTCCACTCGTAGTTGTAACGGCCCTTGGGGTCGTTGAAGGAGAACACCAGCACCACGACGTTGGGCAGCAGCATGTAGGCGAGCGCCAGCGTGCCGACGAGGACGATGACGTTGCGTCGTATCCAGCTCATCAGACCAGGTCCTCCGTTCCCGCGCGGCGCATGTAGACGGTCACCATGATCAGGATCGCCGCCATGAGGACGAACGACATGGCCGCGGCCGTCGGGTAGTCCAGCACGTTGAGGAACTGCTTCTGGATCGCGTTGCCGACCATCTGCTCGCTGGGGGAGCCCAGCAGCTGGGCGTTGATGTAGTCGCCCGAGGCCGGGATGAAGGTGAGCAGGGTGCCCGCCACCACGCCCGGCAGGGAGATCGGGAAGGTCACCTTGCGGAAGGTCGTCGCCGGACTCGCGTAGAGGTCCTGGGCGGCTTCCATCAGCTTGGGGTCGATCCGCTCCAGCGAGGTGTAGAGCGGAAGGATCATGAACGGCAGGAAGTTGTACGTCAGTCCGCAGACCACGGCCAGCGGGGTGGCCAGCACCCGGTCGTCGGTCGTCAGGCCGACGAGGGCGGTGACGTCCAGGACGTGCAGCCGGTCCAGCGTGGAGACCAGCGGGCCGCTGTCGGAGAGGATCGTCTTCCACGCCAGCGTGCGGATCAGGAAGCTGGTGAAGAAGGGCGCGATGACCATCACCAGCAGCACGTTGCGCCAGCGGCCGGCCTTGAAGGCGATCATGTACGCCAGCGGGTAGGCGATCGCCAGGCACAGGGCGGTGGCGACGGCCGCGTAGGCGAAGGAGCGCAGGAAGTGGCCGCTGTACTCGTTGAGCGCCTCGGTGTAGTTCGACCACTCCCAGGTGACCTGGAAGCCCTTCTCGAACGACCCGGACTGCACGGAGGTGGAGGCCTGGTAGAAGAGCGGGGCGACGAAGAACACCGCCAGCCAGAGCACCGCCGGCAGCAGCAGCCAGTAGGGGGTGAGCCCCCGGCGCCGGGGCGGCTGCGCCCCGGCGCCGGCCGCGGGCGCCGCGCTTGCGGGGCCCGCGGGAGCCGCGAGCGCGGTCACAGCGCGTCCTCCCCCGTGCCCGCGTCGATGTCCTGCCGGCCGTCCAGGCCGAAGGTGTGCTGCGGATCCCAGTGCAGGACCACCTCCGCGCCGGGGGCGAAACCGCCGCGCTCCACGTTCTGCGCGAACACCGCCAGCTCCTGGCCGTACGGGCTGCTCACCACGTACTGGGTGGAGACGCCCGTGAAGGAGGCGTCGACCACCGTGCCGGGAAGCATGTTGCGACCCTGGGGGACGCGCGCCGCGTCCGCGCGTCCCACCATGGCTATCTTCTCGGGACGGATACCTGCGAGCACCTTGGCGCCGGGGTTCGCCGCCGCCGCGTGGGTGCGGGACGCCGGCAGTGTCAGCTTCGCGTCGCCGACCTGGAGCAGCAGCTCCTCGCCGCTCCTCCAGGCAACCTCGGCGGCGATCAGGTTGGACTGGCCGAGGAAGTTGGCCACGAAGGCCGTCTTCGGGTTCTCGTACAGCTCCGCCGGTGCGCCCAGTTGCTCCACCCGGCCGCCGTTCATCACCGCGATGGTGTCGGCCATGGTCATGGCCTCCTCCTGGTCGTGCGTGACGTGCACGAAGGTGATGCCGACCTCGGTCTGGATGTGCTTGAGCTCCAGCTGCATCTGGCGGCGCAGCTTCAGGTCGAGCGCACCGAGCGGCTCGTCCAGAAGCAGCACCTCGGGCCGGTTGACGACCGCGCGGGCCAGCGCGACACGCTGCTGCTGGCCCCCGGAGAGCTGGTTGGGCTTGCGGCGGGCGAGGTGCCCGAGCTCGACGAGCTCCAGCACCTCCTCCACCTGCTTCTTCACGGACCGCACACCGCGGCGCCGCAGGCCGAAGCCCACGTTGTCGAACACGTCCAGATGCGGGAAGAGCGCATAGCTCTGGAAGACCGTGTTGACGTGCCGCTTGTGCGGCGGCAGGGCGGTGACGTCCTGCTCGCCTAGCAGCACCCGACCGGTGGTCGGCCGCTCCAGACCCGCGATCATCCGCAGGGTCGTGGTCTTGCCGCAGCCGGAGGCACCCAGCAGGGCGAAGAACGAGCCCTGCGGAATGGTCAGGTCCAGCGGGTGTACGGCGGTGAAGTCGCCGAAGGTCTTGCTGACACCGGTGAGAGTGACACCGGCCTTGGTGCTTGCAGCCATCTACTAGGCCCCGATCAACTTTGCGAACTTGTCCTCGTATGCCGAGGCCTTGGCCTCGTCGAGGTTCATGAAGACGTGACCGCCGTTGATCATCTTCTCGTCGGGGATGATCAGCGGATTCGTAGCGAGCGACTCGTCGATCTTGGCGAGTTCCGGCTTGACCCCGGCCACCGGGCAGATGTAGCTGACCCAGGCGGCCAGTTCGGCCGCGTTCTTCGGGTCGTAGTAGAAGTCCATCAGCTTCTCGGCGTTGGCCTTGTGGCGGGCCTTCACCGGGATCAGCATGTCGTCGGTGGAGTAGAGGTAGCCCTTCTCCGGGATGAAGAAGCCGATGTCCTCGTTCTCCGCCTGCATCTGCACCACGTCACCGGCCCAGGCCAGACAGGCGGCGATGTCGCCCTTGCCCAGCTCCTCGATGTAGTCGTTGCCGGTGAAGCGGCGGATCTGCTTGGAGTCGACCGCGCTCTGGACGGTGGCGAGCGCGGCCGCGAAGTCGTCGTCCGTGAACTTCTTGGAGTCCTTGCCCATGTCCAGCAGCGTCATACCGATGGTGTCGCGCATCTCGGTGAGCATGGCGACCTTGCCCTTGAGCGAGGCGTCGGTGAGCAGCTGCGTGACGCTCGTGACGTCCTTGCCGCCGGTGGCCTTCTTGTTGTACGCGATCACCGTCGACAGTCCGGTCCACGGGACGGTGTACTGCCGGCCCGGGTCGTGCGCGGCGTTGCGGAAGCGCGGCTCCATGTTGGTGACCACGTTCGGCGTGTTCGCCGGGTCGATGCGCTGCGCCCAGCCGGAGCGGATGAAGCGGCCGGCCATCCAGTCGGTGAGGACCACCAGGTCGCGGCCGGTGTCCTGGCCGGCGGCGAGCTGCGGCTTGATCTTGCCGAAGAACTCGACGTTGTCGTTGATGTCCTCGGTGTACTTGACCGAGATGCCGGTCTCCTTCTGGAACCTGTCCAGGGAGGGACGCTTGTTCTCGTCCTTGTCGTCGACGTCGATGTACAGCGGCCAGTTGGAGAAGACGAGCTTCTTCTCCGCGGCGGAGAAGTCCTTGTCCTTGGGCTTGTCGTCGTCGGCTGCGTTGGAGGCGCCGTCGGAGCCCGGTATGCCGCAGCC
Source organism: Streptomyces polyrhachis (assembly GCF_042663125.1). Classification (NCBI taxonomy): domain Bacteria; kingdom Bacillati; phylum Actinomycetota; class Actinomycetes; order Kitasatosporales; family Streptomycetaceae; genus Streptomyces; species Streptomyces polyrhachis. Next base: position 70,852 of record NZ_JBHSZO010000010.1, on the reverse strand, counting down.
GGCCAGCACGGTACCGGCGGCTATCGCACCACCGGCCGCGAGGAAGCGGCGGCGCGTGCTCGCGGCACGCCCGTTGCTGACACTGCGCTCCCAAGCCTTGGCGATGGGCTCGGGAAGTCCTGCGAACAGATCCATGAATCGGCCTTCCAGGGGGAAGTAACAGGGGCCGTGGGGGGTGTTCGTGAGAGACACCGTGTGGGGGGTGTTCGTACGGAGAAACGCGTCGCTCAGAGAGCGAAGATCGTACGGTGCCAGGGCTTGTGTACGGCACCGGATGTGTCCTGCATCACATGTTTGATCTGGGTGTACTCCTCGAAGGAGTACACCGACATGTCCTTGCCGTAGCCGGATGCCTTGGAGCCGCCGTGCGGCATCTCGCTGATGATCGGGATGTGGTCGTTGACCCAGACGCAGCCCGCGCGCAGTTCGCGCGTGGCCCGCCCCGCCCGGTAGACGTCCCGGGTCCAGGCGGAGGCGGCAAGTCCGTAGGGGGTGTCGTTGGCCAGCGCCAGGCCCTCGTCGTCCGTGTCGAAGGGCAGCACGGCGAGCACGGGCCCGAAGATCTCGCTCTGTACGACCTCGCTGTCCTGGGCGGCGTCCGCGATCAGCGTGGGCTCGTAGTACGCGCCCTTCAGCCCCTCGGGGATCCGGCCGCCGGTGACGATCCGCGCGCCGCTCTCGCGGGCGCGTTCGACGAAGGCGGCGACCCGGTCGCGCTGGGCGTAGGAGATCAGCGGGCCCAGGTCGGTGGCGGGGTCCATCGGGTCGCCGAGGCGGACGGCGGCCATCAGCTCGGCGACACCGGCCACGAAGGCGTCGTGGAGCGGGCGCTGGACGTACGCGCGGGTGGCGGCGGTGCAGTCCTGGCCGGTGTTGATCAGCGAGGCCGCCACGGCGCCGTGCACCGCGGCCTGGAGGTCGGCGTCGTCGAAGACGACGAACGGTGCCTTGCCGCCCAGCTCCAGGTGGAGGCGCTTGACGCCGGCGGTGGCGACCTCCGCGACGCGCCGGCCGACGGCGGTGGAGCCGGTGAAGGAGGTCATCACCACGCCGGGATGGCCGACCAGGTGCTCGCCGGCGTCGCGGCCGGCGCCGCTGACGACGTTGACCACGCCGTCCGGGATGCCGGCCTCGGTGGCCGCCCGGGCGAACATCAGCGCCGTGAGCGGCGTCAGCTCGGAGGGCTTGAGCACGATGGTGTTGCCCGCGGCGATCGCCGGGAGGACCTTCCAGGCGGCCATCTGCAGCGGGTAGTTCCACGGCGCGATGGAGCCGATGACGCCGAGCGGCTCGCGCCGCACGTAGGAGGTGTGGTCGCCGCTGTACTCGGCGGCGGCCTGGCCCTGCAGGTGGCGGGCGGCGCCGGCGAAGAAGGCGGTGTTGTCGATCGTGCCGGGCACGTCGAACTCGGTGGTCAGCCGGATCGGCTTGCCGCACTGCAGCGACTCGGCGTACGCCAGGTCGCCGGCCTGCGCGGCGAGCACGGCGGCGAAGCGGTGCAGGGCGTCGGAGCGCTCGCCGGGGGTGGCGGCCGACCAGCCGGGGTAGGCGGCGGCAGCGGCGGCGACGGCCTCGTCCACGTCCGCGGTGGAGGCGAGTTCGTAGCGCAGGACGTCCGCGCCGGTCGCCGGGTCCACGACGGTCTGGAAGCGGCCGGAACCGCCTGCGCGGAGCCGGCCGCCGATGTACTGCGCGCCCGCGGCGAAGCGCGCGGCCACGTCGAAGGCGGGGGCTGCGGGACGAGGTGCCATGAGGGAGGTACTCCGGGATGTCGAATCGGCCGGGGTTGAAGGCCGATCCTGGCAGGCGGAGTGACGTCCGGCAAGGGATTCCGTTGTCTACTTTTGATTACACGACGAATTCAGTCTTCCTACCGGTCAGTAGCCTTTCAATCCGCCGCTCAGTCCGCCGCTCAGTCCGCCACTTCGGCGTAGGGGCGCAGCGACCACTGCAGGCAGCGGCGCTGGAACTCCTGCTCCTCGCCGAGCGCCGACAGCCGCTGGCGGCCATACGTACGTACGTCCCTCGGCAGCCGCACCGCGGGCCCCCCGCCGATCAGCAGCTGGTGCAGCCGCAGCCCCTCGAAGGCCCGCTCCGCCGCCTCGGCGCCGAGCCGCTCGTCGGTGCAGACCACCTGCGCGTCGCGCAGGGTGAAGGAGCCGGGGAAGACACTGCAGCGGGCCCAGAGCAGCCGCTGCCCGGGAGTGCACAGCCGCAGGCTCCAGCGCAGCGAGTCGCCGAGCGTGCGATGGCGCTCGGGGCCGTGCTCGGGCCCGTTGCCCAGTTCGAGGGCGCGCTCGGGGCGGGAGAGCAGCGCGAGCAGTTCCTCGGCGGAGCTGCGGCCGAGCCGGCGCGCGGCGGCCTGCGCGGCCAGCGGCAGCCCGTCGAGCAACTCGCAGATCTCCCGCACCGGTTCGGCGCCCTCGTCGACCCGGCGCGGGGCGCTGAGATGGAAGATGCGCAGTATCTCGTCGAAGGGCAGCGGGTCCAGCCGCACCCGGGCCGGGGCGTCCACGGGGATCCTGCTGGTCATCAGCGCGTGCAGCAGGGGCTCCTCCCGGACCATCTCGGCGAGCGTCTCGACCGTGGCCCCCGCGACCCGGTCGCACGTCTCCACCACCAGCACCACCGGCCGGCGCCCGCCGCGGCAGCCGCGCAGGGTGTAGCCCAGCCAGCGGGGCACGAGGGCGGGGTCGGCCAGGGCGGCGAAGTCCACCAGCCGCACCTGCGGCCGGGGCTGCCAGGCGAGCCGCCGTACCACCTCGCCGGCCAGCGCGCTCTTGCCCGCGCCGCCGGGGCCGGTCACGGCGACGAGCCGTTCGCGGCGCAGCAGTCTGTCGACCTCCTGGCATTCCGCCCAGCGCCCGATCACGCCCATGGTCTTCCACCTCCGCGGCGTACCGCCCTAGGCGTCCACCATCGGCCGCCGCGGAGGGTCCGGGCATCGGTCACAGGGGAAGATCGGTATACGTACGTTCGGGGGCGGGGCCCGGGACGTACCTAGAGGCGGCCCCGCGCTCCGCGGATCGCCGACCGCCCGGGGCATCGGCCGCCCCGCTCGCGGATCAGCGCGCCTGGTCGCCCGTACGCACCACGGCGGCGTCCGCGCCCAGCAGGGCGGCGATCTCGGAGCGGGAGGAGAAGCCGAGTTTGGCGAGGATGTGCTCGACGTGCGCGTCGGCGGTCCGCTTGGAGATCACCAGCCGCTCGGCGACCTCCCGGTTGGAGAGCCCCTGCGCCACCAGCTCCGCCACCTCGCGCTCGCGCCGGGTGAGCGCGCCGGGGCCGCTGCCCCGCTGGGCGGCGACGGCCGCGCCCTTCTCGGGCAGCGTGTCCAGATCGCGCACCGCGAAGGCCGTGGCCTGCGAGCGGGGCAGCGCGCCGCCCTGGCGGTGGAGCTGTCCGTAGCGCTCCTCCCCCAGCTCCCCGCGGGCCTCGTCGGAGAACTTCCCGTGCATGGCGATCATCCGCGGATTGCCCAGCAGGCGCCGCTTGCCGACCAGCGCGGCGAGGGTGTCGGAGGCGCCCAGCAGCCAGGCCGCGCGGCGGTGGCGGCCCTCGCTGACGGCGACCCAGCCCAGCATGGCCAGGGTGTTGGCGATGCCCAGGATCTCGTCCAGGGAGTCCTTCAGCGCCACCGCCCGGCGCAGCGCCTGCCCGGCCTCGGCGATCTCGCCGCGGGTGAGGTGGGCCATCCCGCGCGACATGTACACGAAGCCCATGAGGAAGCACTCCTCGGTGTCCTCGCCCAGCAGCTCCACCGTCTTGTCGAAGGCCTCCAGGCAGTCCTGCGGGCGGCCGGCGAAGGCGGCGGTGATGCAGATGCGGGTGGTGACCAGCGCCAGTCCGTTGGAGTCGCCCACCGCGATCATGCGCCGCCGGGACTCCTCCAGCACCTCCCGGCCCTCCTCGTCCTCCCCCGCGTAGGCCAGGGCGGCGCCGCGACCCAGCAGGGCGCGCGCCAGCAGTCCCTCGTCGCCCAGCTCCTCGGCGATCTCCAGCGCCTCGTCGGCGGCGCGGCTGGCGGAGGCGTGGTCGCCCTGGTAGACGGCGAAGGTCGCGTACCAGGCGAGCGTCCTGGCGCGCTCCGCGGTGCGCCCGGGCTCCAGCGACAGGGCCCGGTCCATCCACCGGGTCGCCTCGGCGGGCCGGCCGCCGCAGAGCCAGAAGAGCCACATGTCGCCGGTGAGGCTGACGAGTTCGCCGCACTGGGAGGCGTACTGCAGGGCGACGCGGAGGTTGTCGGCGTCGTCGAGCATCGCGCGGTAGAGGGCGGTCTGCCGGGAGGTGAAGCCCCCCTCCTCACACTCGCGCAGGCGCTCGCGGTAGTGGGTGACATGGCGGCGGCGGGCCTGCTCGCGACCGCCCTGGGCGGCCAACGTCTCGGCACCGAACTCGCGGATGGTGTCCAGCAGGCGGTAGCGGGCGGAGTTCTCCCCGGCACGCAGCACCACCGACTTGTCGACCAGGCCGATGAGGTGCTGCAGGACCGATTCAGCAGGCAACTGCTCATCGGTGCAGACCGACTGCACGGCGGCCAGGTCGAAGGTGCCGGCGAAGACCGACAGCCGCGCCCACAGCATCCGCTCCTGGGGCGTGCACAGCTCGTGGGACCACCCGATCGTGGTACGCAGCGTCTGGTGGCGCGGGAGGGTCGTCATCCGGCCCCCCTCCAGCAGCGCGAAGGTGTCCGAGAGCTGCGTCACCAGCTGCCCCAGCGGGAGCGCCCGCAGCCGTACAGTGGCCAGCTCGATGGCCAGCGGGATGCCGTCGAGCCGCCGGCACAGGGCGAGGGCCTGCGCCCGGGTGGTCTCGTCGAGGGCGAAGCCCGGCATAGCGGCCCGGGCCCGCGCCACGAACAGCTCCAGCGCACCCCCGCCGGTCTCGCCGTCGGGGGCGCCCGGTCCGCCGTCGCCCCCGGACCCGGCGACGGGCAGCGGCAGCGGGGGGACGGCCAGGACGTGCTCGCCGGGGACGTCGAGGGCCTGGCGGCTGGTGGCCAGGATGGTCAGCCCCGGGGCGTGGGGCAGCAGCAGGTCGGCGAACAGGGCGCAGGCGTCCAGCAGATGCTCGCAGGTGTCGAGCACCAGCGTCATCTCGCGGTCCGCCAGGTAGTCCACCACGCCGTCGATCTGCGGGCGGTCGGACTGCTCGGGCAGGCCGAGCGCCTCGGAGACGGCGTGCGGCAGCAGTTCGCTGCTCTTGACGCCGGAGAGCTCGACGAAGGTGACGGTGCCGGCGGCGGCGACCTCGGCGGCCCCGCGCAGCGCGAGGCGGGTCTTGCCCACCCCGCCCGGTCCGACGAGCGTGACCATCCGCGCCTGGTCCAGCAGGGCCCGCAGCTCGGCCAGTTCGGTCGTACGGCCCACGAAGCTCGTCACTTCCACGGGCAGTTGCCTGATACGCCGTCCAGCGGTCGCGAACGTCATTCCACCCCACCTGCCTCGCCCGGTGCGAACCCTCGCGGTCCGTACGGAAGTCCGCCCCCTCGTGCGGGGCCGGGACCCACTCCGTGCGGATGTCCCACCACCGAGCGTAGTGGGAGCGGACCGTCCCGCGGGCCCATACGGCGTCTCCGGGTCCGGCTCCCCGCCGCGCTACCGCGGCGGGGCGCGAGATGGTAGAGGGCCGCAAGGCCGCGGCCCCCGCGGAGTCACCGCGGGGGCCGCGGCCTTGCGGCCCTACCCGGAAACGGCCGATGGGGCCGGTCAGACGCTCACAGGGCCGTCATGACGTGCTTGATGCGGGTGTAGTCGTCGAAGCCGTAGGCCGAGAGGTCCTTGCCGTAGCCGGACTTCTTGAAGCCGCCGTGCGGCATCTCCGCGACCAGCGGGATGTGGGTGTTGATCCACACGCAGCCGAAGTCGAGCGACTTGGACAGGCGCATCGCGCGGGCGTGGTCCTTGGTCCACACCGAGGAGGCCAGCGCGTACTCCACGTCGTTGGCCCACTGCAGGGCCTGCGCCTCGTCGGCGAAGGACTGGACGGTGATGACGGGGCCGAAGACCTCGTTCTGGACGATCTCGTCGTCCTGCTTCAGGCCCGAGACGACGGTCGGGGCGAAGTAGTAGCCCCGCTCGCCGACGCGGTGGCCGCCGGCCTCGACCTTGGCGTGGGCCGGGAGGCGCTCGACGAAGCCGGCGACGCGCTCCAGCTGGCCGGCGTTGTTGAGCGGGCCGTAGAGGGCGTCGTCCTCGCCGGGGCCGGTCTTCGTCTCGGCCGCGGCCTTGGCCAGCGCGGCGGTGAACTCGTCGTGCACCGACTCGTGGACGAGCACGCGGGTGGCGGCCGTGCAGTCCTGGCCGGCGTTGAAGAAGCCGGCCACGGCGATGTCCTCGACGGCGCCGGCGATGTCGGCGTCCTCGAAGACGAGGACCGGGGCCTTGCCGCCCAGCTCCAGGTGGACGCGCTTGACGTCCTTGGCGGCGCTGGCCGCGACCTCCATGCCGGCGCGCACGGAGCCGGTGATGGAGGCCATGGCGGGGGTGGCGTGCTCGACCATCAGGCGGCCGGTGTCGCGGTCGCCGCAGACGACGTTGAAGACGCCCTCGGGCAGCACCGAGCCGAGGATCTCGGCGAGCAGCACGGTGGAGGCGGGGGTGGTGTCCGAGGGCTTCAGGACCACGGTGTTGCCCGCGGCGAGGGCCGGGGCGAACTTCCACACGGCCATCATCATCGGGTAGTTCCACGGCGCGACCTGCGCGCAGACGCCGACCGGCTCGCGGCGGACGAAGGACGTCATGCCGTCCATGTACTCACCCGCGGACTTGCCCTCCAGCATGCGGGCGGCGCCGGCGAAGAAGCGGAGCTGGTCGATCATGACCGGAAGCTCCTCGGAGGCGGTCAGCTCCCGGGGCTTGCCGGTGTCGCGGCACTCCGCGTCCAGCAGCTCCTCGCCCCGGGCCTCCAGCGCGTCCGCGATCTTCAGCAGCGCGAGCTGGCGGGCGGCCGGGGTGGTGTCGCGCCAGCCGGGGAAGGCGGCCGCGGCGGCCGCCATGGCGGCGTCGACGTCGGCCTCGCGGGACAGCGGCGCGGTGGCGTAGACCTCGCCCGTGGCGGGATCGACCACCTCGGTGGTCCGCCCGTCGGCGGCATCCCGGAACTCTCCGGCGATGTAGTTGCGCAGCCGGCGCAGTTCAGTGGTCCCAGTGGCCCCAACAGGCACAGCAGGCACAGCGCCCCTCCTCGTTCGTCGTCGCAGCGGCCACCAGCGCGGTCCGGTCTGCGAAAGGCAGTCGTGAACCCACCCTAACCTCGGACATTCGCCCGTCAACACGGTCCACCACCGGAAGAACCACGCCCGCGGCGGGCGTCTTCGGGGCGAACGCGGCCATGGGGGCGGCGGGTTGGTGTGGGAACGCCGGTCACGGTCTTCGTACGCACGAGATTGACAGCGAAGAGCGCCTAAAACAAGTGATTCCATTGAATCCGACGCTCCAGGCAACGAATTCAGTCGGGCACGGTCTTGCCAGGAAGCCGCCCGGTGGGGCAGAGTGACGCCCGTGACCCCTCGCGACAAGACCATCTCGTCCCTGGACGTCGTCTCCCGCGCCATCATCGAGCAGCTGCAGGAGGACGGCCGCCGTCCGTACGCGGCCGTCGGCAAGGCCGTCGGCCTCTCCGAGGCGGCGGTGCGCCAGCGCGTCCAGAAGCTCATCGATCAGGGCGTGATGCAGATCGTCGCGGTCACCGATCCCCTCACCGTCGGCTACCACCGGCAGGCGATGATCGGTGTCCACGTCGAGGGCGACCTCGAGCCCATCGCCGACGCACTGGCCTCGATGGCGGAGGTGGACTACGTCGTCCTCACCGCCGGCAGCTTCGACCTCCTCGCGGAGGTCGTCGTGGAGGACGACGACGAGCTGCTGGAAGTCATCAGGCGTATCCGCCTGCTGGCCGGCGTTCGCTCGACCGAGAGCTTCGTCTACCTCAAGCTGCGCAAGCAGACCTATCAATGGGGAGCAAGATAGCCGTGAGCAAGGACCTCAACCGGACCGCTTACGACCACCTGTGGATGCACTTCACGCGGATGTCGTCGTACGCGGAGAACCCCGTGCCGACGATCGTCCGCGGCGAGGGTACGAACATCTACGACAGCAACGGCAAGCGCTACATCGACGGCCTCGCCGGCCTCTTCGTGGTCAACGCCGGCCACGGGCGGCACGAGCTGGCCGAGACGGCGTACAAGCAGGCCCAGGAGCTGGCGTTCTTCCCGATCTGGTCGTACGCCCACCCCGCGGCCATCGAGCTGGCCGAGCGCCTCGCGCACTACGCCCCGGGCGACCTGAACAAGGTCTTCTTCACCACCGGCGGCGGTGAGGCGGTGGAGACCGCCTGGAAGCTGGCGAAGCAGTACCACAAGCTCACCGGCAACCCCGGCAAGTACAAGGTGATATCCCGCGCGGTGGCCTACCACGGCACCCCGCACGGCGCCCTGTCCATCACCGGCCTGCCCGCGCTGAAGACGCCCTTCGAGCCGCTGGTGCCCGGCGCGCTCAAGGTGCCCAACACCAACATCTACCGCGCCCCGATCCACGGCGACGACCCCGAGGCCTACGGCCGCTGGGCCGCCGACCGGATCGAGGAGGCCATCCTCTTCGAGGGCCCCGAGACCGTCGCCGCGGTCGTCCTGGAGCCGGTGCAGAACGCCGGCGGCTGCTTCCCGCCGCCGCCCGGGTACTTCCAGCGGGTCCGCGAGATCTGCGACACGTACAACGTGCTGCTGGTCTCCGACGAGGTCATCTGCGCCTTCGGCCGCCTGGGCACGATGTTCGGCGCCGACAAGTTCGGCTACGTCCCGGACATGATCACCTGCGCCAAGGGCATGACCTCCGGCTACTCCCCCATCGGCGCCTGCATCGTCTCCGACCGCGTCGCCGAGCCCTTCTACGCCAAGGGCAACTCCTTCCCGCACGGCTACACCTTCGGCGGCCACCCGGTCTCCGCGGCGGTGGGCCTGGCCAACCTCGACATCTTCGAGCGCGAGGGCCTCAACCAGCACGTGCTGGACAACGAGGCGGCCTTCCACGGCACGCTGTCGAAGCTGAAGGACCTGCCGATCGTCGGCGACGTGCGCGGCAACGGCTTCTTCTACGGCATCGAGCTGGTGAAGGACCAGGCCACCAAGGAGACCTTCACCGACGAGGAGTCGGAGCGGATCCTGTACGGCTTCGTCTCGAAGAAGCTCTTCGAGAACGGCCTGTACTGCCGCGCCGACGACCGCGGCGACCCGGTCGTCCAGCTGGCGCCGCCGCTGATCGCGGACCAGCAGCTCTTCGACGAGGCGGAGCAGATCCTGCGCGGCGTGCTCGCCGAGGCGTACACGCTTCTCTGAGCCGACCCGTCCCGTCCCGTCCCGACCGCGGACCCGGAGCCGTCACGGCTCCGGGTCCGCGGCGTTTCGCTTCCGACGCCGGACCTCCGCCCTCCGGCGGATAGTCGGATGATCCATATGAGCGGATTACCCCGGCGCGGCGGCGGCACGGAGCCGGCCCCGGGCGCCGCGCGCCCTATCGTGCGCCGGGTGCGAGTGACTCAACTTGTCCGCCGTCGTTCCTCGGGCAGGGGCCGCACGGCCCCGGCCGACGAGGTGAACGAGGTGTACGCGATGGCCGCGACGACTCCGCCCGACAACGACATCCTCTTCTCCCGGTCCCTGCACCACGCCCACGGCGCCACCCGCGCCCTGGGCGGCGTCTCCATCGGTGTGGGCGAGGGCGAGATCCTGGCCGTGACCGGTCCACGGGGGAGCGGCAAGACCACCCTGCTGCGCTGCCTCTCGGGCCAGCTGCGGCCCGACGAGGGCGAGGTGTGGTTCAACAGCGGACCCGTCCACACCCTCTCCACCGCCCAGCGCGAACGGCTGCGGCTGACCCGCTTCGGCTGGATCGGCACCGAGCCGGCCCTGCTGCCCGAGCTGAAGGCGTGGGAGAACGCCGCGCTGCCGCTGCTGCTGGCGGGCGAGTCCCGCCGGCGGGCGCGGCGGGTGGCCGCCGAGTGGCTGGACCGGCTCGACGTGGGGGCCCTGGCGAAGGCCGCGCCCCGTTCCCTCACCCGCGCCCAGGCGCAGCGGGTGGTCATCGCCCGGGCACTGGTCCACGGCCCCGCGGTGGTCTTCGCGGACGAGCCGACGGCCGCGCTGCCGGCCACGGAGGGCGCCCAGGTCCTGCGTACGCTCGTGGCGGCCTGCCGTTCGCACGGGGTGACGGCGGTACTGGCCAGTCATCTGGCGGAGTGCGTGGAGCTGGCCGACCGGAGCCTCGCCCTGGTCGACGGCCGTCCCGCCGCCGCGCTGCCCGCCGCCGCGTACGTCACAGGTGCATCGGGGGCGTCGTGTTCGCTCTCCGTCTAGCGCGCGGCGCGCAGCCGCTGGCCACCGTACGCCGGCTGCTGGTGGCCGTCGCCTCCGCCGGGGTGGGCTTCCTGCTGCTGACGGCGCTGGGGCACGCCTCTGCCGGTCAGCTGCTCTGGTGCGCGGTGCCGATGCTGGCCGCCGTGTGGTTCGCGGTCGCCGTGGCCCGCAGCGACCCGCGCTCCCGGCCGCCCGCGCCGGGGCTGGACGCCGCGGGCTTCGGTCCCGCGTACGCCTCGGTGCTCGCGGCCGTCTCCACGCTGGTCTCCTGCCTGCTCGGCAGCGCGGTGGCGCTGCTGGTCTACCTGCACCTGCGCGGCGAGATCGCCGGACTGCCCTTCGACGGGGCCGCCGCCCGGCTGCTCGGGGCGGGTCCGGCGCGGTACACCCCGCTGCCGCTCGCGGCGGCGCTGACGCTGCTCATCGTGCTGCCGCTGCTGGCCGCGCTGGCCAGTGCGTACAGCCTGCGGCCGGATCGCAAAGCGCCCCCCGCGCGGCCCGCGGACGGCCCGCTGCCGCTGGAGCTGCCCGCCCCCGCGGGGCTGCCGTGGGGCGCCGCGCTGGCGGCGAGCGGGCTGGCGCTGGGGACGTACGGCAGCGGGCTCGGCGCCTCGGCGGCCGCCCTCACGCTGCCGGGCGGTGCGGGGAGGGTGCCGCCCGCGCTGCTCGGCGGCTGGGTCATGATCGCGCTGGGGCTGGTGCTCGCGGGGCCGGGCGTCGCCCATCTCGCCGGACGGGTGCTCGGCTCACTGCGGCCGGGCCCGGTACGCCTCCTCGCCGGGCGGACGCTGCAGCAGGAGTCCCGGGTGATCGGCCATCCGCTCGGCGCGCTGACGGCGGTGGTGGCCGCGGCCCTGGTGGTGCTGCGGCTGCGTGCCGCCGACGGAGGGGCCGACCTGGGGCCGATCGCCGCGACCGGCGCCTGGCTGGTGGTGGCGTGCACGGTGGCGACGGTGCTGCTGACGGCGGGCGAGGCGAGCCGGGAGCGGGCGGGCTCCGCGGCGGCGCTGCGGCGGCTGGGCGCTTCGGCGGCCACGCTGGGCGGCGCGGCGGCGCTGCGGGCGGCGGCGCTGCAGGTGGCGGGGCAGCCGCTGGCGGTGGTCGTCGCGCGGGTGGCTCCGCTGGCGTGACCGGCGTCGCGGTGAGCGGAGTTCGAACAGGTGTGGACGTGGGGCCCGTACCCGGTACGGGCCCCACCGGCCTGTGAGACGGTGGGCGGATGCCCAACTCACCGTACGAGATCGAGACGCTCGCCGAGTTCGACCAGGTCGTGCGGGACGGCGGTTCGCTGTGCGGCTTCCGCGTCCAGTCGGTCGACCTGAGCGGCCGGGTGGAGACGCTGATGGGCGTCGACGTGCACGGCGCGGTCTTCCTGGGCTGCGCGATGCCGTGGGAGGCGGAGTACCGGGTGCAGTCGGCCGGTGCGCTGGTCTTCCCCGTCGTCCCCGACCTCCCCTTCGACCCCTACCGGGGCTCCCTCTACACGCCCGAGGAGCTGTTCGCGGGGCTGGCCGGCGGGTACGCGGGCACGCCCGACGCGCGTACGTACGCCTGGTTCGAGCGTACGAAGGCGGAGCACGACATCTTCGCGGCCGTGGTGCGCGGGATGCACGACGAGTCGATGTCCAACGTGCTGGACGAGGCGATCCGCGGCGCCCGCGTGGTGGGCGTGATGGGCGGCCACGCGCTGGGGCGCGGGCGCCCGGACTACCTGGCGGCGGCCGGGTTGGGGCGGACACTGGCCCGCGCCGGGTACACGGTCGCCACCGGCGGCGGACCGGGCGCGATGGAGGCGGCCAACCTGGGCGCGTACGCGGCCCCGTTCCAGGACGCGATGCTGCCGGAGGCGGCGGAGCTGCTCGCGGCGGCGCCCTCCTTCGAGCCCTCGGTCACCGACTGGGCGCGGGCGGCCTTCGCGGTACGGGAGCGCTGGCCGGACGGCGGTTCCTCGGTGGGCATCCCGACCTGGTTCTACGGGCACGAGCCGCCCAACGCATTCGCCTCGCGGATCGCCAAGTACTTCACCAACGCCCTGCGCGAGGACGGCCTGCTGGCCCGTGCCACGGCGGGCGTGGTGTTCCTGCCGGGGGCGGCGGGCACGGTGCAGGAGATCTTCGACGCCTGCACCCCTAACTACTACGGCTCGCGCGGGGAGCCCAGGCCGATGGTGCTGGTGGGCCGCGAGCACTGGACGGAGCGCTTCCCCGCCTGGCAGCTGCTGGGCGCGCTGGCGCGCGGGCGCGCGATGGAGGCGCGGATCGCGCTGGTGGACGAGGTGGCGGAGGTCCCGGACGTGCTGAAGACGCTCGGCGGCTGAGCGGCTGAGCGGCTGCCGGGTGTGCGGCGCTCAGGAGTCGAGCGCCGTCACCTCCGCCGCCAGGAACCGCACCCCCACCCGCGCCCCCGGCTCCGGCGCCGACGCCAGCGGGCACGCCGCCTCCAGCGCGGGGGCGTCCCGGTCCGGACGCAGGTGGACGAGCACGTGGTCGCCGCGGAAGGTGCGCCCCTCGACACGGCAGGGCAGCCCGTCCCGCGGCTCGGTGAGGCGGACGCCGGCCGGGCGGACGAGCAGCGCGCGGGCGCCCTGGGGGGAGCCGGGCGGCAGGGGGACCTCGCCCCAGGGCGTCGTGGCGACCCTCCCGTCCACCGTGACGTCGGCGGCGTCCAGGACGTTGCCGAAGCCCAGGAAACGGGCCACGAAGGCGTCGGCCGGGCGCTGCCAGACCTCGATGGGGGCGCCCGACTGGGCGATGCGCCCCTCGCGCATCACGATCACCCGGTCGGCGAGGGCGAAGGCCTCCCCCTGATCGTGGGTGACGGCCAGGACCGTGGTGCCCAACCGGCCGAAGAGTTCCCTCAGTTCCACCGTGAGCCGCTCGCGCAGGGAGCGGTCGAGCTGCCCCAGCGGCTCGTCCAGCATCAGCAGCTTCGGCCGGGGTGCCAGCGCCCGCGCCAGCGCCACCCGCTGCTGCTCGCCGCCGGAGAGGGTCGCCACGGAGCGCCGGCCGGCGCCGGGCAGGCCGACGAGGTCCAGCAGCTCCGCGACGCGGGCCTCGGCCTCGGTACGCGCCGTGCCGTGCATCCGCAGCCCGAAGGCGATGTTCCCGGCGACGTCGCGCTGCGGGAAGAGCTGGTGGTCCTGGAACATCAGCCCCACCCCCCGGCGGTGCACCGGCACGCCCGCGAGGTCGGCCCCGGCCAGCAGCACCCGGCCCGCCTGCGGCGCCTGCAGCCCGGCCACCACGCGCAGCAGCGTGGACTTGCCGCTGCCGCTGGGCCCCAGGACGCACACCGTCTCGTGCTCGGCGACGTCCAGGGACACCTCGTCGACGGCCCTGCGGTCGCCGAAGCGGACGGTGAGGTGGTCCAGGCGCAGCATCGGTGTTCCTTCACAGCGTCGCAGGGGTCGCGGGGTCGCGGGGGTCGTACGGCAGAGGTGCTCAGAACTCCTCCGCGCGGCTCGGGCGCAGGCGTTCCAGCGCCAGCAGCGCGGCGGCGCAGACCAGCATCAGGATGGTGCTGAGCGCCATCGCCTGGCCGTAGTTGTACTCCCCCGCGCGTCCCAGCAGCCGTGCGACGGCCACCGGCAGCGTGGGGTTGTCGGCGCGGGCGATGAAGACGGTCGCCCCGAACTCGCCCAGCGAGACGGCGAAGGCGAAGCCCGCCGCCACCAGCAGTGCCCGCCGCACCAGCGGGAAGTCGACCTCCCGCCACACCCGCCAGGGCGAGGCCCCCAGTACTGCCGCCGCCTCGCGCAGCCGCCCGTCCACCGCGCGCAGCACCGGCAGCATGGTCCGTATGACGAAGGGGACGCCCACCAGGGCCTGCGCGAGGGGGACCAGGATCCACGCGGAGCGCAGGTCCAGCGGCGGCTTGTCCAGGGCGATCAGGAAGCCGAAGCCGACGGTCACCGCCGAGGTGCCCAGCGGCAGCATCAGCAGCGCGTCGAAGCCGCGCATCAGCGGCCCCGCCCGCCGGGCGACCGCGGCGGCTGCCAGCGAGCCGACGACGACGGCCACGAGGGTGGCGACCGCCGCGTAGGACAGGGAGTTGCCGACGGCCTCCAGCGGCGGCACGGCGAAGGTGCCGTCCGCCTCGCCCAGGCGCCGGTAGAAGCCCGTCCCGTAGCCGTCCGGGGTGGCGAAGGAGCGCTCGACCAGTACGGCGAGCGGCAGGAGCAGCAAGGCGGCGACGGTGGCGAGCACCCCCGCGAGCAGCGCGCGCTCGCCCGCGCCGCGCGGCGGACGCGCGGTCGCCTCGGGCGGGAGGAGGCGCAGGGCGCTCTCGCGCCGGCGCACCGTGCGGGCGTGCACGCCCAGGACGGCGGCGACGGCGGCGAACTGGACCACGCTGAGGACCGCGGCGGCCGGCAGGTCGAGGTAGTCGGCGGTCTGCCGGTAGATCTCCACCTCCAGCGTCGCGTAGTACGGGCCGCCGAGGATCTGCACGACCCCGAAGGAGGTGAAGGTGAAGAGGAAGACCATCAGGGCGGCGGCGGCCACCGCCGGGGCGAGCGCGGGCAGCGTCACCTGCCGCCAGGCGGCGAACCGCCCGGCGCCCAGCACCCGGGCGGCCTCCTCCTGGCGCGGGTCGAGCTGCGCCCACAGGCCGCCGACGGTCCGTACCACCACCGCGTAGTTGAAGAAGACGTGCGCCAGCAGGATCGCCCAGACGCTCGTGTCCAGGCGCACCCCCCACAGCCCGTCCAGCAGCCCGCCGCGCCCGAGCAGCGCCAGGAACGCCGAGCCGACGACGACGGTGGGCAGCACGAACGGCACGGTCACCACGGCGCGCAGCAGCCGCTTGCCGGGGAAGTCCAGGCGGGCGAAGACGTAGGCGCCGGGGAGCGCGATCAGCAGGGTGAGGGCGGTGGAGGCGGCGGCCTGCCAGAGCGTGAACCAAAGCACCTCGCGGACAACCCCGTCGCCGAGCACCGTGCCGAAGCGGTCGAGGTGCCAGCTGCCCCCGTCGCGCAGCCCGCGCAGCACGATCGCGGCGACGGGGTAGGCGAAGAACAGCGCGAAGAACGCGGCCGGCACGGCGACGAGGCCGAGCCGGACCGCGTTCGCGCGGATCGTCGTAGCGCGCGTCACCGTACGACGAGCGAGGTCCACGTCTTGATCCACTGCTCCCGGTTGCGGTCGATCGTCGCCGGCGCCAGGCTCAGCGGCTTGTCGATCGCGGTGCCGTACGTGGTGAACAGCTCCGGCAGCGCGGCGTCCTCGCGGGCCGGGTAGACGAACATGTTGAGCGGCATGTCCTCCTGGAAGGTCCGGCCCAGCATGAAGTCGATGAGCTGCTTGCCGCCCTCCTCGTTCTTCGCACCCGCCAGCAGGCCGGCGAACTCGATCTGCCGGAAGCAGGTGCCGGTGGACACCCCGGTCGGTGCCTCCTTCGGCTGCGGCTTCACGTCCAGGACGCCCGCCGGCGGGCTGGAGGCGTAGGAGACCACCAGCGGGCGGTCGCCCTTTCCGGCGCCGGAGAAGCGGTCGAAGTACGCCTGCTCCCAGCCGTCGACGACCTCGACGCCGTTGGCCTTCAGCTGCTTCCAGTAGTCCTGCCAGCCGTCCTCGCCGTACGCGGCGGCGCTGGCCAGCAGGAAGCCCAGGCCCGGGGAGGAGGTGGCGGCGTTCTCGGTGACCAGCAGGTTCTTGTACTGCGGCTTGACCAGGTCGGCGAAGGTCGCCGGCGGGTCCAGCTTCTTCTTCGCGAAGTAGGCGCGGTCGTAGTTGACGCAGATGTCGCCGAAGTCGACGGGGGTGACGCGGTGTTCGCCCTTGTCGAGCTGGAGCCGCTCGGGGATGGCGGCGAGGTCCTTCGCCTCGTACGGGGTGAAGATGCCGTTCTTCAGGCCCCGCGAGAGGAGGGTGTTGTCGATGCCGAAGAAGACGTCCCCCTGCGGGTTGCCCTTGGACAGGACGGCCTGGTTGACGGCGGAGCCGGCGTCGCTGCCCTTGAGGACCTTGACCTGGTAGCCGCTCTGCTTCTCGAACTCCTTCAGCACGTTCTTGGAGACGGCGAAGGAGTCGTGGGTGACGAGGGTGACGGTCTTCGGCTTCCCCGCTCCGTCGGTGCTCCCGCCGTCGTCGCCGCAGGCGGCGAGGCTGCCGGCGCCGAGCGCTACAGCCAGGGCGGTCACCGCGGTGCGGCGGGCTGTCCGGCCGCCTATCGGAAACTGCATCGTGCTGCCTTCCTGAGCGGGCAGGGAGGCAGCACGAAGAGAGAGGTGTGATCCGAACTTCCTACCCAGAATGACCTGGGCGAGGTTCGAGGGTCTGCGGCCCTGTCCGTGGTGGAACGGGTGTTCCGGGACTATGCCGCACTCTCAGCGCTGCGAGCGCTCCCCTGTCGGTTTGTACGACGAACGATAGCAGCGCCCGTGGCGGGCGCCGCCCACCCGCTACTTCTCCGCCGCCGCCAACTGCCCGCAGGCACCCTCGATCTCCTGCCCGCGGGTGTCGCGGACGGTGACCGGCACCCCGTGCGCCTCCAGGGCGGCGACGAAGGCGCGCTCGTCCTCGGGACGCGAGGCGGTCCACTTGGAGCCGGGGGTGGGGTTGAGGGGGATGAGGTTGACGTGGACGCGGTTGCCCTTGAGCAGCTTGCCCAGCAGGTCGGCGCGCCAGGCCTGGTCGTTGATGTCGCGGATCAGGGCGTATTCGATGGAGACGCGCCGACCGGACCTCTCGGCGTAGTCCCAGGCCGCGTCGAGGACCTCGCGGACCTTCCACCGGGTGTTGACCGGGACCAGCTCGTCGCGCAGCTCGTCGTCGGGAGCGTGCAGGGAGACGGCGAGGCGGCACTTCAGGCCCTCGTCGGCGAAGCGGTTGATGGCCGGGACCAGGCCGACGGTGGAGACGGTGATGCCGCGCTGCGAGAGGCCGAGGCCGTCGGGGGCCGGGTCGGTGATCCGGCGGATGGCGCCCAGGACGCGGTTGTAGTTGGCGAGCGGCTCGCCCATGCCCATGAAGACGATGTTGGACAGCCGCGCGGGCCCCCCGGGCACCTCGCCGTCGCGCAGGGCGCGCACGCCCTCGACGATCTGGTGGACGATCTCGGCGGTGGAGAGGTTGCGGGTCAGCCCCGCCTGGCCGGTGGCGCAGAAGGGGCAGTTCATCCCGCAGCCGGCCTGCGAGCTGATGCACATGGTGACCCGGTCCGGGTAGCGCATCAGCACGGACTCCACGAGGGTGCCGTCGAAGAGCCGCCAGAGCGTCTTGCGGGTGGTGTCGTCGTCGCAGGACAGGTGCCGCACGACGTTCATGATGTCCGGCATCAGCGCCTCGCGCAGCCCCTCGCGGGAGGCGGCGGGGATGTCGGTCCAGTCCGCGGGATCGGTGCTGTAGCGCCCGAAGTAGTGCTGCGACAGCTGTTTGGCCCGAAAGGGCTTCTCCCCCAGCTCGGCGACGGCCTCCTTCCGCTCCTCGGGCGAAAGGTCGGCAAGGTGCCGGGGCGGCTTCTTGGCCCCCCGCGGCACGGCAAAGGTCAGTTCTCCGGGCTTGGGCATGATCCGCCCATTGTCCCACAGCGGCCCCGTCCCGCCCGCCGCGCGCAGGCGGACGTGCATCGGCCCCGGCGGTACGTACCGCCGGGGCCGGGGGCGCGGGTGACGCGTCGGGCGGCGGCTACGTACCCGAGCCGACGAAGACGACCAGCAGGAGCCAGACCACCGGGGCCGTGGGCAGGAGGGAGTCGAGGCGGTCCATGATGCCGCCGTGTCCCGGGAGCAGCGCGCCCATGTCCTTGATGCCCAGGTCCCGCTTGATCATGGACTCGCCGAGGTCGCCCAGCGTCGCGCTCGCCGCGACCGCCAGACCCAGCAGCAGGCCCTGCCACCAGTGCCCGCCGTCGATCAGGAACTGCATGCACAGCGCACCGCCCACCATCGCGAACGACGCCGCGCCCAGCAGCCCCTCGCGGGTCTTGCCGGGGCTGATCCGCGGCGCCAGCTTGTGCTTGCCGAACTTGTAGCCCACGGCGTACGCACCGGTGTCGCTGACCACCGTCAGCACCAGGAAGGTGAACACCCGCCACGAGCCGTCCGTGTCGGCCGCCAGCATCAGCACCACGAAGGTGGCCAGGAAGGGGACGTAGAAAGCGGCGAAGACACCGGCGGTGACATCCCGGAGGTAGTCCTCGGGTGGGTCCGTCATCCGCCAGACCAGCACCGCGAGCGCGGTGAGCGCCATCGCCACCCACGCACCCTCGACGCCGCGCACGTACCCCGCGACGAGCATCGCCACGCCGCCGACGGCGAGCGGAACCAGCGGCGCGTTGACGCCCTTGCGCTCCTTCAGCCGCGAGGTCAGCTCCCACAGCCCGACGACCACGGCCGCGGCCACGACGCCGACGAAGACGGCCTTCACGACGAAGAGCGAGGCGATGATGACCGCACCGAGTCCCAGGCCGACCCCTATGGCCGCCCGCAGGTCACGGCCGCCGCGCTGGCGCTTCGGCTGCTGCGGTGCGGGCTCGCCGGACGGCGCCTCGGGCCGCTCAAAGCCACCGGGCGGCTGCCCGGCACCGCCGGGAGCGCCGTCCGCACCGGGACCGCCGCCGGGCCGATCCGGCTCGTACGGCTGCGGCTGCCCGTCCGGGATGCCGCCGTGCGCCGGTTCCCCGGCCGGGGGGCCCGACATCGCCGCGGGCGCGGGGTCGGGCTCGCTCGGATCCCAGTAACCGGGGCTCTTCGGAGGGCCCCAGGAGGAGTCGTTCAACTGAGGTGTCCCTCTAGTAGCTGTTCCGGTTGACGCTCTGGAGACGCCCGCCGGGCATCGGCCCGTACGGGCGCCGCGGCCCCGGCGCGAGGCCGGACCGCGGCGAACGGGCCGGGCCGGCCGCGGCGGATGGATCGCGCGGCGGTGGCCCGGCCCGTGAGGCCCTCAGACCTCCAGCAGTTCCGCTTCCTTGTGCTTGAGCAGCTCGTCGATCTGCGCCACGTACTTGTGCGTGGTGTCGTCGAGCTCCTTCTCGGCGCGGCGGCCCTCGTCCTCGCCCACCCCGCCGTCCTTGACCAGCTTGTCGATGGTCTCCTTCGCCTTGCGGCGCACGGAGCGGATCGACACCCGGGCGTCCTCGGCCTTGGTCTTGGCGACCTTGATGTACTCCTTGCGGCGCTCCTGCGTCAGCTGGGGGAAGGACACCCGGATGATGCTGCCGTCGTTGGAGGGGTTGACGCCCAGGTCGGAGTCGCGGATCGCCTGCTCGATGTTGCGCAGGGCGCTCTTGTCGAACGGCGTCACGACCGCCATCCGGGGCTCCGGCACCGAGAACGACGCCAGCTGGTTGATGGGCGTCAGGGCGCCGTAGTAGTCGGCGACGATCTTGTTGAACATCGCCGGGTGTGCACGGCCGGTGCGAATGGCGGCGAAGTCCTCCTTCGCGACCACGACGGCCTTCTCCATCTTCTCCTCGGCTTCGAGAAGGGTCTCTTCGATCACCATGTGCTCCTGGTCTCGCGGAGCGCGGACAGCCCGCTCCTGCACGCGTCTCCCCTGCACGGTGTCCGACCGGCAGGGCATTGTCCATCCCCCGGCGGCACGGACCAGGGGTCCGCGCCGGCGGGCTTCAGCTTCGTGGGCTGTCGTCGCTCACGAGCGTGCCGATCTTCTCACCCTTCACGGCGCGGGCGATATTGCCCTCCGTGAGCAGCTCGAAGACGAGGATCGGCAGCGTGTTGTCGCGGCACAGCGTGATGGCGGTGGCATCGGCCACCTTGAGGTCGCGGGTGATGACCTCGCTGTAGTCCAGGGCGTCGAACTTCACCGCGTCCGGGTTCACGCGCGGGTCGGAGTCGTAGACCCCGTCGACGCCGTTCTTGCCCATCAGCAGCATCTCCGCGTCGATCTCCAGCGCACGCTGGGCGGCGGTGGTGTCGGTGGAGAAGTACGGCATGCCCATCCCCGCGCCGAAGATCACGACGCGGCCCTTCTCCAGGTGGCGCACCGCACGCAGCGGGATGTAAGGCTCGGCGACCTGGCCCATCGTGATGGCGGTCTGCACGCGCGAGTCGATGCCCTCCTTCTCCAGGAAGTCCTGGAGGGCGAGGCAGTTCATCACCGTGCCGAGCATGCCCATGTAGTCGGAGCGGGCCCGGTCCATCCCACGCTGCTGCAGCTCGGCGCCGCGGAAGAAGTTGCCGCCGCCGAGCACGACGGCGATCTCGGCGCCGCCGCGGACGACCGCGGCGATCTCGCGCGCCACCGCGTGGACGACGTCGGGGTCCACCCCGAGTCCGGTGCCACCGGAGAAGGCCTCGCCGGAGAGCTTCAGCATGAAGCGCCGCGGCTTGTCCTTCTCGGAGTTGGCGTGGTCCGCTCCGTCATTCATATGGATCTCTCCTCGTGCACAAACCGAGAAGGCCATTGCCTGGGGTCCTCGTCAGACTCCTCGTAGGCAATGGCCTCCTCGTCATTCGGTCGTCGCACCGTCCGTGGCCTTGCGGGCCGCGGCCTTCGGGGTCTGGGCCCCGTCGGGCGCGCCGCCTTCCGACCCTATCGGGTGCCCGGCACCACGCAGGTACGCTCAGGCGCCGACGCGGATCCGGGCGAAGCGCTGCAGCGTGACGCCGGCCTCGTCCAGGACCTTCTGAACGGTCTTCTTGTTGTCGTGCGCGAACGGCTGCTCAAGGACGACGTGCTCCTTGAAGAAGCCGTTGACACGGCCCTCGACGATGCGCGGCAGCGCGGCCTCGGGCTTGCCCTCCTCGCGGGAGGTGGCCTCGGCGACGCGGCGCTCGTTCTCGACGATCTCGGCCGGGACCTCGTCACGCGTGAGGTACTTGGGCGCGAAGGCGGCGATGTGCTGCGCGACGGAGCGGGCGACCTCGGCGTCGGGCTTGTCCAGCTGGACCAGCACGCCGACCTGCGGCGGCAGGTCCGGGGAGGTGCGGTGCATGTACGCGGCCACGTAGCCGTCGGTGAACTGGGCGAAGCGGTCCAGGACGATCTTCTCGCCCAGGTTCGCGTTGGCCTCGTCCACGTACGCCTTGACGGTCTTGCCGGGCTCGATCTCGGAGGCGAGCAGCGCCTCCAGGTCGGCCGGGGAGGTCTCGGCGACGTGCTTGGCGAGGGCCTCGGCGACGGAGACGAACTTGTCGCCCTTGGCGACGAAGTCAGTCTCGCACTTCAGCTCAAGGAGGACGCCGGAGGTGTTGTCCTCGGCGATGAGGGAGACGACGGCACCGTTGGAGGCGTCGCGGCCCTCACGCTTGGCGACACCCTTCTGGCCCTTGACGCGGAGTACCTCGACAGCCTTGTCGACGTCGCCCCCGGCCTCGTCCAGCGCCTTCTTGCAGTCCATCATGCCGGCGCCGGTGAGCTCGCGGAGCTTCTTGACGTCAGCGGCGGTGAAGTTCGCCATGATCTTGGCTTTCTCTCTCGGAAGTCGGATCTACGTTGATCTACGCGGCGGACGGCGGGGGCCTGCGCGACCCCCGCCGTCCTGCCGTGCTCCGGAAGGCCTGGGTCAGGCCTGCTCGCCCTCGGCGGTCTCCTCGACGGCCTCGACGACCGCGCTGTCCGGGGTCTCGACGACCGCGGGGACCTCGACGTCACCGTCGGCGGGGACACCGAGAACGGCGTCGACGGCCTCGGTGGTCGCGGCGGCCTCGGTCTCGGCCTTCTTCTCGCCCTCGAGGAGGTCGCGCTCCCACTCGGCGAGGGGCTCGCCCGCGCCCTTCTCGGCCTTCACGTCGCCCTGCGCGGCACCGGAGCGGGCGATGAGGCCCTCGGCGACGGCGTCGGCGATCACGCGGGTGAGGAGGGTGACGGAGCGGATCGCGTCGTCGTTGCCCGGGATCTTGTAGTCGACCTCGTCGGGGTCGCAGTTGGTGTCGAGGATCGCGACGACCGGGATGCGCAGCTTGCGCGCCTCACCAACGGCGATGTGCTCCTTCTTGGTGTCCACGATCCAGACGGCGCTGGGCACCTTCTGCATGTCGCGGATACCGCCGAGGGTCTTCTCCAGCTTGATCTTCTCGCGGGAGAGGACCAGCAGCTCCTTCTTGGTGAGGCCGGAGGCGGCCACGTCCTCGAAGTCGATCTGCTCAAGCTCCTTGAGGCGCTGCAGACGCTTGTAGACGGTGGAGAAGTTGGTGAGCATGCCGCCCAGCCAGCGCTGGTTGACGTAGGGCATGCCGACGCGGGTGGCCTGCTCCGCGATGGCCTCCTGCGCCTGCTTCTTCGTACCGACGAACATGACGGAGCCGCCGTGCGCGACGGTCTCCTTCACGAACTCGTAGGCGCGGTCGATGTACGACA
This sequence comes from Streptomyces polyrhachis, assembly GCF_042663125.1. NCBI lineage: Bacteria > Bacillati > Actinomycetota > Actinomycetes > Kitasatosporales > Streptomycetaceae > Streptomyces > Streptomyces polyrhachis. The sequence continues at coordinate 48,241 of NZ_JBHSZO010000010.1, read as the reverse complement.
GCGACTGCAGCAGGTCGATGATGTAAATACCGTTGCGCTCCGTGAAGATGAAACGCTTCATCTTCGGGTTCCAACGGCGGGTCTGGTGCCCGAAGTGGACGCCGCTTTCCAGCAGCTCCCTCATCGTGACGACGGCCATAGCCGTACTCCTCGGTGTACTCGGTTGTCTGCCCTGGCCAGGTCGGCCCGGGCAATGCCTGACGCCCCGGTGACGACGTGCCCTCCCACTGATCGCGGGGAGACCGAGAGTCGCCTTGCCACGGTGTGTGTCGCGCCGGTGGCGGGGCGTGCGAAGTCGACCCGGGTGTCCCAGGTCGCCATCAGAAGTGTACGGGACGGCGGGGAGAGGTTTGACCAGGTGTGCGGGCGGGGGTAGCCGCTCGCCGCGCGGTCGTCCGTGGTGCGGGCGGGGCGGGCCGGTTGGCATCCGTCGGCCCACCCTTCCGGGTGACGGAGTTGTCCCCATCCGTTCACTTGTCCACAGGTTCGCGGCCTGACACCTGGCCGGGCGCGCCTCGTCCGGGAGGCTGGCCCGTATGCGAAATCCATGGAAGGGAAGGGCCGCCCGGCGCCGGAGCGCGGGGGCGGCGGTGCTGGTGCTGCTCGTCGCGCTGGCCGCGCACAGCAGTGCCGCGGCCGAGGCAGGCCGGGGATGGCGGCTCGGGAGGGAGGCGAAGGCTCCGCCGCCGGACGCCGCCGGCCGGGATCGGGCCGCGCGCCCCGGCGACCGCATCGGCCCGGCAGGCGGCCGGGCGTGGCCGGTCGCGGGCCCGGCGGGAGCAAGGCGCCCGGCACTGGGGCGGGGTTTCGAGCCGCCGGCGACTCCGTACGGGGCCGGGCACCGGGGCGTGGACCTGCTTGCCGCGCCCGGGCAGCCGGTCCGGGCGGCCGCGGCGGGGACCGTCTCGTTCGCCGGCCCCGTGGCGGGGCGCCCGGTGGTGTCGATCACACTGGCGGGCGACGGGGAGGCTCCGCTGCGTACGACGTACGAGCCGGTCCGGCCGGTCGTGGCGAAGGGTGACCGCGTCGAGGCGGGGGATGTCGTGGGGTACGTCTCGGCCGTGCCGTCGCACTGCCCGGCGACGTGTGTGCACTGGGGGCTGCGCCGGGGCGGGGCGTATCTGGATCCGCTCGCGCTGCTCCCTGCGTCGATGCTCCGCCGGGGGCCGTCGCGCCTGCTGCCCCTGACGGGGGTCCCCTTCGGCGCTCCCGCCACCGCGCACGCCGTCGGCAGCGGCGGCGTTCAGGGAGTGACGCCGTGGAGGGCGATGGCCACCGCCGTGTCGGCGACGGTCCGCGGATCCTCCGCCGCGCCGGGCCCCGTGCGGCGGACCGCCGCGTCCACCACGCCCTGGAGGAGCTGCGCCGCGAGGCGGGGTTGCGCGTGCCCCAGCTCCGCCAGCGCCTCGACCACCATCGCGACCAGTCCCCCGTGCGCCGCGCGGATCTTCTCGCGTGCTCCCTGGTCCAGCTCACCGGCCGAGATCGCGACCACGGCCCGATGGCGCCGGTCGCCCGCCAGCGCCAGTTGGCCGCGGACGTACGCCTCGACCTTCTGCTGCGGCGTGGAGCGCGCGGCCATCGCGGCCTCGATCTCCGCGGCCCAGAGGGGGAGGTCCACCGCGCACAGCTCCTCGACGACGGCGGCGCGGCTGCGGAAGTACTCGTACACCGAGGAGCGGGCCAGTCCGGTGCGCTCGGCCAGTGCGGGGAAGGTCAGCGCCTCCGTGCCGCCCTCGGAGAGCAGGCGGCGCGCGGCGTCCAGCAGCGCGGCCCGCTGCATGGCGCGGTGCTCGGCCACCGAGGCCGCTCTGATACGTGGCACGGGGTCACTCTAGGTCCTGTCCGGAGTTCCCCGTCGTCCGTGCGAAGCACGGGCGTCGCGGTGGCCGGCGCCTCCCCAAGCTCTTCGAGCAGGGGATACCCCAGCTCTGGACGTGCAGCGCCACAGGTCATGAATGGGGCATCCCCTGCTCAGTGGAGCATCCCTGCTCGAAGCAGCTTGGCGGGGGTCCCCCCTGCTCGAAGAGCTTGGGGGCCCGTGCCGGGCGCCGGGGCGCAGACGGGGAACTCCAGACAGGACCTAGGCCGGTCGGCGAACGGCGGGCCGCCTCACCGGGCTAACCGCCGAACACGGCCAGTTTGGCCCGCAGTTGCAGGACTGACTTGGTGTGGATCTGGCTGACCCGGCTCTCGGTGACGCCGAGGACCTGGCCGATCTCGGCCAGCGTCAGGCCCTCGTAGTAGTAGAGCGTGACGACCGTCTTCTCACGCTCCGGCAGGGTGTTGATGGAGCGGGCGAGGAGCCGGCGCAGTTCGCGGTCCTCGGCGACCTCCACCGGATTGTCCGCGGCGGTGTCCTCCAGTGTGTCCATCAGGCTGAGCCGGTCGCCGCTGTCGGAGCTGACATGCAGCAGCTCCTCCAATGCCACCACGTTGGCCAGGGACAACTGGCTGAAGACGCCGTGCAGTTCCTCCAGGGAGATCCCCATCTCCTCGGCGACCTCCACCTCGGAGGGGCTGCGCCGGAGGGAAGCCTCCAGCGTGCCGTAGGCCCGCTCGACCGCCCGTGCCTTCTGCCGCACCGAGCGGGGGATCCAGTCCAGCGCCCGCAGCTCGTCGATCATCGCGCCGCGGATCCGCGTGATGGCGTAGGTCTCGAACTTGATCGCCCGCTCGGGGTCGAACTTCTCGATCGCGTCGATCAGCCCGAAGACCCCGGAGGAGACGAAGTCCGCCTGCTCGACATTGGACGGCAGGCCGACGCTCACCCGGCCCGCGACGTATTTGACCAGTGGCGAGTAGTGCAGGATCAGCTGCTCGCGGAGTCGGCCGTCACCGGTCTCCTTGTACGTACGCCACAGGACCTCCAGCGAGGTGGGCACGGGGGGACGCGGGGGGCCGCACTGCGCGTCGGATGCCTCCGCGCGGTCGGACCCATGGATGTGCTGGGGCATGCGTCGCCTAGTGCCGTTCTGTTCCGAGGTGCCGCGATCCCGCGTCCCCGGCGCCCTGTCGGGAAAGGCGCCGGGAAGGACGCCGGGAAAACGGAATCCAAGTGAGCGTAGCGTGACGAAGTCGTCGCCGAGTGCGACTGTAGTGTCTTTCCGTGGCCGCAGATTCGTTCCGCTGCCCGCACCTGCGGGTTACCCGAGGCCGGTGCACGGCAGGTGGGCCGGGGGTGCGGGCGGGGGCGGGATGCGAGCGGAGTGCGGTCATCCCCTTCACCCTTTCACCGGAACACCGCAGGTCAAGGAACGCCTCACCACCTGATCGGGTGCTCTGCAGGCGGTGTCGAGAGCCGCCACCTGTCGCCCTGGCGTTCGACGAAGCCAAGAGACAGCAGCTCGTAAAGCCTGCCCAAGGCTTCGTCGCGCTCCGTGCCCGACTCCCGGGCGATCCATGTGGAATCCACAGTCCCCCGACCGGGTAGCACTTCGAGCACCTGTACAGCACCACGGGGCAGCCGGTCGCGCGGGGTGAGCGGCACCCGGTGCGCAGGCGCCAGATCAGCGCCGATCCGGCCGACCAGCTCGACCACCTGGGCCGCCTCGGTGACCACCTCCGCCCCGGTGCGGAGCAGCTCGTGCACCCCCGCCGAGACAGCGGAGGTGACGGGGCCCGGAACGCCCATGGTGATGCGGCCGAGATCACGCGCCTGCCGGGCCGTCGACAGCGAGCCGCTGCGCAGCGCCGCCTCCACGACCACCGTGCCCCGGGTGAGGGCGGCCAGCACCCTGTTGCGCATGATGAAGCGGCTGCGCGTCGGATGCTCGCCCAGGGGCAGCTCGGCGACGAGCAGTCCCTGCTGGGCGAGCCGGTCGATCAGCTCGGCGTTGCCCGAGGGATAGGCGCGGTCCACTCCGCAGGCCAGCACGCCCAGGGTGGCGCCCTGGGCGGCGAGCGCTCCCCGGTGGGCAGCGGCATCGATCCCGTACGCGGCGCCCGAGGCGACGATCCAGCCCGCGCGGGCGAGGGCGGCCGAGAGGGTGGCGGCGACATGGCTGCCGTACTCCGTGCAGGCCCGGGCGCCGACCACGGCGACCGAGCGCAGGGCCCAGAGTCTGAGGTCCGGCCTGCCCCGCACCCACAGGCCCAGCGGCCTGGCGTCGCCCAGGTCGTCCAGCTGGGTCGGCCACTCGCTGTCGCCCGGGCAGACGAAGCGCCCACCGGCCCGCTGGATCCGCTCCAGCTCCCGCCCCGGGTCCCGGGCCCGCTCCCGTGCCCGGGGACTGCCCACGCGGCGCCCCTCGGCGTAGGGCGGCTGCTTCTGCGAGCGCGTCAGGTCCCATGCCACGACCTCCGGCCCGTACTCGCGCACCCAGCGCCCCGCGACCCGGTCGCCCGGCTCGATCAGACAGCTGAGCGCTGCCCGCGCCATCCGCTCCGCGCACCCCGCACCGGTCACGGCACCGGCCGGGCCCGACCGCCCGTACGGCTGCCCGCCGGTCCCATCGCCCGGCAGCGCCTCCACCGCCCCGACTCCCGCCTCTCCCGGCGGCAGGGCGAACAACGTTTCCTCCACGACCCCTCCTCGCTCCGCACACCATCCGCGCACCACCCCGCGCCCCCTACACCCGCGCCCCGTACGTCACTCCCCTCGGCACCCCGGTGCGCAGCTCCAGGGCGAAGTTCACGTCCTGGGCCGTGGGGCGGTCGTGACCCGCCAGGTCGGCCAGCGACCAGGCGACCCTCAGCACCCGGTCCAGCCCCCGGGCCGTGAGCAGGCCCCGCTCCATGTCCGTCTCCGCCTCGTAGAGCGCGCCGGGAAGCGCGGGCCAGCGGGTCCGCAGCTCGTATCCGGGCACCTCGCCGTTGGTCCGCCACGGGGTCTCCGCCAGCCGGGCCGCCGCGCGCTCGCGCGCCGCCAGGACACGCTGCGCCACGGCCGCGGTCGTCTCGCCGCGCCGCCCGGCGCCGGTCAGCTCGCTGCGGCCCACCGGCGCCACGGTGATCCGCAGGTCGACGCGGTCCAGCAGCGGGCCGGAGAGCCGCGTGCGATAGCGGCGGACGGTCTCCGGCCGGCAGTCGCAGGGCTCGCCGCCCACCGAGCCGTACCGCCCGCAGGGGCAGGGGTTGGCCGCCAGGATCAGCAGGAACTTCGCCGGCATCGACATCATCCCGGCGGCCCGCGCCACGACCACATGACCGGACTCCAGGGGCTGGCGCATGGCATCCAGGACCTGCGGCCGGAACTCGGGGGCCTCGTCCATGAACAGGACCCCGCGGTGGGCCAGCGAGACCGCTCCCGGCCGCGGCAGCCCCACCCCGCCGCCGACGACCGCCGGCATCGAGGCGGAGTGGTGCGGGGCGCAGTACGGGGCTCGGGAGACCATCGGCTGTCCCGGCGGCAGCGTCCCGGCCACCGAGTGGACGGCCGTCACCTCCAGGGACTCCTTCTGCGTCAGCGGCGGCAGCAGCCCCGGCAACCGCTCCGCCAGCATCGTCTTGCCGGCGCCCGGCGGCCCCTTCAGAAAAACGTGGTGCCGTCCGGCCGCCGCCACCTCCAGCGCCATCCGCGCCAGCTCCTGGCCGGCGACGTCCGCCAGGTCGGGCGGGGCCTCGCCGCCCAGCAGCCCCGTGCCGAGGCCGGCGCCCGGCACCGAGAGGCCCGCCAGCAGCGGATCGGGCCGGGCCTCCTCGGCCTCGTCACGCTCCTCCTCGGGCGCCACCTCGTCGTTGAGCAGGGCGATGAGCTGGCGCAGGCTGCGCACGCCCAGCACGGACATCCCGGGGACCAGGGCGGCCTCCGCCGCCGTGCGCTCGGGGACGACCACCTGCTTGTACCCCGCGTCGGCCGCCGCCAGCACGGCCGGCAGCACCCCGCGGATCGCCCGCACCCGGCCGTCGAGCCCCAGCTCGCCCAGCATCACCAGATCGGAGAGCTGGGAGGGGGCGATACGCTCCGCCGCGCCCAGGACCGCGCAGGCGATCGCCAGGTCGAAGCCGCTGCCGCCCTTGGGGACGGAGGCGGGGCTGAGCCCGACCGTCAGCTTCTTCTGCGGCCAGCTCACCCCGGAGTTGACCACGGCGGCCCGCACCCGGTCGCGGCTCTCCGCGAGGCTGCGGTCGGGCAGGCCGACCAGGGAGAAGTTCGCGACGCCCGGCTCCAGGTCCGCCTGGACCTCGACGACCACCCCCTCGACCCCGACAAGGGTCACCGAGCACGTACGCGCGAACCCCATCAGGCCACGCCCCGCACATGCTCGACCAGGGCCGCTCCCCGCTCCGGCAGCAGCACGCCGACCAGGTCGATCCGCACGCCGCCCGCCGGCGGTCCGCCGTGGCGGCTCAGCCACTGCGCCGCCAGACGGCGCAGCCGCTCGGCCTTCTCCAGGGTCACGGCGGCCATGGGATGCTCGAAGCCGCTCTCGGAGCGGGTCTTGACCTCGCAGATCACCAGGGCGTCGCCGTCCAGGGCGACGAGGTCGATCTCTCCTTCGCGGCAGCGCCAGTTCCGGGCGAGGACCGTCATCCCCGCCGCTGTCAGCCTGCGCTCCGCCAGACGCTCACCGTAGCGCCCGATTGCCTGTGTCGCTTGTGTCACGCGGACCACCTCCGGACACGACGATGCCCGGCTGTCCCGCGAGTTTTGGATCTTGGTGGATAACGGGGGTGACGGAGTTTTCCACAGGGCGGCGGATCAGGTCTCCCCGCTACCGCCGCCCGGTGGAGCGGCGGCCCGAAACGGCCCCTACCCGCCCAGCTCGTTCGACGGAAGCTCCAGATCCGCCTTGTTCAGCTCCTCGATGTTCACGTCCTTGAACGTGAGCACCCGCACCTGCTTGACGAAGCGCGCCGGCCGGTACATGTCCCACACCCACGCGTCGGCCATCGAGACCTCGAAGAAGACCTCGCCCTGGACCGAGTGCACCTGCATCTCGTAGTCGTTGGTGAGGTAGAAGCGCCGCTCGGTCTCGATCACGTACTTGAACAGCCCGACGACATCGCGGTACTCCCGGTAGAGCTTCAGCTCCATCTCGGTCTCGTACTTCTCGAGGTCCTCTGCGCTCATCGCGCGTCCCCTTCCGCCGTCGTTCCCCCATTGTGCGACAGACCCGCCCCCGCACGAGTCGGAGCCGCCGAGCCGGGGACCCCGGCGGGCGCCCGTCACACGGCCCGACATACGGCACGGCAGGTCACGTCGGGTACACGGTCTCACGCGGGACCGACACCTCCACGAAGGTCTACCCGCCCGCAGCGCCGTCAGCCCGCGCGCCGGCGCCCCAGTCTGCGGGCCAGCGGCCCGTAGGCGGCGCCACCGAGGATCAGCACGGCGCCCACCGCGATCGCGCAGACCAGCGCCGTCAGGGGGCCCGGGGCGGAGATCCCGCCGGGCAGCCGGGCGAATCCCGTGGGCCGGGGCAGCATCCGCGCCTCTCCCATCGGCCAGACGGTCGCGTCCACCCGCGCCTCCACGGCGCCGGCCGGCACCGAGCCTCGCGCCTGGTCGGTGAGCCGGGAGGCGGAATCGACCGAGATGCTCCGGCGGTCACCGAGCAGGAAGAGGCGCCCCTTGTCGACCGTCGTGGAGAAGGACGTCGTCGCGGCACGCTCCTCGGCACTCAGATACGCCTCCTCGACCGGCTCGCCGTTCACGGTCAGCCGGCCCCCGTCGCTGCGCACCTCGTCGCCGCCGATCCCCACGACCCGCTTGACCTCGGGCGCGCTGCCCCAGGCCGCGTCGCGGAAGACCACGACATCGCCCCGCCGTATCTCACCGGCGGATATCCGCTCGGCGAGCACATGCTCGCCCGCGGCGACGGTCGGCTCCATCGAGCCGGTCGGCACCGTGTACGGACGGTAGACCAGCGCCGCCCAGGCGGAGCCGCCCAGGAAGAGCACACAGCCCAGCGCAACGGCCACATTGGACACCACGGTACCGACGCTGCGGCCGGCTGATCCTCGTACCATGCGCGGCACACTACCTACCGGTACGGAGATCGTCACCGTTCCGGCCCACCGCCTGCGCCCCGACCCGTCCCGGCGCGGGCGGCCCGCTATTCGGACTCAGCCCTCGCGGCCGGCCTTGGCGAGCAGGCGCCGCCGCCGGATCAGCACCAGCGGCACCGCGCCCACCAGCCCCAGCGCCGCCGGGGCCGCGCCCAGGGCGCTGCTTGCCGCGTCGCTGATCCCCGGCTGGTCGTAGGTGTCCGGGATCGGCAGCGTGCCCCAGCGGCTGATCGGCCAGGCGCGCGCGACGGCCCGTCCCACGACCTCGTCGTTGTCCACGAAGCCGCCGCCGGGCTGGTCCATGTGATAGCGGGAGTCGAGGGAGTCGTTGCGGTGGTCGCCCATCACCCAGATCTTGCCCGCGGGGACCTTGACCGGCCCGAAGGTCTTGTTCGACGCGTCGGGCCCGCAGGGCAGCGTGCCGGGGAACGTGACGTAGCCGGACTCGTCCAGCGCGACGCCGTTGACCTTCACCGGCCCCTCGCCCTTGCACTCCACCGTGTCGCCGCCGACCGCGATGACCCGCTTCACCAGATCCTGCCCCTCGGCGTACAGACCGACGAAGCCGAGGACCTTCTGGACCGGGCCCGGGTCCGGGGCCTGGCTGTCGGGCAGCCAGCCGCCCGGGTCGTGGAAGACGACGACCTCACCGCGCTCCGGCTCCGCGCCGAACCACGGCGTCAGCTTGTCGACCAGGATGCGGTCACCGCGCTGCAGGGTGTTCTGCATCGAGTCGGAGGGGATGGAGAACGCCTGCAGCAGGAAGGTCTTGATCAGCAGGGCGAGCACCAGCGCGATGCCGATGAGGATCGGCAGTTCCTTCCAGAACGACCGGTGCTTGGAGCGGGCCGGCTCCCCCTCCGCCGCCTCATCCGCCGCCGCGGGGTCGGGATCCACCGCCGGACGCTCGTCGAACTCGTCCTGCCCGGAGCGTGCGCCCACTGCCACGTCCCCCACATCCACTCCTCAAACTGTCGCGCCGCCTGCACCAGAGCCGGTGCAGGCCCACCACTCCCATAACGAGCGGGAGTTCCGCAGGAGTCGGGGGTTGTCCGACTACTTGCGGGCCGTTCGCGTACGAACCCCGCATCATGCCGGAGGACACCCTAGTAGCCCCGGCGTGCGGCTCCGGCACCGACGCGTAGGTGTCCGGATCCTCCAGCCGGCGCCAGTGCCCGACCGGCCACGCGATGGCCATGGCCTTGCCCACCACCAGATCCTCCGGCACCGTCCCCTGGTACGGACCCTTGAGGTGCGCCCGTGAGTCGGCGGAGTCGGAACGGTGGTCGCCCATCACGAAGATGCGTCCCTGGGGCACCTTCACGTCGAACTTCGTGAGGGAGGGTACGTCCCCCGGATACAGGTAGGGCTCCACGATCGGCGCCCCGTTGACCGTGAGGCGCCCCTGGGCGTCGCAGCAGCGCACCCGGTCGCCGCCCACGCCCACGACCCGCTTGATCAGGTCCTGGTCGCGGTCGGAGGGCAGCAGCCCGATCCAGGTGAGGCCCGCCTTGACCTGCTTGACGACCGGCGGGTCGTCGTTCTTCTCGAAGCCCGTCTCGCTCTGCAGCCAGTTGCCCGGGTCCTTGAAGACCACGACGTCGCCGCGGTGCGGCTCGGCGCCGAACCAGGGGGAGAACTTGTCGACGACCACCCGGTCGCCGATCTTGATGGTCTGCTCCATCGAGCCGGACGGGATGACGAAGGCCTGCAGGGCGAAGGTCTTCACCCCCAGCGCGATCAGCAGCGCCACCACGATGATGACCGGCACCTCGCCGGCCGCCGAGCGGCGCCGCCTGCGCCTGATCTTCCGCTCCCGCTGCCGCCGCTCCAGTCGGCCGCCCGGTATCGCCTCGACCCGGCCGCGGCTACCCATCCCACGGCCGCTCGATCGACGTCCAGCGCCCGGCCGGCCAGCCGATCCAGTCGGCACGCCCGATCACCCGGTCCACCGGGACGGTCCCACCGCCCGGCGCACCGAGGTAGTCACGAGAGTCCCGGGAATCGCTCCGGTGGTCCCCCATCACCCAGAGCCTCCCCTCCGGTACCACGATGTCGAACGGTACGCGCGACGGCGTATCCCCTGGATAAAGGTATCCGGACTCTTCCACTGCCACACCGTTCACTCTCAGCCGACCTGCGGTATCACAGCAGGTGACGCGGTCGCCGCCGATCCCGACGACGCGCTTGGCGAAGTCCGTCTCGACCGGTTCGGTCAGCCCCGCGAAGGCGCCGGCCTTGCGCAGCAGCCGGGTGAGGGGGTTGCCGCCGGATAGCTCCTCGGTGAAGGAGCCGGTGCCGTCGAAGACGATCACGTCGCCGCGGGCCGGCTCACCGCCGAAGACGTAGGCCAGCTTGTTGACCAGCACCCGGTCGCCGGGCCGCAGGGTGTTCTCCATCGATCCGCTGGGGATCAGGAAGGGCTGGACGACGAACAGGTTGACCAGCAGCGACGTCACCAGGCAGACGGCCGCCAGCGCCGCGGCGGGCCGCAGCAGCCGCGCGGTACGCGAAGAGCGCGACGGCGCCTCCCGCCCGCCGGCCACCGAAGGGGCCGAGGGAGGGGAGGCGCTGTCGCGCTCCGAAAGCTGTGCGTCCGTGTCCATCAAGGTGTGAGCCTAGGGCCTGCCCGTCCCGACCTCGCGGACCGGGCGGCTTACCTGTCGCGCTTCTCCTTGATCTTCGCGGCCTTGCCGCGCAGCTCACGGAGGTAGTACAGCTTGGCGCGACGGACGTCACCGCGGGTCACGAGCTCGATCTTCTCGACGACCGGGGTGTGCACGGGGAAGGTGCGCTCCACGCCGACGGAGAAGCTGACCTTGCGGACGGTGAAGGTCTCACGCACGCCGGAGCCCTGGCGGCGGATGACGACGCCCTTGAACTGCTGCACACGGGAGCGGTTGCCCTCGATGACGCGCACGTGGACGTTCACGGTGTCGCCGGGACGGAAGGCCGGGATGTCGTCGCGCAGGGAGGCTGCGTCGACGGTGTCGAGAAGGTGCGACATGGTGTCTGCTTTCTTCGCCGATGCCACAGGTCATCAGCGGCATAGGGTCCGCGCCGCCGCGCATGGGGCGGTTCGGATACTTCGGATTGAGGTGGCCGCCGCGTCGTACGGACGTCGTCCCCCTGTGGCAGGGGCGCCCGTCGGACGAGGGACAGCCTGGCTATTCTTCCACGCCCTCGCCCGTACGCCAAAATCGCCCGTCGTCACCGGGCTGCCAGCCCAGCACGCTGAGCATCTCGCGGTCCTTCCTGTCGTACGAGGCGGGGTCCGCGCCCGCGATCAGGTCCGGCCGGTTCAGGCTCGTACGCCGCAGCGCCTCGTCGCGCCGCCAGCGCGCGACCTTGCCGTGGTGGCCGCTGAGCAGCACCTCGGGGATGCCCCGGCCGCGCCACTCGGGCGGCTTGGTGTAGACCGGGCCCTCCAGCAGGGCGGCCATGGGGCCGGGGGCGAAGGAGTCGTCCTGGTGGGAGGCCGCGTTGCCCAGGACGCCGGGCAGCAGCCGGGCGACGGCCTCGACCATGACCAGCACCGGGGCCTCGCCGCCGGCGAGCACGTAGTCGCCGATGGAGACCTCGCGTACGTCGAGGCGCTCGCCGTACTCCTCGACGACGCGGCGGTCGATGCCCTCGTAGCGGGCCGGGGTGAAGACCAGCCAGGGCTTGGCCGACAGCTCCACGGCCAGCTCCTGGGTGAAGGGCTTCCCGCTGGGCGTGGGGACGACCACCACCGGTCGGCGCCCGGGGTCGGAGGCGAGGACCGAGTCCAGCGCCTCACCCCAGGGCTCCGGCTTCATGACCATGCCGGGGCCGCCGCCGTAAGGGGTGTCGTCCACGGTGTTGTGCCGGTCGTGGGTCCAGGAGCGCAGGTCGTGGATGCGCACGTCGAGCAGGCCGCGGGCGGCCGCCTTGCCGACCAGGGAGACGTTCAGGGGGGCCAGGTACTCCGGGAAGATCGTGACGACGTCGATCCGCATCGCCCCGTCCCCCCCTGTGGTGCCGCTGCTCACTTACCGCCGTCCTCCGTCTTTCCCGCCGCGCCGTTCTCCCCGTCGTCCTCCGCCGGTTCCGCCAGCAGCCCGGGGGGCGGGTCGATCACGGCCCGCTGCTCCGCCAGGTCGATCTCGGGCACGATCTCGGCCACGAAGGGGACCATGACCTCGCGGTCGTCCGGGGTCGTCACGATCAGCAGGTCGTGGCCGGGCAGATGGGCGATCTCCTTGATCCGGCCGACCTGCGTGCCGTCCACCGTCACCACGTCGAGGTCGACGAGCTGGTGGTCGTAGAACTCCTCGGGGTCCTCCGGCACCTCCTGCGGGTCCACCTCGGCGATCAGCAGGGTGTTGCGCAGCGCCTCGGCGCCGGTGCGGTCGTTCACCCCCTCGAAGTGCAGCAGCAGCCGGCCGCTGTGCACCCGGCCGGACTCGATGGTCAGGGGGCCGGTGGCCGCCGGGTCGGTGGCCAGTACGGCACCGGGCCCGAGCCGCAGCTCCGGCTCGTCGGTCCGTACCTCAACAGTGACGTCGCCCTTGATGCCATGGGCACGGCCGATCCGGCCGACTACCAGCTGCACGGTTCATCCTCGTGGGTCCGGGAGCGCGAGACTCGCTTGTACGACGACGGGCCGGGGCGGCTTGGCGTCTTGACCAAGCTTCCCCGGCCCGTGCCGGTGCTGCTACCGCTGCTGTCGGTCGGCGGTCGGAAAACCGCCGGTCGGCCGTCGGCCGAGACAGCCGCGGGTCATGCTGTGCCGTGTCAGCGGATCTGGTCCACGTCGACGAGGTCGACGCGGATACCGCGTCCGCCGAGCGCGCCGACGACGGTCCGCAGCGCGCGGGCCGTACGGCCGTTGCGGCCGATCACCTTGCCGAGGTCGTCGGGGTGCACCCGGACCTCCAGCACGCTGCCGCGACGCAGATCACGCCGGGCGACCTGCACCTCGTCGGGGTTGTCGACGATGCCCTTCACGAGGTGCTCGAGGGCTTCCTCGAGCATCCTCAGGCCTCGGTCGGCTCAGCCGCGGCGTCGGCGGCGTCGGCCGTCTCGGCCTTCTTCTCCGCCTTCTTCGCCTTGGGGGTCACGGCCTCGCCCTTGGGCTCGTCGCCCGCGGCCTTGGCAGCGGCCTCGAAGAGGGAGCGCTTGTCGGCCTTCGGCTCGGCGACGAGCATCGGGGCCGGGGCCGGCAGGCCCTTGAACTTCTGCCAGTCGCCGGTGACCTTGAGGATGGCCATCACGGGCTCGGTCGGCTGGGCGCCGACACTCAGCCAGTACTGGGCACGCTCGGAGTCGACCTGGATGAGCGAGGGGTTCTGCACCGGCTGGTACAGACCGATCTCCTCGATGGCCCGGCCGTCACGGCGGGTACGGGAGTCGGCGACGACGATGCGGTACTGGGGCTGACGGATCTTGCCCATCCGCTTCAGCTTGATCTTGACTGCCACTGGAGTGGTGTCTCCTGAACTTGACGTGGGTGGGCGCTCGGGATCGCTGCGTGGGGTTGCGGCATCCGAGATGCCCGATGGACGCGTCAGCCGGAGGAGAGAGGGGTCCTGTGCGACTGTCGAGTACAGCTGTCCATTGTGCCACAGCCCCACGGGGGCGATTGACCGGCCGTGGGGATCACCCCCGAGCACCGCACCCGGCGCCTGCGTATGCGGGCAGCACCGTATGGCCAGGCCGCCCTTGCGGGCGCCCGGCCTGGTGGGCGGCTTCGGTCCGTCGGTGCTCAAGCAGCTGCAGTCCCTGCTGGAGCGGTACGGAACTACGCCGCCGCCGCCGTCTCCGGAATGCGGAACGGTTTGCCGCAGCCGCCGCAGACGATCGGGGCCTGGGCCAGGACCGACGGGACGACCCGGACGTTGCGCCCGCAGTCGCAGACCGCCTTCACCCGGACCCCTCCCCCCGAGGAGCCGTGCCGGGCGGCCGGACCCCGGAAGGCGCGCGTGGTCTCGGCGGACGTCGCCGCCGAGTGCGCCTTCAGAGCGCGGTTGAGGCGCTCCATGGCCGGTCGGTACCGCTTCTTGGCCTCCGGGGTGAGGGCGACCAGCGAGAACCCGCTGCTCGCGTGTGGCTCCTCCACGTGCTCGAGCCCCAACTCCTCGGCCACGGCCAGGAATCGGCGGTTGTGATAGCGGCCGGCCCGCGAGGTGTCGCGGATCCCCCGGGCCGCCGCCACACCGTGGACAGCTTCGTGCAGGAGCCGTTCGAAGGAGAGCTCCCCACCGCAGGCGGACGAGGATTCTCCGATTAGCGCTTCAGGCGCGGCCAGGTCCGGCAGTTCCGGGTGGTGCCGTTGAATCTCGGCCCACGCGAATGCCAGCTCCGCTGCCAATACAGGTGGTGTCGTGCTCACGTCGTAAAGAACGACCGGGGATCCGGCGGTGTTCCGATTCCAGGCATCCGAAATGATTTGCCCCTACCGGCCAGTATCACTGCTGATGCGTCCGGACACGGGCAGGTGCGGAGAACTGCGGAGATTGCGAGTATGCGGGCAGGACTCACCGCAAGCCGTCGCATAACCGGCGCGTACGCCCCGGCGCGCGAAATCGACCGCGCGCCGGGGGTGGCTCGTTGGGTAGGACGGCTCGGACAGCTGTCCGGTTCCAGCTCCTCGCTCCGTACGAGCCGGGAGCACGAATCGCTCAGTACGAGCGCGCCACGATCGCCACCGTGCCCGGTGCGTCGTCCGCGACCGGGACCGAGCCGTCCTCGGCGACCAGGCACCGTACCGAGACGGACTGCTCGCCGAGCTTGGCCTCGCCCTGCGGACCCAGGTCGGCCCAGGGGATACGGGCCCAGCCGCCGCCCACGGCGACCTCGGCGGCCTCCGCCGGCGTCGCCACGTCGCTGGTGCGCGACTCGCGGCGCTCGCGCGACTGGGTCAGCAGCAGCTCCTGGTCCTCCTCCAGCGCCTTGGGCAGCAGCGCCTCCAGCTCCTCGATCCGCACGGGCGACTTGCCGCCGGCGATCCGCCGGGCGACCATCGCGGTGCCGTTCTCCAGGTCGCGCGGGCCGATCTCGACGCGTACCGGAACGCCCTTCAGCTCCCAGTCCACCGCCCGCCGGCCGAAGGGGGTGTCGGTGCGGTCGTCGATGTGGACGCGCAGGCCCGCGGCGGCGAGGCGGTCGCCGATCTCGCGGACCTTCGCCACCACGGCCTCGTCGCCCTTGATCGCCATGACGACGACCTGGATGTGCGCCAGCCGCGGCGGCACCCGCAGGCCGTTGTCGTCGCCGTGCGACATCACCAGCGCGCCGATCATGCGGGTGGTGGAGCCCCAGGAGGTCTGCCAGACCAGCTCCTGCCTGCTCTCCCTGGAGAGGTACGTGGTGTTGAACGCCTTGGCGAAGTTCTGGCCCAGCTCGTGGCTGGTGCCCATCTGCAGCGCCTTGCCGTCGCCCATCATCGCTTCCAGCGTGAGGGTGTTGATGGCGCCGGCGAAGCGCTCCTTGGCGGTCTTGCGGCCGGGCACCACGTCGATGGCGAGGACGTCGCGCATGAACGCCTCGTAGACGTTGCGGTGGATGTTCGCCGCGAAGTCGCGCGCGTCCTCGTAGGTGGCGTGGGCGGTGTGGCCCTCCTGCCAGAGGAACTCCGAGGTGCGCAGGAAGAGGCGCGGGCGCATCTCCCAACGCACCACGTTCGCCCACTGGTTGATCAGCAGCGGCAGGTCCCGGTGGCTCTGGATCCACTTGGAGAAGTACTCGTTGATGATGGTCTCGGAGGTGGGCCGGATGACGACCGGCTCCTCCAGCTCCTTGCCGCCGCCGTGTGTGACGACCGCCAGCTCCGGGGCGAAGCCCTCGACGTGCTCGGCCTCCCGGGTCAGGTAGGACTGCGGGATGAGGAGGGGGAAGTACGCGTTCTGCGTCCCCGTCTCCTTGATCCGCCGGTCCATGTCCTGCTGCATCCGCTCCCACAGGCCGTACCCGTACGGCCGGATCACCATGGTGCCGCGCACGGGGCCGTTGTCGGCCAGCTCGGCCTTGTTGATCAGGTCCTGGTACCAGCGCGGGAAGTCTTCCGCCTGGGGGGTGAGTACGGGTGCCTTAGCCATGGCGCAGATGCTACGACCATGGCCCGGTCTTTGCCGAATCGCCCCTGGACGACCGGGCGGATGGGGAGTTGTCTGGCATACGGGGGGAGGACCGGCACCGCTCCCGGAGCCGGGCGAACGCACGCTACGCAACCCACGTGGATTGGGGCGTTATGACCGTTGTCTCGAGACCTCCTGCGCTCGTACGGACCCATCCCTCCGCCGCCCACGCCCCCTCCCCCGCTCCGCGGCCGGCGGCGGGGAGCAGCCGGGCGCGGGACTGGGCGGAGATCCAGGAGCGCATGATGGTGCCGCTCTACGAGGCGGTCTACGACCGGCTCGACCTCGGCCCCGGCGCGCGGCTGCTGGGCCTGGGGTGCGGCTCGGGCCTCGCCCTGCTGCTGGCCGCCCGGCGCGGTGCGCAGGTCACCGGGCTGGACAGCGACCCGCGGCGGCTGGCCCTGGCCCGCGAGCGGCTGACCGCCGGGTCCGGCCGGGAGGCGTCCCACCGGGCCGCGCTGCCGGGCCGGGGGCTGCCCGACCTCCCCGGCGAAAGGGGCCGGCCCTTCACCGTGATCACGGCCTTCGAGCGGGTGCGCGCCTCCACGCTGGCGGAGGCGGCGGCGCTGGCCGAGCGGGGCAGTGCGGTGGTCCTGGCCTCCTGGGGGCCGGCCGAGCGCTGCGCGAGCACGCCGGTGCTGCGGCTCGGCGCCCGGCTGGCGGATCCGGCCGGCGCACCCGCGGCCTGGCGGGCGCCCGGGCGCGACGACCTGGAGGACCTCGCCCGGGCGGCGGGGCTGACGCCGGCCGGCTCGGGGCGGGTGGCCTGCCCGTTCGGCTACGCGGACACCGACAGCGCGGTACGGGGCCTGCTCTCCACCGGCTACTTCGACGCGGCGATCCGCGCGCTGGACGAGGCGCGGGTGGTCAAGGAGCTGACGGAGGCGCTCCATCCGTACCGCCGCGAGGGCGGCATGGTCTGGATGCCCAACGTCTTCCGCTATCTGATCGCCTCGGCCTGAGCGGCAGGGCGGTCGAAAACCCGCGGGGCCCGTACGCCGGGTACGGGCCCCGCGGAGTCGAGGGGAAGCCTCGACTCACATGAACTTCTTGAACTCGTCGGGCAGTTCGAAGTCGGCCGCGTCCTGACCGGCCGGCAGGCCGAAGGCGCCGCCCTCGGCGGCCGCCGTGCGCTTCTCCGCCGCGGCGCGCTCCTCCTCCTGGCGCTTCATCGGGTTGCCCGAGCGCTGCTTGCCCTTGGCCTTCTTCACGGGCTTGCCCTTGCGCTTGGCCGCGCCGCCGCCCATCCCGGGCATGCCCGGCATCCCCGGCATGCCCTTGCCCTGGGCCATCCGCGACATCATCTTGCGGGCCTCGAAGAACCGCTCCACCAGGCCCTTCACGGCCGAGACCTCGACGCCCGAGCCGCGGGCGATGCGGGCCCGGCGCGAGCCGTTGATGATCGTCGGGTCCTGGCGCTCGACCGGGGTCATCGACTTGATGATCGCGGAGATGCGGTCGACGTCGCGCTCGTCGATGTTGTTGATCTGGTCGCGGATCTGGCCCATGCCGGGCATCATCCCGAGCAGCTTGGAGATGGAGCCCATCTTGCGGACCTGCTCCATCTGCGCCAGGAAGTCGTCGAGCGTGAACTCCTTGGGGCCCTTCGCCAGCTTGTCGGCGAGCTTCTGGGCCTCGTCCTGGCTGAAGGTCTGCTCGGCCTTCTCGATGAGCGACAGGACGTCGCCCATGCCGAGGATGCGCGAGGCCATCCGGTCGGGGTGGAAGGCGTCGAAGTCGTCCAGCTTCTCGCCGTTGGAGGCGAACATGATCTGGCGGCCGGTGACGTGCGCGACGGAGAGCGCGGCGCCGCCGCGGGCGTCGCCGTCGAGCTTGGAGAGCACCACGCCGTCGAAGCCGACGCCGTCGCGGAACGCCTCGGCGGTGTTGACCGCGTCCTGGCCGATCATCGCGTCGACGACGAAGAGGATCTCGTCGGGGCTGACGGCGTCGCGGATGTCGGCGGCCTGGCGCATCATCTCGGTGTCGATGCCGAGGCGGCCCGCGGTGTCGACGACCACGACGTCGTACTGCTTGTCGCGGGCGTAGGCGATGGAGTCCGAGGCCACCTTCACCGGGTCGCCCACCCCGTTGCCCGGCTCCGGGGCGTAGACCGCGACGCCGGCGCGCTCGGCGACGACGCTCAGCTGGTTGACGGCGTTGGGGCGCTGGAGGTCGCAGGCGACGAGCAGCGGGGAGTGGCCCTGGCCCTTGAGCCAGTGGCCGAGCTTTCCGGCCAGGGTGGTCTTACCGGCGCCCTGCAGACCGGCGAGCATGATGACGGTCGGCGCGGTCTTGGCGAAGCGCAGGCGGCGGGTCTCGCCGCCGAGGATGGTCACCAGCTCGTCGTTGACGATCTTGACGACCTGCTGGGCCGGGTTGAGGGCCTTGGAGACCTCCGCGCCCAGGGCCCGGTCCTTGACCTGCTTGATGAAGGCCCGCACGACCGGCAGCGCGACGTCGGCCTCCAGCAGGGCGATACGGATCTCGCGCGCCGTGGCGTCGATGTCGGCCTCGGTCAGGCGGCCCTTGCCCCGCAGGGACTTGAAGGCTGCTTCGAGGCGATCGGAAAGTGTGTCGAACACGGCTGTCGTCGATCCTCAGCTCGGGGGGCTCTCGGTGGGTCGCCCTCCAGGGTATCCGGCCGGAGCGCGGCGCAGGTCCCTGCCCTGAAGGCGGCCGCTCCACGCGGCCGGAAGGCGGTCAGCGCAGCGCCTCCTCCACCCGCCGGGCCAGCTCCGCCGCGTCCATGTCCGCCAGCGGGGAGCCGTCGGGGTGCGTCACGTACACGGTGTCGACGGCGTTGGCGCCCAGAGTGCTCACGTGTGCGCTGCGTACATGCACGCCCGCGGCCTCCAGCGCCCGGCCGATGCGGTGCAGCAGCCCCGGCTCGTCCTGGGCCCGTACCTCGATCACGGTGGCGACCGAGGAGCCGCCGGAGGCGACCGTCACCCGCGGCGGGGGCGAGCCGGCCCCGCGCCGGCGTCCCGGCCGGTAGGCGCGCTCGCGCTCCGCCAGGCGCGCGGGGATGTCGAGGGTGCCCTCCAGCGCCCGTACGAGATCGGCGCGCAGCCGGGCCGCCTCCGGGAGCGAGCCGTACTCGGCGGCGACCCGCCAGGTCAGCAGGAGCATCCGGCTGGAGTCGCCGGTGATCAGCTCCGGGAGGTCCAGGGGGCGCAGCTCCGCGGTGCGTACCGTCAGCCGGTGCAGCGCCAGGACCCCGGCGACGCAGGGCAGCACGCCGGGCTGGTCGGGCAGCGCGATGCCCAGCTCCACGCCGACGGGCCGGGATGCCTCCTCCTGCCCCGTATCCCGCCCCGCATCCCGCCCCGCCTCCGGTCCGGTCGCGGCCTCCTGGCCGACCGGCTCCTCCGGGCGGGCCCGCAGCGCCAGTACGGGGACGCCGGTGCGCCAGGCCTCGATGGCCATCCGCTCCTCCTCGGCGCTGGGCTCCGCGGCGGCGGCCGGCGGCGGCTCGCCCGCTCCGGCCAGCACGGCGGCGGCGCGTTTGACCAGGTCGGCGACGAGGGAGGCGCGCCAGCTCGACCAGGCCGCCGGTCCGGTGGCCAGCGCGTCGGCCTCGGTGAGGGCGTGCAGCAGCTCCAGCGCGCCCAGGTCGCCGACGGCGTCGGTGACGACCCGCACGGTGGCGGGGTCGTCCAGGTCGCGGCGGGTGGCGGTCTCCACGAGCAGCAGATGGCGCCGTACGAGAAGGGCCAGCACGGCGGCGTCCCTGGGAGGGAAGCCCAGCCGCAGGGCCATGTCGTGGGCGATGGTCTCGCCCACGACGGAGTGGTCGCCGGGCCAGCCCTTGCCGATGTCGTGCAGCAGCGCGGCGACGAGCAGCAGGTCGGGGCGGCCCACCCGGCGGGTCAGCGCGGCGGCCCGCACGGCGGTCTCGACCAGGTGGCGGTCGACGGTCCAGCGGTGGACGGCGTTGCGCTGGGGGCGGCAGCGCACCCGCTCCCAGTCGGGCAGCAGGCGGGTGATGAGGCCCTCGGCCTCCAGCGCCTCCCAGACCGCGACGGCCGGCTCGCCGGCACCCAGCAGTGTCACCAGTTCCTCGCGGGCCTGGGCCGGCCAGGGCACGGGCAGCGCCCTGGCGTCGGCTGCGAGGCGGCGTACCGCGTGGCGGGAGAGGGGCAGGCCGGCCTGGGCGGCCGCGGCGGCGGCGCGCAGCAGGAGCTGGGGGTCGCGGTCGGGGCGGGCGCTGAGCGCGAGGACCGCCTCGCCGTCCTGCTCGACGACGCCGTCCGCGAGGGGTGTGCGCTCCCCGCCGCCCGGGCGGCGGGTGTCGCCGCGGCCCAGCAGGGCGCGCAGTCTGGGGCGGCCGGCGCGGGCGCGCAGCACCCGGTCGACCTCGCGCCAGGTGACGTCTCCGGCGTAACTGACCGTCCCCGCCGCCTCGTAGACCTCGCGCAGCAGGGTGTCGGCGTCGAGCAGCCCCAGGTCGGCGGCGACCTGGTCGTGCTCCTGGAGGGAGAGGCGGTCGGTGGCGCGGCCGGTGGCCAGGTGCAGGGCGTCGCGTACGTCCAGCAGCCGGGTGCGGGCGCGCTCCAGTCCCTCGCGGGGGGCGTCGGCCAGCCAGGAGGCCGCGACCGCGCGCAGGGCGGTGAGGTCGCGCAGTCCCCCGCGGGCCTCCTTCAGGTCCGGCTCCAGCAGGTAGCGCAGCTCGCCGTGGCGCTCGGCGCGGGCCTCGCCCAGCTCGCGCAGTTCGGGCAGGCGCTTGGGGGCCTGGTTGCGCCAGCCGGCCAGGACGCCGCTGCGCAGGGCGGCGGTCAGCGCGGTGTCGCCGGCCAGATGGCGGGCGTCGAGGAGGCCGAGCTGGACCTTGAGGTCCTCGGCGGCGGTGGCGAGTGTTTCGGGGAGGGTACGGACCGAGTGGTCCAGGGCCAGGCCCTGGTCCCAGACCGGGTACCACAGGGCGTCGGCGACGGCGGCGAGCGCGGGGCCCTTGCGGGAGCCGTCGTGGAGCAGCAGCAGGTCCAGGTCGCTGCGCGGGGACAGCTCGCCGCGTCCGTAGCCGCCGACGGCCACCAGGGAGATCCCCTTCAGGGGGCCGGCGCCGCCGTCCCCGGCGGCCGTGTGCAGCAGCGCCGCGAGCCAGCGGTCGGTGACCTGGGCCAGGCCCGCACGGCGCGGCGGCCCGGACCGGGCCCCCTCGGTGAGGAGGCTCAGCCGGGCCGCCGCGTAACTCGCGGGCTCCGCGGTCGATTTCACGGTCGACTCCGCGGTGGGAGGGTCGGATGAGGTCATGTCGTCCTGGCCCTGTGTCACCCGTCGTACTCCCGCCTGTCGTCGGATTTCCGCGCCCGCGCCCTGGACGCCGCTACAGCGCGTCGGGACCGCGCTCGCCGGTGCGGACGCGCACCGCCGTCTCGACGGGGACGACCCATACCTTGCCGTCGCCGATCTTCCCGGTGCGGGAGGCCTTCACGACCACGTCGACGAGCTGCTCCGCGTCATCATCCTCGGCCAGCACCTCTATCCGGACCTTCGGCACGAGATCGACCGTGTACTCCGCGCCCCGGTAGACCTCGGTGTGCCCGCGCTGGCGGCCGTAGCCGCTGGACTCGGTGACGGTCAGCCCGTGCACCCCGAAGGCCTGGAGGGCCTCCTTCACCTCGTCGAGGCGGTGCGGCTTGATGACTGCCGTGATCAGTTTCATGCGTCGACCTTCTTCGCGGTGTCCTTGACGGTGCTGTCGCTGGTTGCCGGCGCCGGGGCCGGGAGTGCGGCGGAGCCGCTCGCCGCACTGCCGACGCCGCTGCTGTCGTACGCGGTCTCGGCGTGCTCGCTGCGGTCGATACCGGCGACCTCGACATCCTCGCTGACGCGCATGCCGATCGTCTTGTCGATGAGGAAGGCGAGGATCGCGGAGGCGATCAGCGAGTAGGCCAGGACGGCGCCGACACCGGCCGCCTGCTTGCCGAGCTGGTCGAGCCCGCCGCCGTAGAACAGGCCCTTGGCGTCGGACTGCACGCCGCCGGTGGCGAAGAGGCCCACGAGCAGGGAGCCGACGACGCCGCCGACCAGGTGGACGCCGACCACGTCGAGGGAGTCGTCGTAGCCCAGCTTGTACTTCAGGCTGACGGCCAGGGCGCAGGCGACACCGGCGACCACGCCGATGGCGATGGCGCCCAGCGGGGAGCAGGAGCCGCCGGAGGGGGTGATGGCGACCAGGCCGGCGACCGCGCCGGAGGCGGCGCCCAGGGTGGTCATCGCGCCGTGGCGGATCTTCTCGTACGCCAGCCAGGCGAGCATCGCGGCGGCCGTGGCGACCTGGGTGTTGACGAACATCACCGCGCCGACGCCGTCGTCGTTGCCCAGCCAGGAGCCGGCGTTGAAGCCGAACCAGCCGAACCACAGCAGGCCGGCGCCGAGCATCACCAGCGGCAGGCTGTGCGGGCGCATCGGGTCCTTCTTGAAGCCGACGCGCTTGCCGATCACCAGGATCACGCCCAGGGCGGCGGCTCCGGCGTTGATGTGGACGGCCGTGCCGCCGGCGAAGTCGATGACGCCGAGGTCGAAGGCCCAGCCGCCGGTGCCCCAGACCCAGTGGGCGACGGGGAAGTAGACGACCGTGGCCCACAGGGCGACGAAGAGCGCCCAGGCGGTGAACTTGACCCGGTCGGCCAGGGCGCCGCTGATCAGCGCCGGGGTGATGATGGCGAACATCAGCTGGAAGACGGCGAAGACGTACACCGGGATGGTGTAGCCGTCCCAGAGCTGGACCAGGCCCAGGCCGCTGAGGCCGACGTAGTCGTTCTCCCAGCCGAAGAGGCCGGAGTGGTCGGTGCCGAAGGCGATGCTGAAGCCGTAGAGCACCCACAGGATGGTGACGATGCCCAGGCTGATGAAGCTCATCATCAGCATGTTGAGCACCGACTTGACGCGGACCATGCCTCCGTAGAAGAAGGCCAGGGCCGGTGTCATCACCATCACCAGGGCGGAGCAGATGAGCATGAATCCGGTGTTGGCGGCAGACAGGGTCGGGGCGTCTGCGGCCAGCGTGATGCCTGTTGGCATCGGCGTCTCCTCGTCGTCGTGCGGCCCGTGCGGGATGTGCCGGTGCGATCGTGCGGGAAAGGTGGGCCGGTTATGCGCCCTGAGGTTGACGCAGGGCGGTTTCAACCGCTGCCGCACGATGTTTCGCGGGCGTGACGAAGGCGCACGGGGTGTTACGAGGGGGTGAACTTCTCCGGACCGTCCGGCGTGGCGCGCGGCTTCGGGAGCCGCGGCACCGCGCGGGGTGTCAACCACTCGCGGCGGCAGGCTCGTTGACCTGGCGTGGGGGCGCCGTTTCGGGCTGTCCGACCTGCCGCCGCGAGCGGGGCTTGCGGGGTGGGGAGGGGGAGCCGGCCGGCTCAGGCGGTCTCGGGCAGCTCGTGCTGGACCCGGTCGGCGAGCGAGCGGACCGCGGCTACTCCGGTGAAGTCCCGCAGGGCCAGGTCCACGGTGGTGCGGATGCGGTTGTCGACCCGCTCCGAGCGCACCCGGTGGGCCAGTTGGATCGCCTCCCCCGTACGGGCCACGCAGCCCTCGGGCTCACGCTCCAGCAGGTGCACGCTGGCCATGCCCACCAGGTTCAGCGCATACGACCGGGCGTAGTCCGGCTGCTCGGCGAACAGCGCCACGGCCTTCTCCATCGGCGGCCGGGCGAGCGCGGCGTAGGTCGGGGAGCGGCCGGCGACGTAGGCGAGGTCGCGGTAGGAGTGGGCGCTCTCCGCGCTGAGTTCGGCCTCGCTGAAGAAGCCGATCCAGCCGGGCTCCTCGTCGCCGGCGTCGATGTCGGAGAAGCAGTCCTCGGCCATCCGCACCGCGCGGTGGCAGCGGTCGGGCTGGCCGAGGTTGGCGTAGGCGCGTGCCTCCATCGCATACAGCATGGATTGCGTACGGACCGTGGCGCCGTCCCGGCTGCCGTACTGCGCGAGGTGGATCAGCTCCAACGCGTCGTCCGGGCGGCGCAGATGGATCATCTGCCGCCCCATGCTGGAGAGCACGTACGCCCCCAGGGGCTTGTCGCCGGCCTCTTTGGCGGCGTGCAGGGCGAGCACGAAGTACTTCTGCGCGGTGGGATGCAGCCCCATGTCGAAGCTCATCCACCCGGCGAGCTGGGCGAGTTCGGCGGCGGCACGGAAGAGGCGGCGGCCGACGGCGGGGGGCTGGGGCTCCTGCAGCAGCTCGGTGACCTCGTGCAGCTGGCCGATGACGGCCTTGCGGCGCAGGCCGCCGCCGCACTGGTTGTCCCAGCGGCGGAACATCGTCGTGGTGGTCTCCAGCAGGTCCAGCTCGGGGCCGGAGAGTCTGTGCGGCCGCCCGGCGCCCGCGGGGGGCGCCTCCTCGCCGGGGAGCGCCGGGGCGGGGACGAGCCAGCGCTGCATGGGCTCGATGAGGGCGGGGCCGGCGGAGAGGGCGAGCGAGCTGCCGAGGAAGCCGCGGCGGGCCAGCATCAGGTCGCTGCGCGAGAACTCGCTCAGCAGCTGCACGGTCTGCTCGCCGGCCCACGGCAGGTCGACGCCGCTGCCGGCCGGGGTGTGGCGGGCGGAGCGCAGGCCCAACTCCTCGACGCCGACGGGGGATCCGAAGCGCTCGGAGAACAGCTCGGAGAGGATGCGCGGGATGGGCTCGCGCGGATTCTCGCCGTCGAGCCAGCGGCGCACCCGCGAGGTGTCGGTGCTGATGTGGTGGGCGCCGAGGGTCCGGGCACGGCGGTTGACCTGCCGCGCCAGCTCGCCCTTGGACCAGCCGCTGCGCATGAACCACGACGACAGCTGCTCGTTGGGGCGCTTGTCACCGCCCCCGCTGTGGCCACTGTCCACGGCACCTGCCCCCATCCTGCCCTCGCCCGGCTCCGGGCCGCTCGACCCGACTCGCCCCAACCCGGCCCCGACCGGCCGCGGCGGGCCGCATCAGGCACCGCCTTGACCGAACACGACCGAACGTGCGCCGCCCTGCCTCCGGCATAGTCATCTGACCCATACCAGCGGGACTCGTGTACCGAAAGTAATCCTACGATCACCTTCTCCGCGACCGCGATCCCGGAAACGCCACCATTCGCCACCCCCAGGGGTGAACATCAGCCTGGCTTACCACGGTTGACTTGACAAGGAGCGTTCCAGCGCCGGAAGCACGGAGGTGCGAAACGGCGCGAAACGTTCCGCGCGCCACCCCGGCCCGCCTCGGAACGCCCTCGCGGCGACGCTGCGTTACCGCGACGGTGCTGTAGGTGAGATGGCTGGGGGCAGCGGCGCACCAGGCTTCGCCGATGGCCGCGCGCGGGCGCAGTAACCATCGGCCGGGAAGACCCGTTGGAGGGGGCATGGGCTTCACAATCGGCGGCATCCGCGACATCCGCTCCGTCCGACGGGGCCGCTCCTTCGACGGCACGACGGTCGCCGAGTACACGGGGCTGTGGGGCTGGGACGTACGCCCCGGCGCCCGGCTGGTGCGCGGCGAGTGCTCCTGCGGCCTCGCCGGCTGCCTCTCCCCCGGCGACCATCCGCTCGCCGACGCGCCGGCGGTCCCCGCCGGCAGCACGCTGGACGCGGCGACCGCCGCGTGGGCCCGTACACCCGGGGCCTCGGTGCTGCTGCCGGTCGGCCGCTCCTTCGACGTCCTCGACGTCGACGCCCGCGCGGGCCGCCGCGCCCTGGTCCGCCTGGAGCGGATGGGGCTGCCGCTCGGCCCGGTCTCGGTGACGCCGGCCCCCGGCCCGGAGCTCCCCGGCGCGGCGCCGGGCGGGCGGGCGTACTTCTTCGTCGCGCCGGGCGCCGCCGCCCGGCTGCCGCAGCTGCTCTACCGCACGGGCTGGGACTACGCCGACCTGGACCTGCGCTGCCTGGGCCCCGGCGACCACATCCCCGCTCCTCCCAGCGACTACCGGGGCCTCGGCCCGGTGCGCTGGCTGCGCCCGCCGACACTGGACGCCTTCAGCCCCCCGGCGCTGCCGCAGGCGCGGCTGCTGCTGGGGACCCTGGCGTACGTGAGCCATCGCGCCGGGATCTGAGCCCCCGCCCCGTCCCGGACGTACGTGGGCCGCCGCACCTTCGAAGGTGCGGCGGCCCACGTACGTTTGGTGCTGGAGCGGTCAGTCGCCGATCAGGGCGTCGACGAACGCCTCCGGGTCGAAGGGCGCCAGGTCGTCCGGGCCCTCGCCCAGGCCGACCAGCTTCACCGGGACGCCCAGCTCCCGCTGCACGGCGACGACGATGCCGCCCTTGGCCGTGCCGTCGAGCTTGGTGAGCACGATGCCCGTGATGTCCACGACCTCGGCGAAGACGCGGGCCTGGACCAGGCCGTTCTGGCCGGTGGTGGCGTCCAGGACCAGCAGCACCTCGTCGACCGGGCCGTGCTTCTCCACGACGCGCTTGACCTTGCCCAGCTCGTCCATGAGGCCGGTCTTGGTGTGCAGCCGCCCGGCGGTGTCGATGAGCACCACGTCGGCGCCCTGGGAGATGCCCTCCTTGACGGCGTCGAAGCCGACGGAGGCGGGGTCGCCGCCCTCGGGCCCGCGCACCGTACGCGCGCCGACGCGCTCGCCCCAGGTCTGCAGCTGGTCGGCGGCGGCGGCGCGGAAGGTGTCCGCCGCGCCCAGGACGACGGACTTGCCGTCGGCGACGAGCACCCGGGCCAGCTTGCCGGTGGTGGTGGTCTTGCCGGTGCCGTTGACCCCGACGACCAGGACGATGCCGGGCAGCTCCGCACCGTCGGCGCTCACGCCGGGCTCGGTGTGCACCACCCGGTCCAGGTCGGTGCCGATGGTGCGCAGCAGCTCCTCGCGCAGCAGGGCGCGCAGCTCCGCGGGGTCGCGGGTGCCGAGCACCTTCACGCGCTCGCGCAGCCGCTCGACCAGCTCCTGGGTGGGGGCGACGCCGAGGTCGGCGGTGAGGAGGGTGTCCTCGATCTCCTCCCAGGTGTCCTCGTCGAGGTGGTCGCGCGAGAGCAGGCTGAGCAGGCCCTTGCCGAGGGCGTTCTGCGAACGGGAGAGCCGGGAGCGCAGCCGCACGAGCCGGCCGGCGGTCGGCTCCGGCACGTCGAGGGGAGGGCCGCTCACCTCGACGACCGTGTCGCCGTCCGGCAGCACCACCTCCTCGATGGTGCGCCGGACGTCTTCCTCGGCCGGTGGCGCCGCCTCGTCGCCCGTCTTCGGCTCGGCGGGGGCCGCGCTGCGGCCGGGGGTCAGGGTCGGGGTCTCGCGCGGCGGCGGAGGCAGCGCCTTCTTGCGACGCCCGCCGATGACGAGCCCGCTCGCGGCGCCCACCGCGACCACGGCGATGGCGATGATGAGGATGAGGATTTCCATAACGGGTCCAGTATCACCCGTGCGGGCACGAACGCGGCGTGCTGTCAGTGCCCGCCGATAGCCTGGAAGGGGCGGTGCCCCCGGGTGGGCGGGGACCGCGGCGGGGCTACTTCAGGCGCTGGCTGATCACCTTCGACACCCCGTCGCCCTGCATCGACACCCCGTAGAGCGCGTCCGCGACCTCCATCGTGCGCTTCTGGTGGGTGATCACGATCAGCTGCGAGGACTCCTGCAGCTCGCGCATGATGCGGATGAGGCGCTGCAGGTTGGTGTCGTCGAGGGCCGCCTCGACCTCGTCCATCACGTAGAACGGCGAGGGCCGGGCCTTGAAGATCGACACCAGCATCGCCACGGCCGTCAGCGAGCGCTCGCCGCCGGAGAGCAGCGAGAGCCGCTTGACCTTCTTGCCGGGCGGGCGGGCCTCGACCTCGACGCCGGTGTGCAGCATGTCGTCGGGGTCGGTGAGGAAGAGCCGCCCCTCGCCGCCGGGGAAGAGCCGGGAGAAGACACCCTCGAACTGCCGTGCCGTGTCGTGGAACGCCTCCGCGAAGACCTGCTCGACGCGCTCGTCGACCTCCTTGACGACCTGCAGCAGGTCGGTGCGGGTCTTCTTGAGGTCCTCCAGCTGCTCGGAGAGGAACTTGTGCCGCTCCTCCAGCGCCGCGAACTCCTCCAGCGCGAGCGGGTTGACCTTGCCGAGCTGCTGGTAGGCCCGCTCGGCGCCCCTCAGCCGCTTCTCCTGCTCGGCCCGTACGAAGGGGCGGGGCCGGTTGCGCGGATGCTCCGGGTCCTCGGGGAGCTCCTCGCCCTCGGCGGGCGGCGAGGCCGGGACGGGCTGCTCGGGCCCGTACTCGCCGATCAGCGCCACCGGCTCGACGCCCAGCTCCTCCATGGCCCGCGTCTCCAGCTGCTCGATCCGCATCCGCTTCTCCGCGCCGAGCACCTCGCCGCGGTGGACGGAGTCGGTGAGCTTGTCCAGCTCCTGGCTGAGCTCGCGGGCGGCGCCCCGCCGCCGCCCCAGCTCCTCCTCGTGCACGGCCCGCGCCCGCTCGGCGCCCGCGTGCTCGCGCTCGGCGCGCAGCAGCGAGACCTCCACGTGCGCCAGCAGGACCGGGGCGCCGCCGGCGACGGCCTCGGCGACGGCGGCCTCGTGGCGCTGGCGGGCCCGGCGCGCCTCGGCGCGGGCGCGGGCCTCGCCCTCGGCGCGGGCGGCCCGCGCGAGTCCGTCGGCGCGGCCGGCGAGCGCCTTGACCCGCTCCTCGTGGGTACGGGCCTGGAGGCGCGCCTCCATCTCCGTCTGCCGGGCGTTGGCGCCGTCGGCGGAGAGCCGGTCGCGCAGGGTGGAGTCGGGCTCGCCCTCCTCCCCGAAGGGGTCCGCCTCCTCCAGGACCGCGAGGCGCTCCCCCAGCTCGGCGGCCTCCTCGGTGGCCCGGGCGAGGGCCTCCTGCGCCTTGGCGACGGCGGCGGCCGTCCGCTCGGCCTCGCCGGCGGCGCCGCGCGCCTGGCCGCCGAGGCGGCCCAGTTCGCCGGCGGCGACGGCCTTCTCCCGCTCGGCTGCGCTGCGCCGGGCGCCCAGCTCCTCGACCCGGGCGGCGCAGGCGCGGCGTACCTCCTCGGCGGTGCGCCGGCCGTCCGCCAACGCGCCGCAGCGCAGGTCCAGTTCGGCCAGCTCGGCGGCGGCCTCGTCGACGGAGGCCTGCACCTCCAGCAGGCTCGGGGCGCCCGCGGAGCCGCCGGTGGCGCAGTGCGCGCCGAGCAGGTCGCCCTCGGCGGTGACGGCGGTCAGCTCGGGCCGTACGGCGATGAGGTCCTCGGCGTCCTCCAGCGTGCCGACGACGGCGGTGTCCTTCAGCAGGCGGCGCAGGGCCGGGAGGAGCTCCTCGGGGCCCGAGACGAGGGAGGCGGCCCAGCGGGCGCCGGCGGGCAGCTGCCCGTACGGGGCGGAGGGGGCGTGCGGTGCGCCGGCGAGCAGCAGGGTGGCGCGGCCGGCGTCCTGCTTGCGCAGCAGCCGCAGCGCCTCGGCGGCGCAGGCGGGTCCGGTGACGGCGACCGCGTCGGCGACCGCGCCCAGCGCCGCCGCCACCGCGATCTCGTGGCCGGGGGCGACGGTCAGCAGCCCGGCGGCCGGTCCCAGGACGCCGCCGAGCCGGCCGGCGGCGTCCAGCAGGGTCCCGGTGCCGTCCTTGCGGCGCAGTCCGAGCGCGAGCGCGTCGTGGCGGGCGCGGGTGGCGGCGCGGCGGCGCTCCGCGTCGGTGGCGGCCTCGCGGGCGGTGCCCAGCGCCGCCTCCGCCTCGGCCAGGGCGCCCTTCGCCGCCTCGTGCTGCGCGGTCAGCTCGGCGTCCTCGGCGCCCTGGCCGTCGACCTCGACCCGGAGCGTCTCGTACGCCTCCTGCGCCAGCTCCGCGCGCCGGCGCGCCTCGTCGCGGGCGGCGGCGAGGCGGTCGATCTCGGCCTGGGCGGAGGCGGCGCGGCCGCGGGCGGCGGTGACCTGGCCGCTGAGGCGGGCGAGCCGTTCGCGCCGGTCGGCGAGGGCGCGGGCGGCGTCCTTCAACCGGCGCTCCTCCTGCTGGAGTCGGCGCTCCAGTTCGGCGCGGTGCGCGACGGTGTCCTCCAGGGCGCGCTGTGCGGCCTCCAGGGCGGCTTCCAGCTCGGCCTCCTGTTCGCGGACGCGCTGCGCCTCGCGTTCCAGGTCCTCGGGGTCGCGGCCGCGCCGCTCCTCGACGGGGGCGGCGGTGGCGCTGCGTACCCGCGCCTCGGCGAGGCTGACGGTGCCGCGGACGCGCTCGGCGAGCTGGCCCAGCTCGTGCCAGGTGGTCTGGGCGCGGCGCAGGCGCGGGGCGAGGGCCTGGACCTCGGCCTCCAGCCGGGCCTCGCGTTCGCGGGCCTCGCGCAGCGCTGCCTCGGCGGTCTCCTTGCGCTCCTTCAGCGCGGCCTCGTCGGCGAGTTCGGCGGCCAGGGCGCGGCGCTGGCCGACCAGGTCGTCGGCGAGGAGGCGCAGCCGGGCGTCGCGCAGGTCGGCCTGGATGACGGCGGCCTTGCGGGCCACGGCGGCCTGCCGGCCGAGCGGCTTGAGCTGGCGTCGGAGTTCGTCGGAGAGGTCCTGGACGCGGGCGAGGTTGGCCTGCATGGAGTCCAGCTTGCGCAGCGCCTTCTCCTTGCGCTTGCGGTGCTTGAGGACGCCGGCGGCCTCCTCGATGAAGGCGCGGCGGCCCATGGGGTCGGCGTGCAGGACGGAGTCGAGCTGGCCCTGGCCGACGATGACGTGCATCTCGCGGCCGATACCGGAGTCGGACAGGAGGTCCTGGATATCGAGGAGCCGGCAGGTCTCGCCGTTGATCTGGTACTCGCTGCCGCCGTTGCGGAACATGATCCGGGTGATCGTCACCTCGGCGTACTCGATCGGCAGCGCACCGTCGGAGTTGTCGATCGTCAGCGAGACCTCGGCGCGGCCCAGCGGGGGGCGGCCGGTGGTGCCGGCGAAGATGACGTCCTCCATCTTGCCGCCGCGCAGGGATTTGGCGCCCTGCTCGCCCATCACCCAGGAGAGGGCGTCGACCACGTTGGACTTGCCCGAGCCGTTGGGGCCGACCACGCAGGTGATGCCGGGCTCGAAGCGCAGGGTGGTGGCGGAGGCGAAGGACTTGAACCCGCGCAGGGTGAGGCTCTTGAGGTGCACGCTGAGCTCTCCTCCGGCGGCGGATCCACGAGACGACGGTGCCGGAGACTCTATCGTTCCTGCCCGTTTCGCCAAGTAACGTCCCGGGCACATCAGGAGTAAGGGTCGCAGCCGGGGAGTGCGGGAAACAGGACCGGTCGGGCGGTACGGGTCGGGTAGTACCAGCCGGGTAACGGATAAGCGGTGCGGAAACGACGAAGGGACGCCGAAGCGTCCCTTGCAGCATCCTCAAGCGGTGATCGTGAACACGCTGGTCCTCGGCCGGCTCTCGCCGGCGTCCGGATCAGGTGAGCGCAGGCTCCGCCTGGGGTACGTCGACGCTGTCGAGCACCATGTCGCCGTGATGGGCGGCGGCGGCGAGCATGTCGTTCTCGGCCTGGATGCGGACGAGCTCCGACTCCAGATCCTGGACACGCTGCTGCAGCCGTCGCATCTCGGCGATCAGTCGCGGATCGGTGCCGCCGACGTAACCGAGAAGCGCCTTTGCCATGATTGATGGTCCTCCACACTGAGTGACCGACCGAGCGGTAGGGTCGTGAGGGATTGGCACCCGCGGTGTCCGGCTCAGCCACTCATGTGATCAGGTGGGACCTGAGCTGAGAGGCATCGCAAACAGCTAGGGTGCGCGGGGTTTCCAGCGTCTCACCAAATAGTTTGACGGTCAACACGATCACGCCCCGTATCCGTGGGCGCTGCCTCAGCGGGCGCGCTCCGGGGGCGTGTGGACCGATCAATCGATCGCAGCTTTCCATGACCGGGCCGACTTGGCAACCCGCAGGTCATGGCAGGTCGGCGGGTGGGGCCCAAGATCGGGGCGGGAAGCGCCCGGCAGGCGCTCAGCGGATCTCGAAAGTCGGATAAGCGCCGCGCGGTACGTCCCAGATCTCGGTGACGCCGTCGACCCTCCCGGGCGTGTCGGGACCCGTCAGCCACGTCAGCAGAAGCTCACAGGATTCCTTGGGCCCCTCGGCCACCACCTGCACCCTGCCGTCGGTGAGATTCGTCGCAAAGCCGGACAGTCCACCGATTTCCAGTGCGGTGGCGCGGGTGTACCAGCGGAAGCCAACTCCCTGGACGCGCCCGCGAATCCAGGCGGTGAGGCGGACGTCGGGGGCTTCGTTCAGTGCTTCGTTCACGCATCCACGCTATCCGGACGTTTCCGTCGGGCAGGTTGCGGGATCGCGCCATGGGCTAGAGTCACGGTTCGATGACATGTCGCTCGTGTGAGTGAAGGTCATTACTGCAATTGACGTCTAGTCGCGTGAGGGATGAGTCAGATGGGTCGCCATCGACGCGAAGCAGACGCTACCGGACCCGTTTCCGTGGCGGCGCACCAGGGGGGCCGTAACGCAGCGAAGGGCCAGCACCGCAGGCAGAGCGCGGCCCGGGTCGGGATGCTGGGGGCGTCCGCGGCGGTAGCCGTCGGCGCGCTGGCGCTCGGCGGCGGCCTCGTCACCGCGGGGTCGGACCTCGACGGCGGCGATACGGGCAGCCAGCGGCTCCGGGCGGATTCGGCGAACTCGCTGGAGACGCAGTCGGGCGGCCAGGAGCCGACCGCCTCCCCCACGCCGTCCGCCGAGCCCTCGACGAAGGTGCCGACGCCTCGGGAGAAGCCGGCCGCCGAGGTCCCCGTACCGAAGTCCTCGCCCACGACGAAGGCGCCGGCGCCCACCGCCGAGCCGAGCACGCCGGCGCCCGCGCCCACCCCCACGGCGAAGGCACCCGCGCCCGCGAAGCCGGCCCCGCAGCCCGCCGACAGCACGGCCGCCGCGGAGGCGGAGGTCCTGCGGCTCGTCAACCAGGAGCGCGCGCAGGCCGGCTGCCGCCCGGTGGAGGCGAGCGCCCCGCTGGCGAAGCTGGCCGGCGACTTCAGCGCGGACATGGCGGCCCGGGACTTCTTCGACCACACCGACCCCGACGGCGACGACCCCTGGGAGCGCGCCGAGGCGGCGGGCGTGACGGACCTGGGCGGCGAGAACATAGCCGTGGGCCAGGCGAACGCCCAGTCGGTGATGGATGCCTGGATGGACTCCGACGGCCACCGCGCGAACATCCTGAACTGCGAGTTCACCACGCTGGGCGTGGGCGTCCACTTCGGTGGCGGCGGCCCTTGGTGGACGCAGAGCTTCGGCTACTGAGCGCTTCGGCTGCTGAGCGGACCCCCGCGCCCCGCCTCCGGCCTCCCGTCAGGCCGGGCGCGGGGCGCGCTGGCAGCGGGGGCAGAAGTAGCTGGAGCGGTTCATCCACGGGCGGCGGCTGATGGGGGCGCCGCAGCGGCGGCAGGGCTCGTCCTCGCGGCCGTACGCGTCCAGGGAGCGGTCGAAGTAGCCCGACTCCCCGTTGACGTTGACGTACAGGGCGTCGAAGCTCGTGCCGCCCTGGGCCAGGGCCGCGGTCATGACGTCGCGGACGTGGGTGAGGAGCTCCGCCGTGCGGGGGCGGGTGAGCGTCGCCGTTTCGCGCTCGTAGTGCAGGCGGGCGCGCCACAGCGCCTCGTCGGCGTAGATGTTGCCCACGCCGCTGATCAGGGACTGGTCGAGGAGCGCGCGCTTGACCGTGGTGCGCTTGCGGCGCAGGGCCGCCGCGAACGCCTCGTCGTCGAACTCCGGGTCCAGCGGGTCGCGGGCGATGTGGGCGATGACGTCCGGCAGGCCGCCGGCGGTCTCCGGGTGCAGGGAGAGGCCGCCGAAGGTGCGCTGGTCGACGAAGCGCAGCTCGGTCCGTCTGTCGTCGGTGAAGCGGAGCCGGATCCGCAGGTGCTTCTCCTCCGGCGCGGACTCCGGCTGGACGAGGAGCTGGCCGCTCATCCCGAGGTGCGCCAGCAGTGCGCTGCCCTCGTCGGCGAGGGGGATCCAGAGGTACTTGCCACGCCGGCGCGGCTCACCGAGGGTGCGGCCCTTGAGCCTGGCGGCGAAGTCCGTGCCGCCGCCGGCATGGCGACGGACGGCACGCGGATGCCGTACCTCCGCCTCCCCCACGGTCCGCCCGGCGACCCACTGCGCGAGTCCGCGCCGTACGACTTCCACTTCGGGCAACTCGGGCATGGTCTCCTCCGGGAGTGCGGGGGCGGGACCCCCGGAGCGCGGCCTGCGCCGCGCACCGGGAACCCCGCGAGGGAACTACGCGGAGGTGGGCGTCTCGGCGGCTGCCGCCACCCGCGCGTCCGCCGCCGCGCGGATCTCGCGCCACGCGGTCTCCGCCGCCTGCTGCTCCGCTTCCTTCTTGCTGCGGCCAGTGCCAGTGCCGTACGCGACACCACCGACGCGAGCTGCAGCCGTGAAGGTCTTCTCGTGGTCCGGCCCGGTCTCCGAGACCAGGTACTCGGGCACGCCCAGGCCCTCCGCCGCGGTCAGCTCCTGCAGGGAGGTCTTCCAGTCCAGCCCGGCGCCCAGTCCGGCGGACTTCTCGATCAGCGGGTCGAAGAGCCGGTGGATCAGCTCCGAGGCCGCCGCCAGGCCCTTGTCCAGGTAGACCGCGCCGATGACCGCCTCCAGCGTGTCCGCCAGGATCGACGCCTTGTCGCGGCCGCCCGTGCCCTCCTCGCCCTTGCCGAGCATGACGAACGAGCCGAGGTCGAGACCGCGGCCCACGTCGGCGAGCGCACGGGAGTTGACGACCGCCGCACGCAGCTTCGCCAACTGGCCCTCGGGCAGCTCGGGGTGGGTGTTGTAGAGGGTGTCGGTGACGACCAGGCCCAGGACGGAGTCCCCGAGGAACTCAAGGCGCTCGTTGGTCGGCAGACCGCCGTGCTCGTAGGCGTAGGAGCGGTGCGTCAGCGCACGCACCAGAAGGGCGGACTCGAGCTGGTAGCCGAGCCGCCCTTCCAGAAGTGCGTGGGACGAGGCCTTGTTGTCGGATGACATATCAGCCGTATCCCTCGCCGATCAGACCTCGAGGACCTGACGCTTGTTGTAGGTGCCGCAGCTCGGGCACGCGATGTGCTGCTGCTTCGGCTCGTGGCAGCGCTCGCACGCCACCAGGGTCGGAACCGCAGCCTTCCACTGCGACCGGCGGTGGCGCGTGTTGCTGCGCGACATCTTCCGCTTGGGAACAGCCACGGCTACTTCTCCTGGTTCTCGTCGGCGCCGCCCGCGGCACCGCTCATGTCGATATCCTTCAAGGCCGCCCACCGGATGTCGGTGACCTCGTGCTGGTGGTCCGGGTCGTCCGCCAGCCGTGCTCCGCACTCGGAGCACAGACCGGGGCAGTCGTCCTGGCACACCGGCTGCAACGGCAGTGCGAGCACCACCGCGTCACGCAGCACGGGCTCGAGGTCGACCAGGTCGTCCTCGAGATAGTGCGTCTCCTGCTCGGACTCCTCATCGCCGGGCTCTGTGTCGAAGACACGGCCCCGGTGATCGGACTCCGGGTAGGAGTACATCTCCTGGAAGTCCACATCGATTTTCTGTTCGATGGGCTCCAGACACCTTACGCACTCACCCTTGACCGGTGCATGGGCGGTGCCTGTGACAAGCACCCCTTCCATGACCGACTCGAGCCGGATGTCCAGCTCGACGGGCGCGCCCTCCGGCACCCCTATGACCTCGATACCGAGATCCGCGGGGGCCGCCACGGAGCGGGTCAGCTTCTTCATTGCGCCGGGACGGCGGCCGAGCTCACGTGTGTCGAACACGAGAGGTGCGCGGTGATCCAGTCGGGCGTTCAGAGCTTTCCTGCTTTCA
Organism: Streptomyces polyrhachis; assembly: GCF_042663125.1. Lineage (NCBI taxonomy): Bacteria > Bacillati > Actinomycetota > Actinomycetes > Kitasatosporales > Streptomycetaceae > Streptomyces > Streptomyces polyrhachis. The sequence continues at coordinate 12,526 of NZ_JBHSZO010000010.1, read as the reverse complement.
TGCTCCCCGCCTGGTCAGGGGCAGGGAAGGGCGACGCGAACATTCAGGATACTGGACGATCGCGCAGAGACCCAATCCGGGTCGCGGCGGGCGGCAGGCCCCTCCCGCCGCGGGGGCGGACGCGGGTCAGCGCCCCTGCTCGTACTGCCGCAGCTGGTCGAGGTCGATCATGCTGGTGTCGAAGAGGCTGGTCTCGTCCAGCGCGCTGCCGCCCTGCGGGTAGGCGCCGGGCTGCTGGTGCTGCTGCGGGGCGCTGTGGTGGCCCTGCTGCTGCCAGTACGGCTCGGGCTGCTGCTGGTAGTTCTGGGCCGCCGACTGCGCGTACTGGGGGTCGCGCATGCCGTACGGGTCGTCCTGGACGCCGTAGTCCTGCGCCGGGTAGGAACCGGACTGGTAGCCGTCGGGCTGCTGGTAGCCCTCCTGGGGATAGCCGTCCTGCGGGTAGGCGCCGGGCTGCTGCTCGTAGTAGCGCGGCTGCTCCGGTACGGCGGCGGGCGCGGGCTGCTGCGCGGGCTCGGGGGCCTGCGCCTGCGCCTGCGGGGCCGGGTGGCGGTCCGCGGCCAGGTCGGCGAGGAAGCCCTCGTCGGAGAGCTGGTGCGGGATCGCGGGGCCCTCGTCCTGGCCGGCGATGTGGGCGGTCAGCTCCTCGATGGGCCTGGCCTTGCCCTCCAGCTTCTGCCGGCCGCGGCCGACCGCCTCCAGGGTCTTGGACAGCACGTTCTCGAAGGCCTGGAACTGGGCCTCGATGTAATCCTCGGCCCGGCGCCGCTGCTCCGCCGGGTCCGCGCCGGGCCCGGGGGCCTCCTCGAAGCCCTCGGCGTACCCCTCCTGGGGATAGGGCTCGCCGTGGCCGAGCAGCTTGGCGCGGCCGCGGTCGACGGAGCCGATGGTCTTGGTGAGGACGACCTCGAAGTTGGCGAGCTTGCTGTCGACGTAGTCGTCGGCATCGGCGCGGATCTCCGCGGCCTCCTGGCGGGCCTCGGTGAGGAGGCGCTCGGCCTGCTCCTGGGCGCGCAGCACCAGCTCCGTCTGCGAGAGCAGCTCGCCGCGCTCGGCGCGGGCCTGCTCGACGATCCGCTCGGCCTCCTGGCGGGCCTGCTCGGCCAGCTGCTCGTGGCCGCCGATCAGCTCCCGGGCCTGGGCGAGCGAGCCGGGCAGCGCCGCGCGCACCTCCTCCAGCATGCCGAGCAGCTCCGTGCGGTTGAGCACGCAGGATGCCGACATGGGCATGGACCTGGCGCCCTCGACGGCGGAGACGATCTCGTCGAGCCTCTTCTGTACGTCCATGGGGGAAGACTCTACGGCTTGGGCGTCCGCCCGCGTGCGGCTACTCCTGCGCCAGGCGTTCGCCCAGGGCCCGGGCCACGAGCGCGGGGACGTGCTGGGTGACGTCGCCGCCCCAGGCCGCGACCTCCTTGACCAGGCTGGAGGAGAGGAAGCTGTGCAGCGGGTTGGTGGGGATGAAGAGGGTCTCCACGCCCGAGAGGCCGTGGTTCATCTGCGCCATCTGCAGCTCGTAGTCGAAGTCGGAGACCGCTCGCAGGCCCTTGACGATGGCGGGGATGTCGCGCTGCTTGCAGAAGTCGACCAGGAGGCCGTGGTACGCCTCGACGCGGATGTTGCCGTACTCGGCCGTGCAGCGGCGGATGAGGTCGATCCGCTCGTCGACGTCGAACAGGCCCTTCTTGGACTTGTTGATCATCACGGTGACGTACACCTCGTCGTACAGCTTCGAGGCGCGGGCGATGATGTCGAGGTGTCCGTTGGTGATCGGGTCGAAGGACCCAGGACAGACTGCGCGGCGCACGTGCGCTTCCTTTCCATGGGGAGCGGCTGTGTTTTCCGGCTTCTCCGGCCGCTCCGGGACCGTCATGCGGCGGCGCGACCGTACCAGAGCGTGCCTTCGCCGTAGGTGCGGGACCGCAGCGGCTCGAACCCGTCCGGCCACGGGAACGCGCCGCCCCGGGTGCTGCGCTCCACGGTGGCGAGCGCGTCCTCGCTGAGCCAGCCCTGCGTGCGGAGTGTGAGCAGGATCTCCCGCACGGCGTCGTCCGCGACGGCGTACGGGGGGTCGAGGAAGACCACGTCGTACGGGGCGGGGGGCGGGCCTGCTGTCAGCACCTGCTCGGCCTTGGCGGCGCGGACCTCCGCGCCGGGGAGGGCTAGGCCGGCTACGTTGTCGCGGATCACTCGGGCCGCGCGGGGGTCGGCCTCCACCAGGAGGGCGTGGGTCGCTCCGCGGGAGAGGGACTCCAGTCCTACCGCGCCCGAGCCCGCGTAGAGGTCTAGTACGCGTTGGCCTTGCAGGGGGCCGTGGAGGGACTCCCAGGTGGAGAAGAGGCCTTCGCGGGCGCGGTCCGAGGTGGGGCGGGTGCCGGTGCCCGGGGGGACGGCGAGGCGGCGGCCTCGGGCGGTTCCGGCGATCACGCGTGTCATGGGTCCAGGGTAGTGGTGCGCTGGGGTGGGGACTCTCCGGTGTTCGTGAGGGGTGGGCTGCTTCGCGTTGTGGGGGCGGGCTGCTTCGCGTCGTTGGGGCGGGGCCTCTCCGCGACAACTCCGAAAAGCCATAGGGATTTACTGGCCATCGGTCGGTTTGCTGCTCTGTCGGGGGCCTGCGTTGCGGTGCGTCTTTTCGGAGTCGTCGCTCCGGGCCCCTCACACGGGCGGGTGGGTTCCTGGTGCGCTCGGGGGGCGTTCTCGATCCGGGTCCTCACGCGGGCTGCCGGGTTCCTGTTGCGCTCGGGGGTGCGTCGCTCCGGGTCAGCCCTTGTCCAGGTATTCCTCTCGTTCTGGGTTGAGGAGGGTTTGGAGGGCGCTGTGTAGTTCCGGGTAGGACGTGAGGTCCGGGTCCTGGGTGACCAGGGTGGTGGCCTCCTCGCGGGCTGCTTCGATCACCTCCTCGTCGTCGATCACCGTGAGCATGCGGAGGCTGGAGCGGGTTCCCGACTGGGCCTGGCCCAGGACGTCGCCCTCGCGGCGCTGCTCCAGGTCGATGCGGGAGAGTTCGAAGCCGTCGAGGGTGGAGGCCACCGCGTCCAGGCGGGTGCGGGCCGGGGAGCCCTCCGGCATCTCGGTGACCAGGAGGCACAGGCCGGGAGCGGAGCCCCGGCCCACGCGGCCGCGGAGCTGGTGGAGTTGGGAGACGCCGAAGCGGTCGGCGTCCATGACGACCATGACCGTGGCGTTGGGGACGTTCACTCCGACCTCGATGACCGTGGTGGCGACCAGGACGTCCACCTCGCCGGCGGTGAAGCGGCGCATCACCTCGTCCTTGGCGTCCGGCTGCATCCTGCCGTGCAGCACCGCCACGCGCAGGCCGGACAGCGGGCCCGCGCTCAGCTGCTCGGCGATGTCCACGACGGCCAGCGGGGGGCGCTTGTCCGCCAGGTCCTCCGCCGAGGGGGTCTCCTGCGACTTCCGCGCGGCCTCCGGCTCCTCGTCGCCGATGCGCGGGCACACCACGTACACCTGGTGGCCGGCGGCGACCTCCTCGCGGACCCGGTCCCAGGTGCGGGCGAGGAAGTGGGGCTTGTCGGCGGCGGGGACGACGTGGCTGGCGATCGGGGAGCGGCCGGCGGGCAGTTCGTCCAGGACGGAGGTCTCCAGGTCGCCGAAGACGGTCATCGCGACCGTGCGCGGGATGGGGGTGGCCGTCATGACCAGCAGGTGCGGGGTGTGCTTCCGGCTCTTGGCGCGCAGGGCGTCGCGCTGCTCCACGCCGAAGCGGTGCTGCTCGTCGACCACGACCAGGCCGAGGTCGTGGAAGAGCACCTTGTCCTCGATCAGCGCGTGGGTGCCGATGACGATGCCCGCCTCACCGGTGGCGATCTCCAGCAGGGCCCGGCGGCGGGCGGCTGCGCCCATCGAGCCGGTGAGCAGGGTCACCTTGGTGCCGTGCGCGGAGCCGCCGAGCAGGCCGCCCTCGGCGAGGTCGCCCATCATCTCCGTGAGGGAGCGCTGGTGCTGCTGGGCGAGCACCTCGGTGGGCGCGAGCAGCGCCGCCTGGCCGCCGGAGTCGACGACGGCCAGCATGGCGCGCAGCGCGACCAGCGTCTTGCCCGAGCCGACCTCGCCCTGCAGCAGCCGGTGCATCGGGTGCTCGGTGGCCAGGTCCGTGAGGATCTCGCCGGAGACGCGCTGCTGGCCCGCGGTGAGGGTGAAGGGCAGGCGGGTGTCGAAGTCGGCGAGGATGCCCTCGTCCGCCGGGCGGCGGGCGACGGCCGGGGCCTGGCTGTCGGCGAGGCGGCGGCGGGCCAGCGCGACCTGCAGGACGAACGCCTCGTCCCACTTCAGCCGGGCGCGGGCGAACTCGATGTCCGCCCTGCTGCGGGGCCGGTGGACCTTTCGCAGGGCCTCGGGGAGCGTGGTGAGTCCGCGCGACTCGCGCAGCGCCGCCGGGACGGGGTCGACGACGCCCTCCCAGCCGCCGGCCTCCAGGGTGTCGAGCACCACCTCCACCGCCTGGTCGAGCTGCCAGGAGGCGAGGCGGGCGCAGGCCGGATAGATCGGGATGATCTTGTTCGCCCACTCCTCGGCCGTCTCCGCGCCGCTCTGGGCGTCGAGGACCTTGAACTCCGGGTGGGAGAGCTGGCGTTTGCGGTTGAAGACCGTGACCTTGCCGGCGAAGAGGCCGCGGCTGCCGGGCAGCAGCTGCTTCTGCGGCTGGAAGGCGCCGCGGCCGAAGAAGACCAGGGTGAGGCGCCCGCTGCCGTCGGTGATGACGACCTCCAGGCGCTTGCCGCGGCCCGCGCCGAGCATGGTGGCCTTCTCCACCTCCGCGACCACCGTCACGTGCTCGTCCAGCGGCAGCTCGCCCAGGCGGGTCAGCTCACCGCGCTCGGCATACCTCCTGGGGTAGTGGTGGAGCAGGTCCCCGACCGTGTGCAGGTCGAGTTGCTCGCCCATCACCTTCGCCGTGGGCGCGCCGAGGGTCTTCTTCAAAGGCTCATCCAGCACTGACACAGCGTCCATTGCACACCATGGGTCCGACAAGGCGGTGGGCGCGCCGGTGGGGAGCGGTGGACTCGGCGGTTCGGAGCAGCGGGAAGGGGCCGGAAGTGGGCCCGTACCACCAGGAATTCACTGGTCAACAGCGTCGGGCGCCACCTAGGATGACGGCCACTCGATGCTCTGTTCGCGGTTGCCCCCGTGCGGGCCCGCCCGACCCGCGCCGCCCTTGCCCGGGCCCCGACGGCGCCTGTGACCCCATGACTGACGAGACAGTCCGCACCCCGCATACGTTCCAGGTCGATCTGCGCGGCCTGGTCGACCTCCTCTCCCACCACCTCTACTCCAGCCCCCGCGTCTACCTGCGCGAGCTGCTGCAGAACGCCGTGGACGCCATCACCGCGCGCCGCGCGCTCGACCCGGACGCCCCGCAGCGGGTGCGCCTGCTCGCCGGCGGCGGTGAACTGCGCGTCACTGACAGCGGCGTGGGGCTCACCGAGTCCGACGTGCACAACCTGCTGGCCACCATCGGGCGCAGCTCCAAGCGCGGCATCGACGACGCCACGGGGCTGGAGAGCGCCCGCTCCGAGTTCCTGGGGCAGTTCGGCATCGGACTGCTGGCCTGCTTCGTCGTCGCCGACCGCATCCGCGTGGTCAGCCGCTCCGCGAAGGACCCGGGCGCCGCGCCGGTGGAGTGGACGGCGTGCGAGGACGGCTCGTACACCGTGCGCACCCTGCCCGACGACGTCCACCCCGAGCCGGGCACGACCGTCCACCTGAGCGCCCGGCCGGGCTGCGCGGAGTGGCTGGGCGAGCAGCGGGTGCTCGAACTCGCCCGCGACTTCGGCTCCCTGCTGCCGTACGACGTGCAGGTGGGCGGGCAGGGGATCTCCGAACTGCCGGCGCCGTGGGCGCGGACGTACCCGAGCCCCGGTGCGCGGCGGGTGGAGCTGGCCGGGCACTGCCACCGCACCTTCGGCTTCACGCCGCTGGACGCCGTCGACCTCGACGTGCCGCTCGCGGGCGTGCGCGGGGTGGCGTACGTGCTGCCCTCGGCGGTCTCCCCCGCGCAGCGCGCCGGGCACCGCGTGCACCTGAAGGGGATGCTGCTCACCGACCGGGCGGACACCCTGCTGCCCGAGTGGGCCTTCTTCGTGCGCTGCGTGGTCGACACCGACAGCCTGCGGCCGACCGCCTCGCGCGAGTCGCTGTACGAGGACGAGACCCTCGCCGGGGTGCGCGAGGCGCTCGGCGGGCGCATCCGCGACTGGCTGGCGGAGCTGGCGGCGGGTGAGCCGCAGCGGCTGGCGGAGTTCCTGAGCGTGCACCACCTGGGCGTGAAGTCGCTGGTGCGGCACGATCCGGAGCTGCTGGCGGTGATGCTGCCCTGGCTGCCGTTCGAGACGACGGAGGGGCAGGTGACGCTGGCGGAGTTCGCGCGGCGGCACGGCGTGGTCCATTTCACGCGCACCGTCGAGGAGTTCCGGCAGGTCGCGCCCATCGCGCAGGCGCAGGGCATCGGTGTGGTCAACGGCGGCTACACCTACGACGCGGAACTGGTCGAGCTGCTCCCCCGGGTGCTGCCCGGCACCTCGGTGGCGGAGCTGGACGCGGACGTCGTCACCGCGCACCTGGACGCCGTGGACGCGGACGCCGAGCTGGCGCTCGCGGGCTTCCTCGCGGTCGCGCGGGCGCGGCTGGACCCGCTGGGCTGCGATGTGGCGCTGCGCTCCTTCCACCCGGTGACCGTTCCGGCGCTGCATCTAGACGACCGGGCCTCGCGGCACGAGCGGGCGCGCTCGCAGGAGGCCGAGCAGGCGGACGACCTGTGGGCCGGGATCCTCGGTTCGCTGCGCGGCAGCGCGCCGCGCACCCGGCTCGTACTGAACCACCTCAACCCGCTGATCCGCCGGATCGCGGCGCTGGGCGACGCGGAGCTGGCGGGCACGGCGACCGAGGCGCTGTACGGGCAGGCGCTGCTGATGGCGCAGCGCCCGCTGCGGCCGGCCGACTCGGCGCTGCTGAACCGGGCGTTCATGGGACTGCTGGAGTGGGCCACTCCGGCGCGCGGGGACCACGAGAAGGAGGGCGGGCGATGAGCGACCCGCAGGAGACCACCGACATCCGCCACGCGCTGTGGGAGCTGGACCAGGCGGACGAGGGCGCCGGGCGCAACGCCCGCGCCGAGCGGCTGCTGGAGCGGGCGGAGGCCACCGGGGACCGGCCGCTGCTGGTCAGCGCGCTGTTCACGCTGATGAAGGCGTACAACTACAGCTCCGAGAAGGACAAGGCCTTCGTCCCGTACGCCCGCGCGCTGCGGATGTGGGACGAGCGGCCCGAGGACTTCGACGACTACAACTCCTACCGGCTGCACTGGATGGCCAAGTGGGTCTCCAGCGGCATGCTCGACCAGCCGCACATCCCCCTCGCCGCCATCGAGAAGTGGCAGACGGAGATGGAGCACCGCTACCGGCTCGCCGGCTACTCCGAGCGCGCGGTGCGCCAGGGCGAGCACCGCATCGCCCGCCATCTGGGCGACGAGGAGCGCGCGCAGCGGGCCTTCGAGGCGTGGCTGGCCGCGGACCGCGACCGGATGGCCGACTGCCACGCCTGCGAGCTGCACGGGCAGGGCTGGTGGCAGCAGCAGCGCGGCCTGGACGCCGAGGCGCTGGTGACCTGGGCGCCGGTGCTGGCCGGTACCCACACCTGCCTGCACGAGCCGCATGCGACGCTGGCCAGCTCGCTGCTGCCGCTGGTGCGGCTCGGACGGCCGGACGAGGCGCGGGCAAACCATCTGCGCGGCTACCGGATGGTGCGCCCGATGGAGTCGATGCGCGGCTCGGTGGCCTCGCACATCGAGTTCTGCGCGCTGACGGGCAACGAGGCGCGCGGGCTGGAGATCCTCGCCGAGCGGCCGGCGTACCTGACGGACGACGGCGAGCCCGACAGCCTGATGGACTATCTCGCGGTCACCTCGATGCTGATGCGGCGGCTGACCGCCCTCGGCCACGGGGCGCAGAGCGTGACCGGCCCCGCGGGACGCGAGTGGACGGCGGCGGAGCTGGCGGGGCACGCCGAGCGTGCGGCACTGGACCTCGCCGCCCGCTTCGACGAGCGCAACGGCACCACGGCGGTCAGCGGGCGGGTGCGCCTGCGCATCGGGCGCGAGCCGCTGGTCGAGCGGCTTCCGCTCGGGGTGCGGGCGGCGCGTCTCGCGGCTCCCGAGACTCCCGTCGTACCTGAAGTCACCGCTCCGGTACGGGACTTCGCCGCCCTCCTGGCCGAGGCGCGGCGCCTGTCGGAGGCGCTGGACCCGGACGCGGACCGGGCGTGGGCGGCGGCCGAGGCGGCGGCTCGGCGCGAGGGGGCCGCGCCGGGCGTACTGGAGCGGGCGGAGTTCGCCGCGCACCGGGCGGCCGGTCCGCAGCTGCCCGACGCGGAGGCGGTGGAGCTGCTGCGCACGGCGGCCGGTCTGTACGAGGAGGCCGGGGAGAAGGAGCGGGCCGCGGCGACCCGGGGCCGCGCGGCCTACGCGCTGGCGCTCGCCGGCGACCTCGCGCAGGCCCTGGCGGAGTCCGCGGCGGCGCTGGCGGACGTACGGGCCCTGCACGAGGCGGCCCGGGACGACGGCGCGCAGGGCGCCCGCCACCTGGCCGGCGCGCTGCTCTCCCGGGCCCGGGTGCTCGCCACCCTGGTCCACCGCGAGGAGGAGGCCGGGGAGCCGCCCTCCCCCGAGGACGCCGCCCGCGAGAGCGCCGAGGTGCTCGGCGAGCTGCTGGCGCTCACCGCCCCGTACGGGGACGACGTCCACCTCGCCGCCCGCGCCTCCGAGGCGCACCTGCGGCTCGGCGACCTGGCCGCCCACAGCGGCGACCCGGCGGCGGCCGCCGCCGGCTACCGGCGCGCGGCGCAGGCCGCCCAGGGCGCGGGGCTGCACTGGCTCGCCGTGCAGCCGCAGGCCCAACTCGCCCAGGCGAGCGCCCAGTCGGGCGACCTGGAGAGCGCCGAGCAGGCCGCGCTCGCCGCGCTGGAGCACGGCGCCCGGCTGCTGACGCCGCTCGGGTACGGCCAGCTGCACAACCTGCTGGCCGAGGTCTACGCCGACACCGGCCGCCTCCCGCAGGCCGCCGAGCACACGCTGCAGGCCGCGCACTGGGCGGACGAGGCGGGGCTGAGCGAGGGGCCGGGCGCCTGGTCGCGCTTCCGGCTGGGCGGGCTGTACAGGCAGCTCGGACGGACGGAGGAGGCGGCCGCCGTACTGGAGGCGGCGCTGGTCGACCTCTCGGCGGCCGAGCACGGCGAGGGCGCGCTCGTCCAGACCCGCTGGTGGCTGGGTGAACTCCTGCTGGACCGCCAGGAGTTCCGCGAGGCGGCCGAGCACTTCCTGCTGGCGGCCGAGATCGCCAAGGACTGGCCCGAGCAGATCGACCACGCCCGGCTGGCGCATCTGGCCGCCGGTGCGCTGCAGAACGCCGGGATGCAGGAGGAGGCCGGTCGGGCCTTCGAGCGCGCCGGCGAGCTGTGGCGGACGCTCGGCGACACGGTGGGCCTGGTCAAGACGCTGCGGGCGCGGGCCTGGCTGGCCGCGCCCGCGGACGGCGACGAGGAGTCGCCGCTGATGGACGAGGCGGTCGCGCTCTGCGCGCAGGCGTACGGGGCCGCGGCCGACGACGCCGGGCGGGCGCTGTTCGCCGACACCCTGCTGCAGGCCGCCGAACTGCACTCGAACCGGGCGCAGACGGAGGCGGCCTACGAGCGGGCGCTGTCGTACGCGCAGCGGGCCATCGCCCTGCACCGCGAGGCCGGCGACGCCGCGGCCGCGTCCACCGCGGAGCTGGCCGCCGGCTGGATCGAGGTGAACGGCTGCCACAGCGAGGCGGCCGCGGCCCGGGCCCGGCGGGTCCTCGCGGCCGAGGAGGGCGCGCAGGACGGGCAGGCGGAGCAGCGCCGCGCGGAGGCGCGGGAGTTGCTCGAGTACGTGGGGGACGAGGAGTAGTCCCTCCCCTCGACCGCAGCGGGGCGCGTGCCGGTGACGGTACGCGCCCCGCTGTCCATGCTGTCTATTCCACCCCGATCAGCAGCGGCGCCGGCTGCTGCCCGCCCTCGTAGACCACCGTGTCGACCGCGAGGTGGTGCTGCCGTACGTGCTTGCGCAGCGCCTCCCCCAGCCCGGCCGGGGCCGCCGGGCCCAGGACCAGGGTGACCAGCTCGCCGCCCGAGGCGAGCATCCGGTCCAGGACGTCCGCCGCCGTACCGGCGAGCTCCGCGCCGATCACCGCCACATCGCCCTCGATCAGCCCGAGGACGTCGCCGCGCTCGCAGATGCCGGCGGAGGTCCACGAGCGTTCCTCGGCGAGCAGCAGCTCCGCGTACCGGGTGGCGCCGGCGGCGGCGGTCATCGCCACCACGTCCTCGTCGAAGCGCCGCTGCGGCTCGTGCACGGCCAGCGCCGCGAGCCCCTGCACGGCGGCCCGGGTGGGGATCAGCGCCACGCGCACCCCGGCGGTACGGGCCTGCTCGACGGCGATGGCCGCGGCGTGCCGCAGAGCGGTGTCGTTGGGCAGCAGGACCACCTCCCGCGCGCCGGTCGCGGCGAGGGCCGCGGCGATCTCCCCGCTGGCGGGCGGCTCACCGGTGGCGGCCAGTACGGTCGTCGCGCCGGCCTCCGTACACAGGCGGGCCAGTCCTTGGCCGGGGACGACCAGGACGACCGCGCGGCCCTCGCGCGGGGCCTCGGCCTTCGGGGAGCCGCCGCAGAAGTGCGTGACCTGGATCCGGTGCGGGCGCCCGGCCTCGGTGCCGGCCTCCAGGGCGGCGCCGGGGTCGTCGACGTGGACGTGCACCCGCCACAGGCCGTCGCCGCCGCTGACGACGAGGGAGTCGCCCAGGGCGTCGAGCCGCTCGCGCAGCCGCCGCACGGCGGTGGCGTCGGCGTCCAGCAGGTAGACCACCTCGTACGCCGGGCCGCCGTGCGCGGTGTGGGGGTCGCCGTCGGAGGCGGCCCGTGCGGCCGAGGCGGCGGTGGAGGTGACGGCGGAGGCGGCGGGCGCGGCGACCGGGATCAGCCGCAGCGCCGAGCCGCCGCCGTCCAGGGCGTCGGCCAGCGCGCCCAGCACCGTGACCAGTCCGCTCCCCCCGGCGTCCACCACGCCCGCCTCGGCGAGCGCGGCCAGCTGGCCGGGGGTCGCGGCCAGCGCCTCGCGGGCGCCGGCGTGGGCGGCGCGGGCGACGGCTGCGGGGGCGGGATCCGGGTCGGAGTCGGGGCCGGCCGGCCCGGCGGCGCCGGCCGCTCCCGCGGCGACGCTCAGCATCGTGCCCTCGACCGGATGCGCCACCGCCTCCCGCGCGGCCGGCGCCGCCCGCCGCAGCGCCTCGCCCAGCCAGCGGCCGTCGGCCGGTATGCCGTCCGCGCAGCCTGCCGCCATCCCCCGCAGCAGCTGCGCCAGGATCGTCCCGGAGTTGCCGCGCGCGCCGAGCAGGGCGCCGTGCGCCATGGCGTGCATCACATCGCCGAAGGCCGGTTCGCGCTCCCCGTAGGCGGCCCAGACCGCCTCGACGGCCTGCGCCGCGGACTCCACCGTCAGATAGAGGTTCGTCCCCGTGTCGCCGTCCGCCACCGGGAAGACGTTGATGGCGTCGATCTGCGTCCGGGTGCGGCCCAGGGCCTCCAGGGCCAGGGCGCACCAGGTCCGTACGGAAGAGGCGTCCAGCACCTCTGGCACCGGGGCCTCCTAGTGGGCGGTCTCGTGAACGGCGGGCGACGGTGTACAGGCGGCAGCGTAATGTGTGGGCCCGCCCCGACTGTGAGCCGGGGCACAGCCCGGGCACCTGGGCGGACGGTGATTTCGTACCGCCACCCGGCCCGTAGTATGCTTCTCAGGTTGCCCGGTACATCCCGGGCCATTCCGCTCCGGAAGTCTTCCGGGCGGCGAACCGTAATCATCTGAAGTCTTTGGAGTGACCGTGGCTGCCAACTGCGACGTCTGCGGCAAGGGGCCGGGCTTCGGCAACAGCATCTCCCACTCGCACCGCCGTACTCCCCGTCGTTGGAACCCCAACATCCAGACGGTCCGTACGGTCATCGGTGGGACGCCGAAGCGCCTCAACGCCTGCACCTCGTGCATCAAGGCCGGCAAGGTCTCGCGCTGACGCTGCGAGCGGCTTTCCGGTTGCTTTGAGCCGGTCCCCCTTCGGGGTGGACCGGCTCTTCTGTACGCCCGCGCACCCGGCGGTCCGTACGCAACACCCCTGATGCGGAACGCCTGATACGACCCTGATACGACAAATGCCGAAGACCCCGCCGCTCTCCGGAGCGGCGGGGTCTTCGGCATGACCGGACGGGCCGGATCTCAGCGCAGCCGCGCCATCAGCGCGTGCTCGACCAGCGTGATCAGCGAGGACTTCGCCTCCGAGCGCTGGCGGGCGTCGGTGACGATGATCGGTGCCTCGGGCCCGATCTGCAGGGCCTCGCGCACCTCCTCGGGGGCGTACGGCTGGTGGCCGTCGAAGCCGTTGAGCGCGATCACGAAGGGCAGGCCGGAGTTCTCGAAGTAGTCCACGGCCGGGAAGCAGTCCGCCA
>NZ_JBHSZO010000009.1:0-156677 GCF_042663125.1 Streptomyces polyrhachis | reverse complement strand
GATCGCACGAACCTACTGGTCCTCGACCTTGACCAAACACATAGGGGCACCCCCCTCGACCTGGACGCAAACGTGGTCACCTTCGACGCGCTGCACTCCGTGAAAGCCAACGTCACCTGGCTGGTGGAGACGAAGAAGGCGCACTACGTGGCCGTGATCAAGCCCAACCAGCCGACGGCCTGGGCCCAACTGGACGATCTGGACTGGCATGCGGTGGCTATCCAGCACACCGCCTCGAACAAGGGACACGGCCGTCGCGAGTCCCGCTCCATCAAGACCCTCGCCATCGCCGACAACCTCGGCGGCATCGCCTTCCCCCACGCCAAGCTCGCCATCCGCGTCCACCGCCGCCGCAAAGCAACCGGCAGGAAGGAAACCCGCGAGACCGTCTACGCGGTCACCAGCCTCGACGCCCACCAGGCAACACCCGCCGAACTCGCCTCCCACCTGCGGCAACACTGGACCGTGGAAGCCCAGCACCACATCCGCGACCGCACCTTCGCCGAAGACGCCTCCACCGTCCACGCCGGCAACGCACCCCGCGCCATGGCCGCCTTCCGCAACCTCGCGATCGGCACCCTCAAAACCCTCGGAGCGACCAACATCGCCAAGACCACCCGCGCCATCCGCGACCAACCAGAACGAGCCCTCCCCATCCTGGGCATCACCTACAAGCCCGACCTCAACGGAACTTGATCAAGCCCTGGCTAGAGGTGGAATAACCAGGGCGTTCGTTCGATTGGCTTCCTTGCAGAGATCGCGGGAGGGGGCGCTGGTGGCCGAGCTGATGATGTTCCGGCAGGACGCGAACGGACGGGATGTCGAGCTGGCCGGCTCGACGGTTGCGCTGGAGGTGGAGCTGCAGCGGCGGGTCGAGGCCGGCCTGGAGCAGATGCTGGGCGTCCGTTTCCTGGCCTCGGAGTATCCGACCGGGCCTTGGCACCGGGGGCGGATCGACACCCTGGGACTCGATGAGAACGGCAGTCCGGTGGTGATCGAGTTCAAGAAGGGCTCGGACAGCGGGGTGATGTCCCAGGCTGTCTCCTACCTGTCCTGGCTGGAGTCGGCGCACCACGAGTTCGAGGCGCTCGTGCGGAAGGTGCTGGGGGCGGAGGCCGCCGAGTCCGTCGACTGGCGTCGTCCGCGGATGATCTGCATCGCGGCGGGCTTCTCGCACCACGACCGGGTGGCGGTGCAGAGGTTGCCCGAGCGGATCGACCTGGTGCGCTACCGGATCTTCGACGGTGGCCTGCTGGGGCTGCTGCTCGTGGACTCCGCGACCAGCAGCCCGAGCGCTGCCTCGTCTCGCCGGGGCCGGGAGCGGGCACCCGTGGCGGACAGCGTGCCGACGGCTTCGGCGGTCTCTCCGCCTGCGGGTGGAGGAGCGGTGCCGGAGTGCCTGCGGGACCTGTACGCGGAACTGGACGAGGCGCTCACGGCATGGGGCGAGGTGGAGGTGGCGTCCCTGCGGCACTACATCGCCTACCGGCGGTTGGTGAACGTGGCGTCGGTGATCTTCCGTCCGAAGCACGAGGCGATCCTGGTGTACCTCAGACTCGACCCGGACACGGTCGAGCTGGAGGAGGGCTTCACCCGGGACATGCGCGGTATCGGACACCTCGGGACCGGCGACCTGGAGGTCCGCGTCGCCTCGGCAGCCGACTTGGAGAAGGCGGCGCCGCTGATCCGGCGGGCGTTCGAGGCGGCCTGACGTAACAGGAGGGGCGGCTGGTGCATCGGTTAGTCGATGCACCAGCCGCCCCTCTGGCGTCTGTGGGCTGCCGGCCCTGGCCTCTCTTCGCTCTCACGATCATGCCTCCGGTCCGGCCAGCTCGAAGTCGTCCTTCGTCAGTTCGGCCCGCAGCCGCTCCTCAGCGACGTCGGCGTAGTGCGCGGACAGCTCGACGCCTACGAAGCGGCGTCCCTCGCGCAGGGCCGCGACCCCGGTGGAGCCGCTGCCGGTGAACGGGTCGAGGACAGTGCCGCCCTCGGGGCAGACCTGGACGAGCTGCTGCATGACCTCGACGGGCTTCTGGGTGATGTGAACTCGGCCCTTGCGGGGCTGGGAGGCGATGTAGTGCCCCGGCAGGTAGAGGTCGCGGGTGTTGTCGAGGGAGCCCTTGACGCCCCAGATGATGAACTCCGAGTCCTGCTTCGGCCCGCCCTTGCGGGGTCGGCTGGACGGCTTGATCCACGGGATCGTGCCGCTCCAGGTCCATCCCGCCATCTGAAGGGCGTCGGAGGTGGTCGGCTCCTGCCGCCAGTCGGTGAAGACCATGGCGACCGCGTGCTCGGTCGAGGCCCGGTACGCCTCGGTGAGCAGTTCGGTGAGCCAGGAGCGGTAGGAGCGCTGGTCACGGTTCTCACCCGGGAAGTTGGCGAGGTCGTGCGCCGAGTTGCTCGTGACGTACTTGGCACGTGCGGTACGGCCGGTCCGGTCGGAGCTGGTGCGGCCCCCAGAGTTGTACGGCGGATCGGTGATCACCGCCTGGACGCTCTCGTCCGGGAGGGACTTCAGGACGATCAGGGCATCGCCTCGGTGCAGCGTGTAACTCATGGGGAGGGCCTCTCTTCGGGTGCGGCGGACTCAGGACCTGCTCCGGACAGCGCTCAACGGCGTGCATCCGGTGCGAGGTTGCAGCGGAGGTTAACGGCGAATTCCGGCTGCGCCCAACGAGGTGGCTCCCTGCTTCGGGCCCCTGGATGGCAGTCGTTTGGTGCGGCCGGAATCCCGGTCTACTGTCTCGCCGTGTCACCGGGAAGGAGCGCTGCTCCACCCCCGTTGAGCTGTGCTTATCCGTGCTGTCTCGTCCAATCGGGCGGCGTCGGAGACATGTTGCCCATCTGCCCACGAGCGCCGTGAGGAGGCCCATGTGCACTGCCTGAGATTACGAGCGCGGCTGGCTGCCGCGCGTGATCTGAAACCGGCGTCCTGGAGCTACCAACTCCTCTGACCCGGGCCCGCCGAGAGGCGGATGCACATCGGCGCGGTGCCGACGGCTTTGCACGAGAAGTCGGCACCGCGTCTCCTTCGAACACCGAGGAGCCGCTGCGATGCAGCATGCCATGACACACCCGCGCCCCGACCCACCTCCCTCGACCGGTCCGCACCACCGTCGCGCTGAACGGCGGCGGCCGTGAAGAAGACGACGGGAGCCCTCGTCGGTCTGTGCGCCACCGGACCACTCCTGCTGGCACTGCCGATCCTTGGCATAGGTGCCGGGACCGCCTCGGCTTCGTGCTCGACCGACGGTGCACAGGGTGTGGACGCCTCCGCCGTCGCCAAGCAGGTGAAGGCCATCCTGGACGGCGGCGACAAGGGCTCGGTCTCCGTGCCGGGCCTGGACGCGCCTGCCGACCAAGTGCCCAACGCCAAGACGATCCAGGCCACGGGCGTCGCGATGAACATCCCCGCCCGAGGGCAGGTCGTCGCCCTGGCGACCGCGCTGCAGGAGAGCGGCCTGCGGAACCTGACCTACGGCGACCGCGATTCGCTGGGTCTCTTCCAGCAGCGGCCGTCGATGGGCTGGGGTACGGCCAGCCAGATCCTCGACCCGGTGCACGCCTCGACGAAGTTCTACGAAGGGCTCAAGAAGGTCTCCGGCTGGCAGTCCCTCTCTGTCACCCAGGCCGCCCAGGCGGTACAGAAGTCGGGCTTCCCGGAGGCGTATGCCAAATGGGAGCCGCTGGCCACCGCCCTGCAGAAGGCCATCGAGCCCCTGCTGCAGAAGACCGGCGGTGCATCGCCGAGCCCGTCGCCGTCAGGCTCTGCCGACACCGGCAGCCCCTCTCCCGATTCCGCGGGGGGTTGTTCGGCGGACGGCGACGGGACGGACTTCGGCACCATCCCGGCGGGTGCACTGCCGAAGGAGTACAAGATTCCCGCCTCCGCGCCACCGAAGGTACAGACGGCGATCCGGTGGGCGCTCGGCCAGCTCGGCACCCCGTATCAGTGGGGCGGCACGTGCACCGACTCCCACGGCAAAAACCCGATGGGCCGCTGCGACTGCTCCTCCCTGATGCAGGGCGCGTACAAAGCCGCCGGGGTCACCCTGACGCGGACCACGTACACGCAGGTCAAGGACGGCAAGGCCGTCTCGGTCGATGCCCTCAAGCCGGGCGATCTCCTCTTCACCGAGGGGACGGCCTCCGTACCGGAACACGTCGGGATGGCGATCGGGCAGGGCCTGATCGTCCACGCCCCGCACACCGGTGACGTCGCACGGATCACCACCGTCGCGTCCTGGAAATCGCGGATTCTCGCGGCCCGCCGAGTCGTCTGACCGGCGCTCCTCCCCTCCTCACCTCCCTCGCACCGCTGGTTCGCCTCACCGGGCTTTGGCGTGCGCTCATCCGAACTGGAGTTCCCGTGTATCTCGCTGAACAGGTCATACAGCTCGCCTACGACCCCGGAATCAAGCCCAACGAGGGCGGGCTCCCTGGCCTCAACGTCCTCAAGCAGGTAATGGGCTCGATCAACTTGTTCGGGCTCATCGCCGTGGTCGGAGCCCTCGCCGTCAGTGCGGGCGTGTGGGCCTGGGGTCACCACTCCGGTGGTCACCAGGCCGAGGCGAACGGGAAGAAGGGCGTGCTGGTAAGCGCGGGCGCGGCCCTTCTTCTCGGTGCGGCCAACGGTGTAGTGGCGTTCTTCTCGACGCTCGGGACGCAGGTCCACTGATGGCTCAGCACTCCACCCACCCCGGCGGCGCATCTCGCGTGCGCCGCCGGGCGCTGCTCGGCACTGCCGTCCTGGCGGCGCTCGTCGCCCTCGCCGGCCTGGCCGCCTACCTCACCCGCGAGGGCCGAAGCCCCTCCGATACCGCTTCCCCACCGCCGAGTTCGCCCACGGCGTCCTCGTCGCCCGCGGCACCGTCCGGGCCGCACACCCGGCACCGCGCTCTGCCCGTTCCGCCGAAAACCCACGACCCGATCACGTACGGGAAGGCCGCCGCCGCAGCGCTGTGGTCGTACGACACCCGCGCGTACTCGCAGCCAGAGCTGCGCAAGGCGCTGCGCGGCTGGCTGACCACGGAGTCGAAGTACGCCGACCCGGCCTCCGTCGACCAGGCAGTCCCCTCGGCCGTGCTGTGGAAGGAGATGGCGGCCAACAAGCAGGTCGCCACCGCCAAGATCAACGAGGGCCACTTCCCGCATGCCTTTACGCAGGCCCTCCAGGACGACCCCGGGGCGATCACCCAGGCGTACGTCTACGCCGTCACGGTCTCCGGCAAGCAGTCGATTCGCTGGAAGGGCTCGGCTGCCGGCGGCGCGGAGAGCCGGTCCACCACCCTCGCGGTCCAGTGCCGACCCAACCGCTCCTGCGCCCTGGTCGGCGTCATGCCGTCCGTCGCGCCCTGACCCTCGCCCCAGAACGGAGGTACGACCCATGGGAGTCTGCGACTTCCCGCTGATGGACAAGGTTTGCGGCGCTGTCGACTTCGCCACCAACCCCGCCGGCACCGTCACCGACGGTCTCGGCGCGTGGATCGCGAAGTCGGCGGGCGAGCTGGCGTCCAGCGCGGCCGACCTGGCCGCCAAGGCCGTCAACAAGACGACGGCCATCGACCTCAACGCCGGGTGGTTCCGCGACAACTACGAGCTGCTGCTGCCCATCGGCCTCGCCCTGACCGTCGGCATCTTCTGCATCCAGCTCATGACCGCTGCCTGGCGTCGAGACGAACGTGCCCTCGCCAAGGCGGCGTTCGGCACCATGACCGGAGTCCTGTTCAGCTTCTCCGCCATCGCTTTCACGACCGTCGCCATCACCGTGGTGGACGCGCTGTCCGACGGCCTCTTCAAAGCCGCCAACACCTCGATCGACGACGCGATCCGTCGTGTGATCAAGGTTGATCAGATGGGGGCCATGTACGGCCTCGGCTGGGGTGTGCCCGCGCTGGTGGCCTTCGGGTGCGCGATCGGCGCCTTCCTCTACTGGGGCGTGATGGTGGCCCGCAAGGTCGGCGTCCTGATCATGGTCGCGCTCGCGGTGTTCGCCGGGGCGGGCGGCGGCTGGGAAGTCGCCAAACGGTGGCGGCGCGGCTGGATCGAGGCCACCGGCACCCTGATCGTCTCCAAGCTGTTGATGACCGTGGTCTTCCTCATCGGCGTCTCCGCCATGGGCAAGACCGACGCCAGCGACGGAATGGCGGCCCTGTCCGACGCGATGGCCGGCATCGTCGTGATGGTCCTGGTGTTGCTCTGCCCCTACGCGACGTACAAGTTCGTCCACTGGGCCAGCGACGGCGGCGGCCACGACGACATGCACCGCACCGGTGTCGCCGGCATGGCGGTCGCCGCAGGAGCCGCGAAGACCGCAGGCAGCCTCGCGCTGCGGGCCGGTACCGGCGCCCCCGCTCCGCAGGGTCCGAACCAGGTCCCCGGCGCGGGCACCGACGGAGTCGCCTCCGGCATCAACCCCTCCGGCGGCAACCTCAGCAAGGAGGGCATCGACGCCGGGCCGCCCAAGCAGCAGACCCGCTTCCGGTACGGCGAAGACCCGGATGCGAGCGGCGACAAGGGCCGGGCTCTGATCCAGCGCCCCGGGATCCCGCCGCTGATCACACGTCCTGGCGAGGACGAACCGGAAGGGTCCGAATCGGCTGCCCAAGGCGTTGCGGGCGGCTCCGGTCACCTCGCAGCCGCATCGGCTCCGGGCGGCGACATGACCTCCATGCCGCCAGCCGACCCCGGACCTTCGGCCTCGGGCGCTCCGGCGTCCGCCGGACCGTCGGCCACCGGCTCCGCGACGCCGACGAACTGGGTGTATCCCACCCAGCCGCCGTCGGGTTCCTGACCCACATCCCCCCGGGGGGCGGGCCGCACTCCACGGCCCGCCCCCGCCTCCCACCAGCAGGAAGGTTTCGCCATGACGTCCAGAAGAGCGCCGCGCGCCCCGTCCTCCGCCCGCTCCCACCGTCTGGAACCACCATGTCCGGCAAGCACCAGTCCTCCACGCCCACCGTGAAGTTCCCGCACCGCAGCAGGCGCGGCGTCCTGCTCGGCCTGTCCGTCCCGCAGTTGGTCGTCGCCGGGCTCACCGGCCTTCTCCTTCTCGCCGTGATCCTCGCCCGCGGTGTGGTCGGCGCCCTCCAGCTCATCCCGCTGTGGGCCGTGATCGCCCTGCTCGTCTTCGTCCGCCACCGAGGCCGTGCTCTGGCGGACTGGGCCCCGATCGTCGTCCGGTACGCGCTGCGCCGGATGCGAGGCCAGCTCGTCTGGCTCACCCGGCCCTCTCGCCGGCCGACCCGCGAGGGCCTGCTCCACCTTCCCGGCACCGCTGCCAGCCTGCGCGTGACCACTGCTCCCGACGGCAAGTACGGCGCCGTCCACAACCCGCACACCGGGACGCTGACCGCAGTGGTCAAGGTCTCCTCCCGCGCCTACGTCCTGCTCGACCCCGGCACCCAGCAGGCCAACGTCGGCGGCTGGGGACGCGCGCTGGCAGCTCTCGCCCGTACCGGGCAAATCGCCCGCATCCAGGTGATCGAGCGCACCATCCCCGACTCCGGCGACGCGCTGCGCCGCTACTGGGAAGAGCACGGCCGCCCCGACACCCCGATGGCCGGCGCGATCTACAACGAGCTGATCCAGAGCGCCGGTCCCGCAGCCGCCCCGCACGAGGCGTACGTCGCGGTGTCCCTGGACACCAAGGCGGCCCGTCGGCTGATCAACCAGGCTGGCGGCGGTCTCACCGGTGCCTTCAGCGTCCTCGCCCAGCTCACCTCCACGTTCGACCAGGCGGCGCGGACCGCCGGTCTCACCCCGACGGGCTGGCTCACCGCCCGCGAGATCGCCGCCGTGGTGCGCACCTCCTACGATCCGAAGGCGCTGGCGACACTCGACCGCTGGTCCACGGCCGGTCGCCCCGAGGCCGAGCCCGCCGCCGCCGGCCCCGTCGTGGTCGTCGAGAAGGCGGACCACATCGCCACCGACTCCGCCGTGCACGCCACCTACTGGGTGGAGAACTGGCCGCGCACCGAAACCAGCGCCGGCTTCCTGCACCAGCTCCTGTTCACCGGCGGGGTGCGGCGCACGCTGTCGCTCTCCTACGAGCCGAAGAACCTCGACGCCGCCCTGCGCGACGTGCAGCGCAAGAAGTCCAGCGTGATCGCCGACGCCGCCGAACGGGCCCGGCGCGGCCAGGTCGACTCCGAGGCGGACTCGATCGAGTACCAGGACATCAAGTCCCGCGAACGCCAGCTCGTCGCCGGGCACGCCGACGTCGCCCTGACCGGTCTGCTGACCGTCTCGGCCGACACCGAGGACGAGCTGCGCACCGCCTGCGCCGTCGTGGAGACCGCCGCTGTCGGCGCCCAGCTCGATCTCCGGCCGCTGACCTGGCAGCAGACCGAGGCGTTCACCGCCGCCGCGCTGCCGCTCGCGCTCGCTGCCTGACCCCTCCCTTCGAAAGAGCACCCTCATGTCCCGCACCGCCAGCCCTACCGCGCAGGACTTCGT
This sequence comes from Streptomyces polyrhachis, assembly GCF_042663125.1. Taxonomy (NCBI): domain Bacteria; kingdom Bacillati; phylum Actinomycetota; class Actinomycetes; order Kitasatosporales; family Streptomycetaceae; genus Streptomyces; species Streptomyces polyrhachis. Next base: position 148,220 of record NZ_JBHSZO010000009.1, on the reverse strand, counting down.
GCCCTTCGCCACCGCCGCGCTCGACTTCCACCGGGCGCTCAACATCCCGGGCGGCCCGCTGGTCACCACCCGGGCCGAGCTGGACGCCCTGCACGCCCACCTCGTCGCGCTTTACGGGCTGCTCGACGCCCACACCGGTCGCACCGGGCAGCTCGTCGCGGTCGAGGGCGACCAGCTCCGTACCGCCCGCACCCGCATCTGGCAGGCCGCCGAGCACCTCCACGCCGCCTACCACGCGGCGCCCCGGCCGGACTCTGGCGAGATCCCCGCACCGGAGGCGTGCCAGGCCGGCCTTCCGGAGGGAGCGCCGGGCCTGACCATCTGCCAGCGCCACCAGCGCACCGCTCATCTCGTCCGGCGGCGCACCACCCCGGCCGACCTGCACGCCCCGTTCACCGGCCTCGTCCGCCGCTGACCCACCCCTCACCTGGAGAAACGCTCATGCCCCGTACCCGCGCCAGCGCCTCCCCCCTGTTCGTGCCCCGTAAGACGACCCGCGCCGAACAGCGAGCCGCCCGAGCCGGTTTCACCGAAGCCCGCCGCCAGGCACGCCTCGCCGGAAACCCGCCCAAGCACCGCGCCGAGCAGACCCTCGACCCGGATCTGCGGCCCACCTACCCGCCCGCCGGTCGCCCCGGTCCGGCCTCCGCCCGCGGCGGCAAGCTCGCCCTGCCCGCCCACCGGATGACCACCGCCACAGCCAGCGGCGCCTACCCGTTCGTGGCCGAGGGCGGCCTGGGCGCCGAAGGAGTGTTCATCGGCCGCGATGTGCACGCGGAGGCGGCCTTCTGCTTCGACCCGTTCTCGCTCTACAACAGCGGCAGGGTGGAGGGCTTCACCAACCCCAACGCGGTCCTGGCCGGGATCATCGGCATGGGCAAGTCGGCGCTGGCGAAGTCGATCGCCACCCGGTCGATCGCCCACGGCTACCGGATCTACATCCCCTGCGATCCCAAGGGAGAGTGGACCGGTGTCTCGCAGGCCCTCGGCGGATACAGCATCGCCCTGGGCCCGGGGCTCCCTGGACGGTTGAACCCGCTGGACGCCCCGGCCCGCCCCGCCTCCGTGAGCGAGGAGGACTGGTTCACGGAGGTTCGCAAGCGCCGTCTGCTGCTGCTAGCCAGCCTCGCCCGCACCGTGCTGAAGCGCGACCTGCTGCCGATGGAGCACACCGCCCTCGACCTGGCCCTGGATCTGGTCGTCGCTGACGCCGCCGCCCGGGGCACGGTGCCGCTGCTCGGCGAGATCGCGCACGTACTCGGCTCCCCCGAACGCCTCGACCACGCCCTCGGCCACCAGGCGGGGCACCTCGGTTCAGCCGCCCAGGACCTCGCCCACGCCCTGCGACGTCTCGTGCACGGCGACTTGAGCGGCATGTTCGACGCGCCGAGCACCGTGTCGTTCGACCCGACCACACCGATGCTGTCCATCGACCTCTCCCGTCTCGGCGGCTCCGGTGACGACACGGCACTGGTGCTCGCGATGACGTGCGCGAGCGCGTGGATGGAGTCAGCCCTCAGTGATCCCGATGGCGGTCGACGCTGGGTGATCTACGACGAGGCGTGGCGGCTGATGCGGCACGTCGGGCTGCTGGAGCGGATGCAGAGCCAGTGGAAGCTCTCCCGAGGGCTGGGCATCGCGAACCTCATGGTGATCCACCGGCTCAGCGACTTGCTCTCGGCGGGCGACGCCGGTTCACGCGGCCGAGTCCTTGCCGAGGGGCTCCTCGCGGACTGCAGCACGCGCATCATCTACCGCCAAGAGCCCGACCAGCTCGCCGCCGCTGCATCTCTGCTCGGCCTGACCGGCGTCGAGACCCAGGCGGTGTCCGCCCTGACCAAGGGCCGAGGTCTGTGGAAGGTCGCCGGCCGCTCGTTCATCACCCAGCACATCCTCCACCCGGCCGAGCGGGAGCTGTTCGACACAGACGCCCGCATGGCCGCCTAGCCCAACGACCAGCACAGCAACGGGAATCGATCATGTCTGCTTCTTCCACTCCTTCCTCCGGTGACAAGCAGCCGTCGCAGGCCACAGACCCTTTGGCGTGGCGACGGCACCTCCCGGCACTCGCCTCGGCCGCCGCCGGGATCAACGAGGCGTGCGACGCCTGGGACGCGGTTTCGGACTCCCTCTGCGACGCGGACGGCTGGCCGCTGAACGACAAGGTCTACGGGGACGGGAAGGTCAAGCGGGACGCCGAAGCGTGGAAGCACGCCGAGGTGTTCCTCGACCACGGACCCGAGGTGCTGGCCGGGGTCCGCGCCGCCGCCGGCCCCGACTACGTCGAGGGGCCGATCAGTGACGACCTCCGTCGGATACGCGGGATCGACAACATCCTGATCCGGGCGGAGGAACTGCGGCACGAATGGGACGGCGTCATGGCGCTTATGGACGGTTCGCAGCCGAGCGTGCTCCACCTCTACCAGGAGCGTGCCGAGGAGCACCGCAACACCGAAGGCTGGCACTACTCACACGAACTCGGCTCCAAGGGACCGGCGTTGGTGCGCGTCGGCGAATACCTCGCGCACCGAGCGGACACCGAACGGCCAGCGCAGACCGAGCGGGCTCGCGTCGCCCTGACCCGCTCGACGCACAACACCCCTGCCGTATCACCTGCTTCGCCCCAGGTCCCGCCGGCATCGCAACCGCCGGCTCCCGGTCGCTCGCGGTGATCCCTAGCACGCAGTCACGGCAGCGCCAAACTGCCCGATCACCAGATCCTCATGGACCACCGCGCTCCTTCAAGCTCCACGCCCCGTCGGCTCCCGCCGTACGGCGGGACGTTCGCAACGGAGAACTCCATGCACCACGAAACCCCGCCCCCGACCGCCGCATCCAATCCGCGTCACCTTCAAGCCGCCCTCTGCTCCGCGCTCGGGCAGCGCGGCCTGGAGGGCACCGTCGAGTACGGCCTCAGCGACTACATCGTCCACGCCGAGCTTCCCGACGGCAGTTCGCTGATCATCTCGCCCCCGCAGGAGCCACCCTCCGAGCACCCCGAGACCCCGGAAAGCTGGATGGTCACCCGCCACCGGTCCGCCGAGCCCGCCGTCTACGAGGTGATCTACGACTCCGAGCCGGACGGTCCGCATGCGCGTCACGGCGGCAGCGTGCCGGATCTCCTCTTCGCTGTCGACGCCCGCCTGGACCAGCTTGGCGTACCGACACGCCAGGAGCAGGAACGTTCCGGCGAGGCGCGCGCCGCCACCGTGCTCCCGCCCGACTCCGCTCCATCCCGGGCGACGGTCGCTCTCGCCTCTTCGCCGTCGGTCGGCCAGCGCGTGCTCCCGACCGGTCCGCCGCCGGAGTCTTCCGCGCGGACCGCGCCGCCACCGGCCAGTTCCTCATCAGCTCCCCGGCTCTGACCGACCGCGATCCAGGAGTCCTCCGTGCACCGCACCCTCAGAACTGATCCGCCCGTCGCCCGCACCTGTAACCGCACCCGCCTCGGATGGATCTGCCATGCCCAGCCACTACGACGTGCTGCCCGACCTGGCCTTCGGCCACCACCCCGTCCACGGCATCGTCGCCGCGAACCCAAAGAACCTCGCGGCCAGCACCTGGATGCTCAGGGGATTCGACTTCCATCCCGTCCCAGACCAGCCGACGTTGTACGCACTGGCCGACCAGAACCGTGACGGACACGGCCGTACGAGCCGGGCCATCGAGCTACTGCGCAAGGCCGGCTACCAGGTCGATGTGGACGTCGCACTTGACCCTGCACCGGCGCCCGGCACGGCACAGGTACGCGACCGCGGCCCGCTCGGTGAACCAGACGTCGCCTTCGCCGATCACCCGCACCTCGGCATCGTCGCCGCCTTCGACGACCGTGTCTCCGGCCTCAGCGGGCTGGCGCTGGTGGAGGACGGCTGGCGGCACAACTCGAGCCTGGACATCTACACGCTCCCCGCGACCACCGATCGCGTCGAGGCGCTGGGGAAAGTCGCCGCCGCCACGGTGGCCCTGCACCGTTCGGGGCTCCAGGTCGCAGTGCAGCCCCGCCTCGCTCAAGAGGTGACGGCTCGGCCCCGCCCTGCTGCCACGCCGACCGCCGGCCGTGAGCGCGGTCGTGGTCCCGCCCGCGCGTCTCCGTTGAGCGCCGCCGCGCTCGCCGCCAGCCCGGCCCGTGCCGGTATCCCGGGCAGGGCGCCGGTCCCCGCCGCCGTCACCACACCGGCGGTCCGGCCGGTTGACCCCCGCGTCGCGTACTCCCGCGACCGCTGATCCAACTCCTCAAGGAGGTCCTTCCATGGCCGTGAAGACGATCTGGCCCATCGACCACCCCTGCGGTCACCATGCCGACCGCGACTTGTCCGACCGACCGGCCGACCGCCGCGCCGGCTTCGCCGAGTGGCTCGCCAGGCAGGAGTGCACGGACTGCTGGCGCGCCTCGAACGAGGGCGACGAGCAGGACAAGGCCGCCTGGCTCAAGGCGAAGCGCGCCGAGGAGCAGACGGCGTCCGAAGCCTGGTCCGAGCAGTACCGGATGCCTCCCCTGGAGGGGACCGAGCGGGCCGTTCCCTGGGGCGTGCGCTGTCGTCACCAGATCCTGACCAACGCCTACACCGCGCTGGTCACCGAAGGCACGACCAGCGAAGCGGAGTGGGCGGAGATCGAGGAGAACGCTCGTACGGTGACCCGTGCCGGGTGGTGGATAGACCAGAGGTCGTCCGAGCCCGAGGACCTCGCCGAACTGCTCATGGCCGCCACCGGGGCCGACCGGCCGACAGAGAATCCCTTCTTCTGAACGACCGGGTGCCCTGCTGCGGCGGGGCGCCCGGCTGACCGCCGCCGTGCGGCCTCTACCAGCGATTCTCGGCCGGACCAAACCCCGGATTTGCCGGACGCTCTGCCCACTGGCCCACCTCCAACGGGTCCTTCGCTCCCTCTGCCCCGGAGACTTCCGTGCCTACCTCGATCACCATCACGTCCGAGTTCAGCGGCAGCGTCGTTGCCAAGGGCGCTACTGATGACCTCTCCGCGCAGCTCCTCCGTCACGCCGGTTTCAAGCAGATCGACGACTGGCACGGCCGACGCCATCGCCTGCCCACCACCACTCCGCTCGCCGACCAGGTCGCCGTCGCCAGCCATGCGGCCGAGATGCTTCGGGCCGCTCGCTATGACGTCACCCTTCCACCGTCCCTCGACACGGCCCGGATGAGCCCTCCGGTGCATGCGCTGGGGCCCTACGCCGCCGGAGCTGAACTCCTCAGCATCACGGACCAGATCCGTGCGGCCGAAGACGGAGCCAGCCTTCAGCGGGCAGTCGACCACCTCCTTCACCCCGAGCACGGTGCGCTGGAGCGTGTCCGGGAGGCGCTGGAAGCAGCGGGAGAACAGGTCAACGACCTGGACGACGACGCGTATGCGCTCGCGGACCGGTTCGGCTTCGCCTCGGAGTTCGTCAGCTCGGCCCAGTCCGAACTCGTCGACTCCGAGGCCGAGCTACGCCGCGTCGGCGACGCTTCGACGAGCTACTCCCCAGCACGGACCGTCCGTGATCACCGTGGTGCCGCTCTCGCCACTTCTCCTGCTGCGAACCAGGCCAAGGTCTCCTCGGCGTCCAGTTCCCAGACGGCGCCTTGCTCTGCGACGGGTCACCCACCGCGCGCCTCAACCCCCCGACGCTGACCCCGGCCGCCCTCTCCGCCGTCGGCCTCCAGTACGTCGCGCGCCTCCGCTCGACTCACCCGTCAAGGACCACTCACCCGAAGAGGCAAACGTGCCCGAGTACTACTCCAGCATCGGCGAGGCCGTCGGTGCGGCTATGCAGCACAACATCCGGCTCGCCCACCGCAGCGTGGCACCGGGCTCCGACAAGCCGCTGCAGGTCAGGCACCTGCCCAGCGCTTCCGCCGATCCGTACTCGGTTCGCGGGATGATTTCTCGCCTCCACGAGGACGCCTCGCCCGATGAGGTGGCGGGCATCATCGAGGAGGTCAACGGCGCACTGGTCGGGGCTCTGCCCGAGCTGACCGAACTCGTCGCCTCTGCCGCCGACTGGACTCGCGCCCGTCTCGACTTCGACGACCCGCATCACAATCCGACTTTCGAGACGTGGACCCGACTGGCAGCTGCGTACGGGATGCTCCAGGACGTCCGTGAGCAGTTGGAAGTCGCCGAGGACGGTCTCGCTGCCTGTCCCGCAGAGCGCACGGACCCCCGGCACCACCAGATGGTCAACGTCTTGCGCAGCCGGGAGTTGCTGGACGACGTCCTCGGTGCCGAGGCTGCTCCTGTGCCGTCCGCTGCCCAGAACGTCGATTCAGACCGGCAGCGGGCGGCCCGCGCCTCCTCGCCGCGCGCCGGAACATCGCCGTCGACCGGCAGTCCGCCGGCCACCGCAGCACCTCCGCCCGCGCCTCGTTCTGCCGGCCGACCCCGCTGAAACGTTCCGCCTCAGACGTCTAGGAGTACCCCCATGATCTGCACGAGAGCCGAGCGCGCCCCGCCCCTGCCCGCTCGCACACCCAAGGAACCGCCGTGCCTTCCCCGCGCACCAGCGCGCCCTCGACCACCACCGGGTCAGACGCGCTCCTCTACCTCCTGTTCGGCATCCTCGGCGCCGCCATGGCCTTCGGCTCCCTGACCTGGCTGACCGGAAATCTCACCAACACCTTCGTCGGGAGCGGGACATGGGCCCCCTTCCGCATAACGGACGCGCTGCTGCACCCGGAGGTGCTGTGGCCAGCCCTGAGCACCAGCATGCTGATGGTTGGCGCCCGCGTCGTCCCCGCCCTGTTCACCGTTGCCCTGGTCGTCACCGCTGCCGTGCTGTGGATGCGGTGGCGTGCCGGGTCCAAGTCCGGCCTCGCCCGGAAGGCGGACCTGGCGCCGCTGCTGGACAAGGAGATCGTCGCCAAGGCGAAGAGCCTGCGCCCGAGCCTGGGCGGCCGGGAGAGTAAAAGAGGTCCTGCCCGCTGACCGCGGCATCCTGCTCGGCACCCTCGATCCCGGTCGTGCGGAGGTCCGCGCGTCCTGGGAGGACGTGATCGTCGCGATCATGGCCCCGCGTTCCGGCAAGACGTCCGGGCTGGCGATCCCCGCGATCCTCTCGGCACCGGGCCCGGTCCTGCTCACCAGTAACAAAGCCGCGAACGACGCCTTCACCACCACGGTGGACGCCCGTGCCGAGGTCGGCACGATCTGGACCCTCGATCCGCAGCAGATCGCCCACCACCCGCGCGAGATGTGGTGGGACATCCTCGCTGACGCCCGCGATCTCGCCGGGGCGAAGAGGTTGGCGGGGCACTTCGTGACCGCGAGCGTGGACGAGTCCAGCGGCTCCGACTTCTGGTCCACCGCCGCGAGCAACACCCTCGGTGCCCTCTTCCTCGCCGCCGCGTCCCACCGGCGGCCGATCACCGACGTCCTGGCCTGGCTCGCGATGCCGGCCGACCGCACCCCGGTGGACCTGCTCACCGACGCCGGCCACCATGCGGTCGCCGCCCAGCTCCAGGGCACCGTCTCCGGCGCGACCGAAACGCGCGACGGCATCTACGAGACGGCGAGGCAGTACGCGAGCTGCCTGCTCGACCCGGACGTCGCCGCCTGGGTCACCCCCAACGACGACCTTCCCGAGTTCCAGCCGTTCGCCTTCGCCACGTCCCGCGACACCTTGTACCTGCTGAGCAAGGACGGCGGCGGCAGCGCGTCCGCGATCATCGCTGCAGCGGCCGACGCCGTGATGCGCGCGGCCGTGATCGTGGCCGAGCGCTCCGGCGGGCGACTCGACCCGCCCGCCCTGTGCGTCCTCGACGAGGCAGCGAACGTCTGCCGCATCTCGGACCTCCCTGATCTCTACAGCCACCTGGGCAGCCGAGGCGTCATCCCGATGACGATCCTGCAGTCCTACCGTCAGGGCCAGCGGTGCTGGGGCGAGGCCGGTATGGACGCCCTGTACTCCGCCGCCACCATCAAGATCATCGGATCTGGCATCGACGACGCGGACTTCGCCGACCGGCTCAGCCGTCAGGTCGGCGATCGCGACGTCCAGACCACCTCGGTGTCGACCAGCGAGGGCGGCAAGTCCACCTCGGTGAGCATGCGCACGGAACGGATCCTTCCGCCGGACGCCATCCGCGCCCTGCCCAAGGGCAAGGTTCTGCTGCTGGCCACCGGCATCCGGGTCGCCATGCTCAACCTCAAGCCCTGGTACAAGGAGCCCTCCGCCAAGGTGGTCGGCCCGGCTTCCGCTCGCGCCACGAAGGCCATCACCGAGCGTGCCCTCGCGAAGAGCATCGGCCAGGACGATCTTGGACTGTCGGCATGAGCGCGCCCACACCACAGCAGGGGCGGTTGGCCCACGCTCCGGTCGTCCTGCGCGGTGGCCGGTGGTGGCTTGACGGCGGGGCAGGCTCGGTTCCCGCCTCCGATCCCGCCTTCACCGCCGTCCTGGACGACTTCGCGCTGTCGATGGCCGCTGCCGACCAGGCAGTCGCCAACCTCCTCATCCGGCAAGACGAGGCGCCCTGCGTTGATCCCGGAGGCCGGCGGTGAACCCGCTGATGAGCGCCGAGCAGGCGGTGCTCGGTGCCGCACTCCTCGACCCCGAGCAGCTCACGCACCTGGAGTGGCTCGCTGCGGACCACTTCTATCGGCCGGTCCACCAGGCGCTGTTCGACGCTCTCCGCAAGCTGCGCAACGACGGGCATCCCGCGCTCTCGGCCGATGGTCCGTTGCCGCTGTCGTGGGTGACCGACGCGGTCGAGGAGGCCGGACAGCACGTGCGCGGGCTGACCGCGGCGTACGCCCACACCCTGATCTAGGCGTGTCCCCGAACAGAGCACGCCCCGGTGTACGGACGCATGGTGCTGGAGGGGGCGATTCACCGCACCGTCGCCCAGCACGCGATCCGTCTCCACCAGGCGGCTCGGGCCGACGCCGTCCAGGGCGAGGTCGAGGGAGCCTTGCGCACGGCGGACGTCCTGACCGGCGTACTCACCGACCTTGCACGACGCTGGGGAACCGACCCTCGACCGGTCCCACCCACCGCTGGGCCCTCTGCCGCCACGGACATCCCGCCTCCGGCGCAAAGCGGCCAGGTCGCCGAGGACGAGCGGTTCCTCCTGGCCGTCCTCGCCGAACAGCCGGGGGCCATGGGCGAGGTGGTGGCCTGGCTGCGGCCGGGAGACTTCGCCGACCCGACCCACGGGCAGCTCTACCGGTGCCTGGGCGCGCTGCACCACCGAGGCGAACCCATCGACCGGATCACCCTGCTCTGGGAGGCCCAGCGACGCGGCCTGCTGGCCGACGGCACAGTGTCGAGCGAGCAGCTGACCGGCGTCTGCGAAGGCATGGTCCCCGGCAGCGCCGACTGGTTCGGACAGCGGGTGATGCGCTCCTCCGTCACCCGCACCGCCGCCGCCTCCGCGCGAGCCATCCGGACCCTGGCCCAGGACGAGGTTCTGGGGCCCGGCCGACTGATCAACCACGCCCTGCACGAACTCGGTCCGCTCGACGAGGTACGTGCCCGTTGGGCCACCGCGAACAGCAGTCCGGCTCCGAAGACCACGGCATCCGCTCCGTCGGCGGCCGAGCCGCCGCCCGACCGAGTGAAGGCCGCCCGCGCCCGCAGCACACCCCGCCCAGGCGCGTCACCCCCAGCCCCGGCCAGCCGTCTCCCCACGCTGTCAGCAGCCCGACCACCCTCGCGCGGCCACCCGTGAGGCCCCCTCCCCACCAGCCTCTTCTGCCCCTGGAACCCGCCTTGATCTACCCCATCTCCGCAGCCGCGCCGGACCTACGCGTCACGGCCCCGAGCCTCGCCACCCCGTTGATCGGGTCTCTCTGCTCGGGGTACGGCGGCCTCGACCTGGGTGTGCAGTCCGCGCTCGGCGGCACGCTCGCCTGGCATGCCGAGGTCGACCCGAACGCCTCACGCATCCTGGCCCGCCACTGGCCCGGCGTCCCGAACCTGGGCGATATCACCGCCGTCAACTGGTCCACCGTCCCCCGGGTGTGCGTCCTGACGGCTGGCTTCCCCTGTCAAAGACGTCTCGGTCGCCGGCCGCCGGGCCGGACTCAACGCCCAGACCCGCTCCGGGCTCTGGCTGCACGTCGCCCGTGCGGTCGCAGCCCTCCGACCCTGCCTGGTTGTGATCGAGAATGTGCGTGGCCTCCTCACCTCCCCCGCCGGTTCCCCTGGCGACGTGGAACCCTGCCCGTGGTGTCTGGGAGACACCGCAGGTCAGCCTGCTCTGCGGGCACTCGGTGCCGTACTCGGATCCCTGGCCGACCTCGGGTACGACGCGAAGTGGCTCGTGCTTCGTGCCTCCGACGTCGGGGCCCCGCACCGCCGCGAGCGGACCTTCCTCGCCGCATGGCCCGCCGGGCACCCTGCTGAAGACGCCGACCAGCAACATCGGGAAGAACGGCGACAGCCAGCATCCATCGAAGCGGAAGAGCGGGGGCCACGGTCCGAACCTGGCCGACGAGGTCGAGTGGCTGCTGCTGCCGACCCCGAAGGCGTCGGTGTGCAACAAGCCTGATGTTCGTTCCCAGGGTGCTCCTCCCGGAGGTGTTGCTCCAGGGGCTGGCCAGGGTGTTCCTCACCCGATCGTGTGGAGGTGGGCCGGATGAGGGTCCTTCGGGATTCTTGAAGCTGTTTCATTCCCTCGTGTCGCCGTTCGGCGGCGCTGAAGTGGGGGAGGCACAGGTTGGCCCTAGCTGTTGTCCAAGACCTCCGGCAGGCGCGCGGTGTGCCAACACCGGAGGAGCTGGAGGACTTCGAGACCAACGTGTTGGCGGGCTTCGTCCTGGCTCGTGCGTCAGCCGGTCTGACCGACGGGACGGTCCAGGGTGACATCGGACACCTGGAGAAGGTGCGCGACTGGTTCGGCCGGCCGCTGTGGGAGATGGAGCCTCCGGACGTCGACGCGTATTTCGGCAAGGTGATCCGTGCCGCGTCCCCCTCGCTCCGGGCGGGCCGGGCCGGAGCCATCAGTGTCTTCTTCGACTTCCTGGAGATGCGGCACCGCGCGGCACTCCATCAGCTGACGGGGCGGCTGGTGGAGTGCCCGCTCGACGAGATGAACCGCCCGCGGGCGACCGTCACGCCGCAGCTGCGGATTCCGCCCAGCGGCGATGAGATCGAGCAGCTCTTCACCGGGTGGCGCGACGATCTCGCGACCTGCCGCAAGTTCGCTCCCGTCGCCCGCAACTACACCGTTGCCCGCCTGTCCGCCGATGTCGGGCTGCGGATCAACGAGGCCCGGATGCTCGACCTGGACGACGTCCGCTGGGACCTGGGGCGGTTCGGGAAACTGAACGTGCGCTTCGGCAAGGGCTCACACCGTTCTGGCCCGAAGCAGCGGATGGTGCCACTGATCAACAGCGCGGACCGCAGCCTACGTTGGTACGTCGAGGACGTCTGGGGCCAGTTCGGTGCCGACCCCATGATTCCAGGGGCGGCGCTGTTCCCGTCCGAGCGGCGCACGGGTTCCGGCCGCGCGGGCGCCGAGGTGTTCCGCACCGCGCTGGCAGAGGCGACCGCCCGCCATCTTCCGGCCTGGGCCGGGAAGCTCACTCCGCACGTCCTGCGGCACTTTTGTGCCTCCCAGCTCTACCTGTCCGGGATGGATCTGATCGCTGTCCAGGAGTTGTTGGGGCACACCTGGATCGCCACGACGATGCGCTACATCACACGTGCACCGCACGCACATCGAAGACGCCTGGACGGCCGCCCACCAGCGCGCCGAGTCCCGGTGGAAGGGACTAACCCGATGAAGTGGAACCTGCGACTGGCCGCGGCCCACCGCGGGATCTGGAAGGCGAGCGAGCTCCAGCGCCTCCTCGCCGACCACGGCCTGGTGATCAGCGCGGGAAAGATGTCCGGCTTGTGGTCGAGCACCCCGGCCAGCATCAAACTGTCCGACCTCGAAGTCATCTGCGTGGCCCTGGGCTGCGAGATCACCGAGATCATGACGCCCGAGCCGGAGAACGTCATCCGCAGCACGGCGACCGAGACGCCGGCCGGCAAGACCGCCGGACACTCGGCGCCGTCCCCGGCGGTCATCCCGCGCTCGCGCGGCGCCCGATCCCTGCCGCCGCGATGACCTGCCCGGTCTGCGCGGAGCCGGTCCCGGTCTGCCCCGGGCCCAGACGTCAGCGCGTCTACTGTTCGGGAGCGTGCAGGAGCCGGGCCTACCGGCAGCGCCACCCCGGGAGGTCTCGGTCCCAGCAACGCCCGACCGAGTTGAAGATCCCCAGGCCCACAGGAGAGGGGGCGCTGGGCACTGCCCGGAAGTACGCCATCAGGCTCGGCGAAGAGCGGGGCTGGACGGTCTACCTGCATCGCCAGGTCCACAAGGCCCTGGGTCGCCTCCTGACCGGCCTGCCAGACGGGCGGGCACATCAGCCACACCGCACTGCGCCAGGAACTCGCTGGGACGAACCTGCCGATGCGCCGCACCGCCGAGATCCTCGCCGCTCTGGACCTGCTGGACGAGGACCGGACATCGGCCGCCCTGAAGTGGATCGAGCGCCGCACCGCCGAACTACCCGACGGCTTCGCTGCGGACGTGCGGGGTTGGCTGCTGTGGCTTCTGGACGGCGACGCCCGCACCCGGCCCCGGGCCCTGGGCACCCTGCACTCTTACTTCGGCTCCGTCCGCCCCGTCGTGGAGAAATGGGCCGAGCACCGGACCCAACTGCGGGAGATCACCCGCCAGGACGTCACCGACGCGATCGCCGACCTCCGCGGCAGCCAGTACACCGCAGCCCTCGCGTCCCTGCGGCCCCTCTTCCGCTACGCCAAGAGGAACAGGCGGATCTTCACCAACCCCTTGCGGGGCATCCGTGTCGGCCGCCGCCCGCCGGGCCCGGTCATGCCGATGAGCGACGACGAGATCAGTCACATCCAGACGACCGCCCAGGCGCCGCCCGCCCGCTTGGCCGTCGCCCTGGCCGCCGTCCACGCCGCCCGAGGCGAGGCGATCCGGGCTCTGCTGCTGGACGACCTGGACTTCCACCAGGACCGCATCACCATCGACGGCAACCTCCAGCCGATGGGCGACCTCACCCGCGTCGCACTCCGGGCCTGGCTCGCCGAGCGGCAAACCCGCTGGCCCCGCACCCTCAACCGGCACGTTCTGGTCTCCCGACAGACCGCCAACGGCACCGACCCGGTCAGCGCCTACTTCCTCAAGCGGCAGCTCACGCTGCACGGCGTCAGCCTGGACCGGGTTCGCGCCGACCGTGTCCTGGGTGAGGCCCTCGCAACCGGAGCCGACCCCCTGCACCTGACCGCGATCTTCAACCTCTCCGAGACGACCGCCGTGAAGTACGCAACCCTCGCCCGCCGACTCCTTACTGCCGATGCGGCTGAGGGCTGCATCCGTCAACAGCCGTGATCAGCGGGATGAAGAGTACGGCTGCACGATCGCCGCCACAGCTACACAGACCTACCTTGCATCTTGGGGTGCCGTAAGAACTGTGTCACCAGACGCAAACTACAGTGATCAGTCCTCGGACCTGACAGGTCGGGGCAGTTGGTCTACTTCTGGTCGCCCTCAAGAAGCTGCGGAAACTTCCCGAGGAAGTCGGCGCCAGCTTCCGCCAGCGGACCTTGCGGACCGTTGGCGATGATTTCAGCGATTGTTCCGATGACTTCGGCCCTCTTCTCATCGGACAGCCTGGGATCGTTCAGAAGGCGTTCGGCGGCCAGGTAGCGGGAGAACTCCAGAGGCTGGTTGAAGTAGGCCCGCAGGTGCTCGGCAGCGGTCTCCTGGCTCTTCACGAAGGTCTTACTCACGAAGGCTGCGAGGGCGGCAGCCACTGCGCCCAGGCCACCAGCGACCGCTGCCACTGCCACGCTGTCTGCGAGGGCTGCAGCAACGACAAAGACCACGAGGAGTACAAAGCCGGCGGTCATGGCGCGTTGCGCGCTCATGAAGGACTTGCGGGCCTGGCCGGTAGCGATGTCGTGGTAAAGGCTCAGGCGCTCGTGGGTGAGGTGCCACAGCCGCCCCAGGGCGAGCGCCCTGTCCTCACCTTCAAGCACGTTTTCCAGATTGCGTTGGGCTACGCGGACCCTTTCGCGGCCTTCCTCGATGACGGGGCTGTCGCTGTACGAGTCGTCCATCCAGGCCCGCAGGGCTAGCACGACTACCGCTGCAAGGAGGATCCAGCCAGCCTGATCCAGGATCCACTGCGCGGCGCGATCCGGGACCGTCGCTTTCTCCGCACTGAAGTCTTTACGCATCTGCATCAGGCCGTACAGAAGCCCCGCCAGCACTGCGCCAGCAATCAGGCTAGATAGGTGCTGGTAGCGCTTCCACAACGGCCTCTTGTCCGTCTCATCGTCGGCCGTAAGCGGTTCAGGAGTCGACATAGTTGATCAGGATGCCGTAGCAGCAGCATCCGTACAGTCCATTCCCGGAGATCCGCCAGAGATGGGCGACCACCGATGCGTGCTCGCACGTTCGGCGGGAGCCTGCTTGAGGATCACGAACACTGCTCTCCTTCGCTCAGCGGCTGGTGACACGGTTCTTACCGGCACCCCATCTTCAGCGGTCATGCCCAGGCTGCCGGCCGTCTCGCCGTACGAGACCGCAGCCGTATGCAAGATCCAACTGGAATGTGCAGCGTCAGGTGAAAGGTGAAGTTGTCCTGTGCCAGGGCCACCTACACAGGACACTCACCCCCGCCAACCACGAAGCCGAACCCAAGGACCGACCCCCTCGCAGCCCGCGGTAACAGCCCAGGGTTCTCGCCGAAGAACCCTCAGAAATCTTGAACCCACGAACTTCACGGGATCAAGGGTTCGCCGAACCAGCGGCACGGCAATGGCGACATGACCCTGCCCAGTGCGGCTGCGTCTCTGTTGCCGACGCCGAGGGCCAGCGACACGGGCACCCCGGGCCGCCGCCCCGGGAAGGGATGGCGGCCTCCCTTGTCGGCGGTGGTCCTGCCTCTCTGGGCGGAGGAGACGCCGGAGGCGGGGGCGCGGACCGGCGATGGGGAGCGTACGGATCCGCCATCACCCGATGGGAGAGCCTCACCCGCCCGGCCCCGGCTCCCACGGACGCGGCCGGTCGGCTCCGCGCGGACTTCGTGGAGTGGATGCAGGGCCTCGACGCCGGCTGGGTCACCGCGACTCCGGGGCTCGGCCGTCCAGCGCAGCTCACCGCGCTCGGCAACGGCGTCGTCCCACAACAGGCTGAGCGTGCCTTGCAGTTGCTGGCACCACCCTTCCTCCGCTGTCCCCGCTGCGCCGACCGATAGCGCTCCACTACCGCGTTCTTCCGGCCGGACCAAACCGCTGATTCTCCGGATCCTCTCGGGCATGTCGCCGTCTCACAGATGGAGCACACCCCCATGGCCGACACCAGCCCGACCTCCCCCGGCCCCGAGCCGTACCGCGTCCCCGACGCAGACCTCGACGACCTCGCCAGCACCCTCGCCAAGACCATGGCCGAGGTCAGGCAGCACGGCGTCATCCTCGACCGCCTCGGCTCCGAGCCCGACCCCGGCGCCATCCAGCCGCCGGACGGCGCTCCGGAAGCCGAGGCGGCTGACGGGAAGAAGCCCGACGGCCCCGCCTCGGTGTTCATCCTCGCCCTGGGCGGCAAGGAGTACGCCGTCGAACTCGCTGCTCTCAGCGACTGGGTGAACTACCTCTTCCTGCCGGTGTACGGCCGGGAGATCAGCACGAGCCGTCCCTGGTGCGCGCACTGGCACGAACACCCCGAGGCTGTCGCCCGGCTCCACGCACTCTGGCTCGCCTGGCAGCAGTTCACCGACACGGAGGCCGGCCTGTCCGGCCCCTCGACCTGGCACCGCGACCACCTGGACCAGACCCTGGCGCACCTGCGTGCGCCCGACGGACCGTTCGCAGCCTGCACGACCAGCGCAACTCGCCCCAATCACCGTGTGCTGGCCACCCCGGCGCCCGAGCAGGCGGGGGTGGCGGCGTGAACGACATTCTCGACTTCAGCCTCGCCGATCTATCGCCGGTCAACGACGACTCCGAGGAAGCGATGGAGGCTCTCTGGGCTGGCGACCTGACGGTGCTGTCCCAGCACCACACCACACCCAACGGTTCGCACAGCTTCGTCCTCGCCCACGACCGATCGGTCACCTGGGGGATACCCGGCGAGCCACAGCTCGTTGCGATCGCGGTCGCTCGGGATCTGCGGCAGTCCACGTTCACGTTCGAGACGAGTCACCACGCCACGGCGTCCTTCGCACAGAACTGGCTGGCAGAACGCGGCTGCCCGCTCGAACGGATCGCACTGCACGGTGGCGACTACATCAAGCCCGCCGACGACCTCACCCTCCAGGTGGAACAGCAGATCCAGACGTCGGACACCCGCTACGAGGTCCTCGACACCTACACCTCTGACGACAACCCCAGCGAGGCGTGGACACTCGTCAACGACTCCCAGGCCACCCAGGCACCGGTTCGCCTCTTCTACGAGGAGTGGAACCACGGCGCCGGCACGTACACGATGCGCGAAGGCGCCTTCCCCGACGTCGGCGTCGCCCAGACCTGGCTGGACGAGCGCAGTGAACCGCTGCCCGAGCCTCCGGAGTACAGCGACCACAACGGTGCTGTCGTCCGGGCCCGCATCGCCCGAATCGCCCTTTCCCGGTCCGCCGGAACCTCTCCGACACCGCAGACCGGGCTCGACGCGCCCCGCGCGTCAGCGGCGGTACCGGTCCAGCGCGCGGTCCAGGGGAGGCTGCTGTGAGCCGCGCCCGCTTCGCCTTCGCCGCGCACCCTGACGCCATTGCCGACCTGCGGGAACTCCCCTCTGAGATGCGCGATTTGGCCTTGCTGGAGCTGCAGAACCTGGTCCACGGAAGCGACGACTGCTTGCCGTTGAAGGGCCGCCTCGCCGGCTTCCACAAGGTGTACGTCGACCCGGAGGTCTCTTACCGGCTGGTCATCCAGTTCCGCCAAGCGCCACCGACCTCGACCCACAAGCGCGAGATCTACCTCGTGGCGGCTGGCAGCCGGAAGGACTACGCGGTCTACCGCGCGGCCCACCTACGGACCGAGCCCCAGCAAGGGGTCGGCCCGGACTCCGCCATGGAGGCCCGCGTGCAGGCCGCCCGGTCTCGCTCGACGCTCACCACCGAACGGCCGACAACGGGCCGCGCGGCTGCCCCGTCACCAGCGCCGCCCTCGGCCACTGCTTCTCGAAAGGTCGCCCAGCGATGACCAACGACCGTACTGCGCTCACCCGTTCAGAGCTGGCGGATCTCCTCACCGAGGCCGCTCAGAACGTCGGCGGCATCCCTGCCGCCGAGTACCCGACGGCAGCCGCCCGCTCCTACCTGCATCCCGTCTTGGGTCCGCTGGCCGCTGGGCCCCGTGTGATCACCGAGCTGAACGACCGGTTCGAGGGTTTCGTGGCCACCGAGCCACGCGCTGCTGGTTCGGCGGGCCTGTTCGCTCTGGCCTCCTACGCCTCCGCGCTGGGGTGGCTCACCGAGTCGTTCGCCGAGCTGACCTCCTCGGTCGATGAGATCTGTACCCGCGTGGGCATACCCACGGAGCCACGCGCCCCGATCGTCGCCGCGCCCGGTGGTACTGAGCGGGACGACGAGTTCGACTTCGCCTTCAACGCACTTGAGTTGGAGGCGGTCCGTAACGCAGCCGAGGCCGCCGGCCTCGCGCCGGACGACTACGTCGAGGTTCTCTCCCAGTCGCTGCTCGCCGCCGCCCGGATCACCGACGCCTGCATGGAGATCTCCAGCGGCCTGCTCGATGACGCCGATCTCCTCAGCGAAGTGAGCGACCGCCCTCGGCTCGACAACGATCCCGGGAGCCTGCCCGCTCTGGTCCGCTCCCTGCTCGCCCGGATGGAGACGACGGAGTGAACCCGTACGACGCAGACACACACCCTGGGCCTTATCTCGTCGTCGAAGTGCTCGGTGTCGGGGATGTCAGCGTGCACGCCCTCGCACATGGTCCGGAGGAGCCGCTGCACCAGGCCGCTACACGCGTCATCGAAGCCGCAGCGGCGCTGGACGAGCGACACGAGAGCGTGCTCAACGCGGTCCAGCGCGCTCAGCGGCTGCTCGAAGGCACTGGTCGGCATGAAGTCGGCCAAGCCCAGGTCTCGTACGCGCTGCTGCACACAGCTCTCCCGGACCTCGGAGACGGCCTGGCCCAGCAGGACCGGGCATACAGCCAGCTCGTCAAGTCCCTGTCCGCCTACCGCCGGCTTCTTTCCTCGCCCGAGCCTGCTCAACACGCGAGCAACAAGAGCCACGGGCAGGGCCAGAAGACGAGGCCCCGCCGGGACGACGACTGGGCCGTCGCCGGGGAGCGCGGGCTGGTAGCCCTCGAAGCGGTTGCGGCCGGAGGTGTTCGCTTTCGCCGCAACGCGATCGGCGAGGACCCGTACATCTCGCGGGAGAAGGCCCAGTGGCAGGACCCGGCGGTCTTCCCGCAGACCGTGCAGCGGCTGGTCGCCGACGGGCTACTGCATCAGGACATCACCGAGAACGTGTACCGGCCCGGCCAGCTCCTCTCGCTCACTGCGCAGGGGGAAGCCGCCCTGCGTGATGGTCGCGCGACGACCTCCCGGGTGTCCGCCGCCCTCGGCCGCACCACCACGCGGACCACGTCAGGCGCGCCCTCCGACTCGGCCGCCGTGCCCGTCGCCAGGACCTCCCTCGCGACCCCCCGCTCACGCTGACCTCATCCCGATAAAGACCCCACCATGGCTACCCCCGGCCTGCCCCCCACCTTCTCCACCGCTTCCATCGATGCCCTGCGCGTCGAGGAGGCTCTCGCCCGGATCGGGCCCAAGTGGACCACCTGGACGGCGATGACCCTGGCCCAGGTGAACGGCCCCGTGCGCGTCCGCGACGTTGCTGCGCAGCTCCCCTTCGTCAGTGAGCAGTTCGTCGGCAAACGGCTGGCCACGATGCACGCTGACGGATTGGTGATCCGCGATGACGACCGGCGGGGCGCGCCGTACCGGCTCAGCGCGCTCGGCACGTCTCTGGCGCCCGTCCTCCGCACGGTGTCGGACTGGTCCCGCACCCACCTGACACAGGAACCGATGGCCGAAGCCGAGCGTGTCGAGGACGCGCTGCGCCGCCTGCATCTTCGGCACTCAACTGCCGCGATTCAGGCCGTCGACTCGGCTGACGGCCAGATGCGGTTCGTTCACATCGCCGAGGCGGCCGGTCTGGACTACGGCCTCGCACGGCAGCGACTTGTCCGGCTTCAGGCCGATGGCCTGGTCACGCGGACGGGCTCCCGGCACGGAGACCCTTACGTACTCACCGATGCCGGCCAGGCGTTGGGGGCCGTCTACGCGAGTGTCGAGCACTGGAGCCAGCCCTTCGCGCGGCGAGGTGGAACAGCAGCCCCGCGTCCGACAGCGGCAGCCACGCGCACCCACGTCGGCATTCCGCTGGGGGCGGGAGCCGACAGCGCCCGGACCGCGGCGGCCCTACGACGGAGCGCCGCCGCGTCGAACGTCATGTTCAGCCACGCGCCTCAGCCGGAACCACGGGTGCCGGCGGCCGTGACCGCTCAGTCGGCACCGGGCCGGGGCCGGTGACGGGGTGAGAACTAGAGGCCGCTCGCCGCCACTACGGCATCCGTGTGCGCTCCGGCGTCTCCCGCCGCTGCGCACGCGGATCCGTTCTCCTCCTTCGCTTCCGGAGACTCGACCATGTACGCCCCTGATGACCCGACCCGGTACCAAGAGGTACTGGTCAGCCCCATGTATCTGGCTGGTTCCAACGGGACCGGCGAGGCTGGCTTCGCGCCCGTCGCCCACTGGCCCCATCAGTACCTCGATGAGGGCCCCTGCCAGCTCCTCGTGACCTCTCCCGACCAACGGATTCGGATCGGCTGGTTCGGCGACGACTTCGAACTGTGGAAGATCAGCGCAGCCGAGGACGCCTTCTCGGCGCCTCGCTGGACGGCGACGTTCAACCACGTCACCCCAGCCGAGATGGTCGCCGGCCTCACCGCCGCACTGGTCCAGGACTACGACGAAGCCATCGCCTCCGACACCCCCGGCCGCTTCTTGACAGGACCAACCGTCCCCTGGAGGGACACCGTCCGGCCGCTGACCGATGCCGGCTGGAACCTTGACGGAGCTGCTGAACTCGGCACCGTCGAGATCATCGCTCCTGACGACCAAGCGGGCATCCTTATCGATCGGCGCGGCTACGGCTCCGACCGCACGACCGTCGAGCTGTGGGCTGGCCCGCTGGGCTGGGGCACGCGTGCCGAAGCGACGTTCACGGCCCGCACCCCATCGCATTTGATCGCCGCAACCGCCACTGTGATGGCGAAGTCGACCCCGGTGGTCCGTGAACGCCACCAAGTCGACCGGCGGATGCAGCACCTGGTCACGATGACTCCTGTCGCTTCGGCCACGCCGATCGCTGAGACTCAGGTCTCGCGCGCTCCGACACCGCTGGACGTACGCCGCACCGCGGTCACCCAGGCCGTACACCGTGCCGCGCGGGCACCACGCACAGCAGCCGACCTCCGGGTGATGGCCGCGCAGAGCCGCTCCACAGGGGCGGCGCAGAAACGGACGGGCCACCCCGCGCCCGCGACCTCTGCCCGGCTGCCGGCCAGCTCGCCGACGCCCCGGCGCGGACGCTGACTCCCACCCCAAGCTGCTCTCCACCCGCGACCATTCCCGCCCAACAGGAGTTCCACCATGCCCACCACCATGCTCGACCAGGCCACGGCCATGATCGAGAACGCCTGGGGCCAGCCCATCGAAGCTCTTGAGGTCCTAGGGGTCCGCCGCCCCAGCGAGGACCCGCTCCTGCGCTGCGCCATGCACACCCGCGCGGCCCTGGCCATCACGGACAGCGCGGTAACCGTTCACCAGGACCGTCTTCACGCCCTGTCCCGGCATGGATACGTGCCTGATCTGTGCCCTCTACCAGACTGTGTGCGTGGACATCACCGACACCCGGCTCCAAGCCGCGGAGGTCCTGGGCGCTGAGTGCCGCTCGGACGAGGTCCGCGGGGCCCGGCTCGCCGCGCTCCAGACCGCGCTGCTCAAGGCGTCCTCGGAGGAGAACTTCCGGCGCACGCTGGTCTTCCACCACGTCGTCAAGGAGGCCGAGGCGTTCGCGGCCGATCATCCCGACGTTGCCGCGCAGCTGCACGCATCCGACCCCCGTGCTGTACCCGAAGACGATCTGGGCGGACTGGCTGTGCGGCGATCACAAGCTGCTCCACCGCCGCCGCCTGCTGGGCGAGTTCGCGGCCGGGATCGCCACGGACGGCACCGTCGTGGAGAATTGCTTCCTGTCTCGGTGAAGGTCCTGGTCGAGGGCGTCCGTACCCCTGCAGCCGACGTCTTGGCGCCGGTCAGCTACGCGTCAGGTCGGCGAGGACTGAAGGGATCACGGGCCACCACGCTCCCCCGCTGCCGCTCAGCACCCGGCAATCTGTGGTGTCGCGTCATAATGCTGGCAGCACAGGGGGGCACATGGATCCGTCGTTTTCCAAGCAGTTCGACGTGCAGGCAGTCCTAGAGGATGGGAAGCGTCCTGTCCAGTTCGGGACGAACGTGCTGGCAGGTCTCATCGGGGGGATTGACAAGTTCCGGCGTGATCTCGAACAGCAGCGGCGTTCGAGAAGCCTGGGGCCTGCGATGCTCGGGGCCTTTTTGTGGGTGGACGATGCCGAGCTGCTGCAGCGCATCGCCGAGTTCCCCGCCGCGTGCGTGGTCGTGAGCAAGCAGCCACGGGGCAAGTACCACGCAGAGCGGTTGCGGAAGGTCGCTGAAGCTGTGAAAGACGCGGCTGGCCTCCCAACCTGGGCTTTCTCCGAGCTAGAGGAGCTGTGCTTCCACCAGGACGGCAAGACACCAGTGCTGGGCCCTGGCTCGCCGCAGGAACGCGTCCGGCTCCCGGCGCTACGCACCCTGGGCTATCGCAAGGCCGGAAACCATCTCGTCCCGATACTCCACACCAAGATGCTGTTGCTAGGAGAGCTGTGGTGGCATGACGAGGACGCTCTGGGAGGCGTGGCAGATGTCACCGGCTTCACGCCGCACCGACTGTGGCTAGGCAGCGCCAACGGCACGGGGAGCTCCCGCCGCAGCTTGGAGTTCGGGCTGTGGCTGGATGATTCCGGCCTGCTGAAGGCCGCGCGACGGTTCCTGATCGAGGTGATGGCCCAGTCCGAAAACCTGGACCCTGACAGCAACGACCTGACACCTGACCTGGTGGTGCCGGATTATGACGATGAGGCCATGTGGGAGGCGATGGCCGCACTCGCCGACCACGACGCCGATGAACACGACTGTGGGGACGGCGCGTGAGCAGCGCAGGCGAAGTCGTGGCTGCCGGCTCTCCCCGGTTTACCCTGCACACCTTGGGCTGGCGGGCCTTCCAGGACCTGTGCGCGGCTGTCCTGCGGGAGGTATGGGGGCAGTCGGTGCAGGCATTCGCCGACTCCAACGACGGAGGCCGAGACGGCGCGTTCTACGGCACCTGGCAGCCGCCGACCGACCTCAGTGGCGTTAGAGACGTTCCGCCAGGGTCGTTCGTGCTGCAGTGCAAGCACACCAAGAAGGCCGACGCCACGCTCGCCCCGTCGGAGCTGGAGGACGAATTCGACAAGGTCAACGCCCTGGTGAAGCGCGGGGTGTGCGGAACGTACGTACTGCTGACAAACGCGCGGGTCACCGGCACCTCCGAGGAGGAGATCCGCCGTCGGCTGAGCGTATGCGGGGTCGCGCATCCGCTAGTCCTGGACGGTCAGTGGCTGAGCGACATGATCGCCACGCACCGCAGGCTGCGAATGTTCGTCCCCCGCGTCTACGGGCTCGGTGATCTCTCGCAGATCCTCGACGAGCGTGCCTACGCCCAGGCCTCGGTACTCATGGCGTCCGCGCCCGAGCAGGTGGCTACGTTCGTCGTCACCGGCGCCTACCGCAAGGCCGCCCGCGCGCTGCGTGACCACGGCTTTGTGCTGCTGTTGGGCGACCCGGCCGTCGGCAAGTCCGTCATCGCGCTGATGCTGGCCATCAGCGCGGCTGATAATTGGGACTGCTTGGCTATCAAGGCCCGGACCTCCGAGGAACTCGTACAACGCTGGAATCCGCACGAGAAGGACCAGTTCTTCTGGCTCGACGACGCCTTCGGCGCGGTCCGCCACGAGGAACACCTCACCCACGCCTGGGCACGCGACCTGCCGCACGTGATGAGCTCGGTCAAGAACGGCGCCCGAGTGGTGCTGACCTCGCGCAGCTACATCTACAACGAGGCCCGACCTCTGCTAAAGCCGTATTCGTACCCCCTACTACACGAGCAGCAGGTCACCGTAGACGTCGCCGACCTCACCCGCGAAGAGCGGCAACAGATCCTGTACAACCATCTCGCCGCTGGCGATCAGCCCCAAGACCTGCGCGCCCAGATGAAGCCTCACTTGGAAGCAGCATCTGACGCCATCCCGTTCCGCCCCGAGGCCGCACGCCGCCTTGGGCTTCAGGCGTTTACTGCCAATCTGGCCATGACCCAACAGGGCGTCACGACGTTCATGGCCCAGTCGCAGCAGTTGCTCAACGATCTCTACGACCAGTTGGACGCCCACGCCCACGCGGCGCTCGCACTCGCCTACGCAACGGCCCGAGACAAAGCGCTGCCGGGCCTGCCAAACCCCGTCCTTTTCGATGCCAGCGACCGCGACATCCTTGAGCGAGCCGGCTCCACGCCGGCTGGCGTCAGCAAAGCGTTGGCCGCGCTCGCCGGCACCTTCCTCCGTCTCAACACTTCCTCCAACGGGCAGGAGTACTGGACGTTCCACCACCCCACCCTCCGGGAAGGCTTCGCCGGCTGGCTGACCACTCAACCCCATCTACTGCCTATGGTCCTCATCGGCATGAGCGATCAGGCCCTGCTGTCGCGCACTGATTGCCTCTCCCCCAGCAGCACGCAACGCCAGGGCACACTGCTGCGCATCCCGCCATCCCTTTACGAAGAGGTAGCCCACCGCTTGGCCGCCCTGCGTCAACAGCGCCGCGGCCCTTTGGAGGATTGGCGTCAGTTCCACGAACGGAAATGGGCCGTACAGACATACCTGGCGCATGACAGTAGCGACGGCTTCCTGTGCGCTTACGTGGCTGCCGATCCACAGATCTACGAAGAACTTGACCAATTCGATTCACCCGCAAGCTATGACAAGCTGACGATCGTACTCTCACGACTTCATCAGGCTCATCTCCTGCCGGAGGAATTCCGGCAACGCGCAATTCACCGCATGAAAGAGCTAGCCGTCTCGAGCCCAGACGCCTCCTGGATTGAAGACCACGACTGGCACCTCCTCCTCACCGATACGGACCGCGAAGCGATGTTCGGGAATGTGCTCCGCAAACTCGTCCCCCATCTGCAAGACAGGGTGGAGGACTGGGCTGCAGAGTTCAGCGGTGACGGGGACGACGATCCGGTCGAGAACGCCCTGCGGTTGTATGAGCAGGCGTTCCATGAGAGACAGGACACCGAAACAGCCTTAAGGTTCGACTGGGCAATTGACAGTTACCAGCAAATCCGCCCAGCGTCGGAAGACACCGCCAACGACTGGGCTCCCAACACCTCCAGCCTTCATGAACGGATGTCACAGCTCCGTCAGCGTTCTGGAGGCCGACGCAGCCTCTTCGACGACATCGACCAATGATCAGCTGCCGACCATCACCTTGAACCAACTAGAGGCAGTGGACGACGCCAACTGGCCGGTGTGCGCCGCGCGCACGGGAGGGCCCGGAGTTGCCACTGCCGCGCGACGGATAGCATGTGTTTCTGCGTCGGAACTCCATCACTACCGTCCGGCGGCAGGACAAACGTCCTCACGCTTCTCCACCTATAGATAATCGGCACCAAGAACTGCGACTCCGTGACTGGGCCGACGTACGCGGCTCTATGCCCGACCTCGTCCAGGCCGTCGGCCGGGCGCTGCGGATGGAACCCGGCGAGGGCAAGGTCGCCTCGCTCGTGGTGCCGGTGCTGCTCGGGCCGGGTGAGACGGCGGACAACATGCTCACCTCCCGGGCCTTCGGCGGGCTGGTCAAGCCGCTGGCTGCGGGCGCACGACGCCAGGATCGTGGAGAACCTTGCGGAGCAACAGGCCCCGAGCCGCTACAAGCCCGTCAGCAAGGACGGCGGCGGGGAGAGCGCGTGGGGAGCGGGGAGATCTCCTGAGGCGTCAGCGCCCCTGCCAAGGCCCTTCTGAATTTCTCCACACCGCGCGGACCCGGCCGCCCTCACCGGCTCATCAACCTGCGGGTCCTCAACCCGGAACACGAGCACTGGCGGCGCGGCGTGAAGGCCGCCGTCATCTACGCCCGCGAGCACGGTGACCTCCGCGTCCCGTTCACGTTCCGCGTGCCCGCCGCCGTCGACGGCCAGCAGGCGGAAGGCGAAGGGTGGCCGGCCCCGCGGCGAAATGGACGAGGGGCGCGAGCAGATGGAGGAGATCGACGCGTCCTGGTGCCCGAGCTGGCCGGTCACGTGACAGCGGTGCTTCCACCTGTGTCCGAACCGTCCTCTCCGGCGCCTGTCGTCGGGCCGTCGGCGCCCACAGCGGGGCCCCGATGTTGAACGCTTAGCTCCGATTCTCGTCGCGGTGGCCCTCTTCGGCCCGGGGGCCCACTACGCGGGCCAGCTCCTCCATCGTCAGCTCCACTCGCCGACCTTCGGCGACCCGGCGCTCTACCGTCTCCTCGTACGGCCACTGGTCGGGCTGTGCGCCGACTCCCCACTGGCCGTCGGCGACCATCGCGATGTCGCCCACGGTCCAGGGCCGTCCGGCAGCGCGGATCTTGCGTTCCAGTCCGGCGCCGTCCCAGTGTCTGCTCGCCTCGGCCATCCCCAGCTCCCCCTTCACCGTCGTGCAGTCCGTCGCCGCAACCCAGGTACGACAACCGCGGTCGCCGATCCATTCCCGTCCCGCGACCGCTCGCTGGTGGCCTTCAGTTCGCCCACGGCAGACGGCATCCCCGGGGAAACGACTACGCACTTCAACATGCCGCATGCCAACGTACGGGTGTCAGGAAAACCGCAGGTCAACGAAGGGATTATCCAACCGTGAACGCCTCTGCCACCCTCCTGCCCGCCGTCGTCCGCCCCGCCGTGGAAGACCGCCACTGGCTCTCCTCCGACCACTGCGCCGCTCCAGTGCTCGACCTCTTGGACTGTCTCGGATGGGCGATCACCAAGACCCCGGAGGCCAACATTCACATGACCAGCCCAGAAGGCGGCGTCTACGTCGGCTGGCTTCCCGAAGACCCCTCCGCCTGGGCGCGCGAGATCGTCTGGCGCGTCCAGGTGCTGCCCGCCGACGGCGAGGTACGGGTCCAGGAGTTCGGTGTCCACACCCCTTCCGAAGCCGTCGCCGGATTCCTCGCCGCCCTCGTCGCCCACTCCTCGCGCTGACCGCCGGACCACGGGCGGGCCGACGACGGCCCGCCCCGTGCACCGCGCTCGTTTCGGCCCGTCCCGGCAGACCGGCCGCTCCGCCTCGACGCCCCCTGACGGTCCCCCCTCAGTCCGCCCCGTCCTCCCGTATCGCTCTCGGAGGTTTCCTTGCCCCAGTATCTGACCGTCGACCACCTGCTCCGCCAGCTCCAGGAACTCGACCCCAACTTGCCGGTCCGTCTCGCCGTCAACCCCGACTTCCCCTTCGCCCACTTCGTGGGAGCCGAGGTCGTCGTCCGCGACGGCAAGGCGTACATCGCCGACGACGGTCAAGAGGGCTACCTCCCGGTGGGGGCGCGCGACGCCCTCACCTGGGCTTGATCGCTTCCCTACCACCACGGAGGCTTCCATCTCGTCCCTCTCGCGCCCCGCGCCTCGTCTCGCGCTGCACGATGTCGCCGTACGCCCCATGTCGTATGGCGTGCACAGCGCGCTCCTCCAGCGCATCTCCACTCGCCTCGACGGCCCCCTGGCTCGCTGCCGAAACTCCCCAACTTCCCCTCGGGCGAATCCGGCTGCGCTGGGAGCCCGCCTCGCGCAGCGGCTGGGACGTCACGGCGTACCTGGGGCTGACCACGGCCGAGGTGCTCCTCGGTTCCTGGCCCGCCGCCCCGGACGACTGGCCGCGCCTGTTCCGTCCGACCCTGTACAAGGTGACCGGCCTGTGCGCCGCCCTCTCTTTCGCGGCCGACGCCCTCGACCTCTCCAACCGGCTTTCCGGAGTGTGACCGAGGACCGCCGAAGGCCGCCCCAGGCCGCTCAGGCAGGGGCGGCCTCGTCGTGCTTCCACCTGTTCGTTCCTTACGCTCGACCCGACGAAGGAGGACACCATGGCCAACAACCAGAGGCTCTGGGGATACCCGGAGGTCGCCGCCCACCTGGGTATCAGCGTCGGCGCGACCCGCAGCCGCAAGAGCCGGAGCAGCCTGCCCTCGCCCGACGACGACAGCGTTCCGGACCGTCCCCGCTGGAAACCGTCCACGTTCCATAACTGGAGGCCGGTCGGCCAGGGGTTTCGCAGCGACCTGCGCAGCGCCACCCGACCGGAGGACACACAGGCCAACTGACCGGTGCCCTAGTCGCCGTGGGGTGCGCGTACGACGCCCGCATCACAGGTCCTCTCCCTGCCGTTCCGTTCGGCCGACACCGCGACGCTCTGCCAGCAATGCCATCGAATCGGTCCGAAGCGGTGAAGCCATCACCAAGGAGGGCATCCAGCACGATCTCAAGCCCTTGCAGCGGACAGATCCAACATTTGACCTCTCTGGCAGTCCATTACCACAGCCGGAAGAAACCGTCACACCACGTCACAGCTTGCGGCTACGGTGAGCTGGTCGTTCCAAAGGAGGGTCAGTGCCAGAGCTACGGTGGCGTGTCGTGGCCGAGAGTCTCGAACGTAAGTGCAAGGCGCCGACAGCCGAACAAATAGACGTCGCCCGCGCTTTGTCTCTACCCGTAGGTCAGGCCACGCCCTCGCTGGTCGCTGCCGCTGAGCTGCGAGTCCTGCTTCGATCGCCTCTGGACCTGACACTCGCCGGGGACTTCGGCGACGACGAGTACGACGTCCTCCTCGATCTCGCGCGCCGCACCGATCTGGCAGTTCCCGACATGGACAAACTCGGGAGCCGAGAGGTGCTCAACGCCTGGTTGCGCGTCGCGCGTGACCGCGAGTCCGCCGCCGCCCTACGTCGGCTGGAGCCTGCGGTCGATGACGTTGTCACCGCTCGCGACCGGCGCAAGGGGCCGGATGTACACGGCGAGATTTCATCAGTCGGCTCCAATGGCCGACTGTACTTCCGGGGCGGCCACGGGCTCGGCACTGCCCCGCACCGGGTCACCCGCCTCACCCGCCCCAGTGAGGCTGACTATCTCGAGCAGCTCCGTCTGGCCCGCGAATACGCCGCTGCCATTCAGAGCAACCCGGCTCGGATCACCCGAGCCCAGGAAGCGCAGCTGGAACGCTGGCGGATCAACCTTCCGGCGACCCCAGCGGCGATCGAGGCGCTGCGCGACGCACTGGAGACAGCTGACGACGAAGCCGCAATGCAGCGGCTCTTGGAGAAGCACCCAGCACTGCTGGCCGGTACCGTGGTAGGCACCCACGACACCTGGATCCGGCCACAGGTCCAGCTCGGGAACCACTACATGGCCGACTTTATGATCGCCGGCCAGACCTCACTCGGAGTTCGGTGGACGCTGGTCGAACTAGAGAGCCCAGTCAGTCGCCTGACTAACCCCGGCAACAAGCGGGCGACAGCCACTCTGCGGCACGCGGTCGACCAGATCGAGGACTGGCGCAGGTGGCTGTCCACCAACCTGCACTACGCTCGCTCCGCACGCGACGCCGACGGACTGGGCCTGCCAGGCATCACGGCCGAAGTCCCAGGTTTGATCATCATGGCCCGCGAGACCTCTGACGACGCAGCCTCCGAAATCCGGGAACTGCAGGCCCGACGCTCCCACATCCAGGTGCGCACCTATGACTGGCTGATGCGCATCAACGAATCCCCCGACCCTCTGCGTCGAGACGCCCCCGACCAGCGCCTCCGGCTCGCGTGACACCAGCCGCCACATTCGCTTTAGGCTTCGTGGATGCGGGGGCGCCCCAGAAAGATGGAGCCGTACCTCGCCTCAACAGCGCGGACGGCAAGCAGATGCTGCCGTTGTATGCGCTGCAACAGCGCTTGCTACTCCAGGTAGATGCCGGCGAATACGCCGTCGAACCCGAGCGCGGTCAAGCCCGCCTCGACACTCGGGTAGGTCGTCCCGTGCGGGCCGCCGACCAGGGCATCGAAGTCGGCGCGGCCGATCTCGGGCTCGAGCCACTGGTTGCCGCACCGGCAGCGGACCCAGACGTTGCGCCCGTGGTTGATGAGCAGCCAGTCGCGTCGGGCACGGCAGGCGGAGCACATCACGGGGATGCCGCCGAGAGCGAGTTCGCGTGAGTGGCCGACGCAGCGGATTGCCCCGGGGCCGTCGGCCGACCGAGTCTCGGCCTGGAGCTGCAGCAGGGGGTCGTTACCAGTGGGGACGACGGGCAGGACGGGTGCTGGCTCCGTGGTGCGGGTGGTGGTTCTGAGCACGAGCGTCATCTCCCGGTTGTCGGTCCTATTTTCATCCGTAACAGCCGGTGGAACCGGCTGTCCATACATTTCGCGGCGTCCGCTCGGACGGTGGTGGTCTACGTCCGGTTCGACGTGGTCAGCGACTTGGCGAGCGGCGATTGGGGTCTTGAGCAGTCCCGAGCGGTACGGCCGCCGTCGCGTTTCGTTCACTGGTGCGGCTGCTCGGCGCGATGGCCTGGCGGGTGGCGGCCTGCGGACGACGGGCACCGTCACCCGGGTGTGCCGGGAGCTGGGCGATGCGCCGCAGGCGCCAGACCAGGACGTCGTTCACGTCGTCGGCGCTGTCGAGTTCGCGCATGTCGATGGCCTGGCGCAGGAGGGCTTCGGAGTCATGGCCTGCCCGCTCTGCCTGGGCGAGGGTGGCGACCAAGGCGTCGGTCCTCGCTTCCGTGCCTCCTGCCCGTACGACCTTCTCGGGCAGGACGGCGCGAAGGGTGGCCTCGTGCATGATGCGCTGGGCGTCAGGAAGGGCGCGGCCTTGGTCGTGCAGCATGCGCATCGGGGTGGCGGCGGCCTGGCGGTAGGCGGTGCGTAGATGCGCGGCGGCTTGTCGGGAGGCGTGGGCCTGCTGGGCGTGTCCGCGGGCGGAGTGCCAGCGGGCGGCGGCGAGGGTGACGAGGACGAGGGTGGAGACGAGCATGGCGGTGGTGCCGCCGTCCTCGCCTCGGCCGAGCGCCCCGCCGGCCTGGACAATGCCTCGGGCGGCCGAGCGGAGGGCCCGGGTGTCGGCGCGTTCGGCGCGGACATGACTGCGGGTTGCCCGTTCGAAGGCGCGAGCTGCGGCGGCCAGCTCGGTGCGGGTGGTGACCGGTGAGGTCTGGGCCACTGCGTCGAGGAGTTCTCCGACGCCGACGAGCTGGGGGGCGGCCTCGCCGTCGTCGTCGCGTTCCAGGAGCGTGGCCGAGCGCTCTGCGATGAGGGTGGCGTTGCGTCGTTGACGGGCGGGCGGTGACCAGTTCGTCCGGTCAGCGCCGACCGCGGGCGCGCTCGGTTCGGCGGCCCCGTCGGTGAGGCGTAGTCGGATCTTCGGAAGGGAGAGGTCGGGGGCCAGTTTGGAGCCGGGGTACCAGACCGGGTCTCCGTCGCGGTTGCGGTCGCCGGGCAGGGCCACGTTGTAGCCGAGCGCGTCACCGGACGGTGCGTGCCGCAGCTTCACCCGTACCCCCGCTTCTCGGAGCCGCGTGAAGAACTCCTCTTCCGAATCCGCTCCCGCCACGGCTCGACGAACGGCCTCGCGGAGCGTCTCGCGCGAGGTCTCCGGGCGGCCGGTGCGCTCGGCCTTGAACTTCTCGGCGCTGCTGGGATTCTTCGCTGCGGTTCCGTCGCCCGCGTTCAGGCGCCGCAGGCCCATCTCCTTCTCGATGCGGCGGCATTCGGCCTGGGCCTTGTTGAAGTCGTAGTTCAGGCGCGGATTGCGCAGGTCGCCGCGTACGAGGGTGGCGACGATGTGGATGTGGTCCTCCGCGTGGCGGACGGCGATCCACCGGCAGCCGTCGGGGTCTCCATCCTGGGCGATGCCGGTGGCGTGGACGATGCGCTGGGCGACGGCGTTCCACTCCCCGTCGTCGAGCCGTCGGTCTCCGGGGGCGGTGCGGACCGAGCAGTGCCAGACGTGCTTGGCGGGCGCGCGGTCGCCGGCCTGCTTGACCCGCAGGTCCAGGGCGGCGGTGAGCCGGGCGAGGGTGACCTTCGGATCGGGGTCGAGGCCGGTGTCGCGGCCGGGGTCGGGGGCGAAGCCGTCCCAGGAGCCGACGAGGTGTGCGTCGGTGTGCTCCTCGC
Source organism: Streptomyces polyrhachis (assembly GCF_042663125.1). NCBI lineage: Bacteria > Bacillati > Actinomycetota > Actinomycetes > Kitasatosporales > Streptomycetaceae > Streptomyces > Streptomyces polyrhachis. The sequence continues at coordinate 116,892 of NZ_JBHSZO010000009.1, read as the reverse complement.
GCCGTCCGGGGCCGTACAGGTAGACGAGGAGGCCGTGGGTGCGGGAGCCGCGTCCGATGTCGGGAACCATCACAGCCGCCGGGTCACCAGGTCGTTCGCCGCGTCATCGACGCGGGCGAGAAGTCCGGTCAGCGCGCCCAGCGCGTGTTCGAGTTCACCGGCGCGCGGCTGGCCACCGCTGTTGAGGACGAAGGCGATCTGGTTGATGTTGTTGCCGATGCGGGCCAGCGCGGTGCGCAGAGCGGCGAGTTCGTCGATGGCGGTGTCGAGCTGGTCGTTGCTGTGCACGGCGGCGCATCCGCGGGCGGCGCTCAGGCCGGAGACGGCGAGGAAGCGGGCGACGGTGACGCCGCGCTTGGTGGCGGCCTCGGCGATCTCGGTCTTCTCGGTGTCGGAGAGGCGGGTGGTCGTCTTGCGGGTGCGCTCGCTGGGGTTGCGGGTGCGGCGGCGCGGTTTGCGGTCGGGGTAGGCGGGCGTGCTCGGGCGCGGCTGCTCGCGGTGGTCGTCGCAGTCGGCTTCTCCCCCGGTGACCGGCGCCCCCTGGTGCCGGTTGCCCGGCTGGTCCCCGTGCGCCCTCGCTCGGGGACCAGCCGGGCTTCCCCCGCCCTCCTGGGCGGGGGCAAGTGCGTACGTCGGGCCGTAGGACCGTCGTACGCGATAGCTTGCTCCGCCAGGAGCCGTGGTGGGGTCACGCTGCTGTCCAGCGGAGGTGGCCACCGGGTCGTTGGTGTTCACCGGCTCGTCTCCGGGTTCTGCTGCTGGATTTCGCGGACGAGTTCCTCGATCCAGTCCATGGCCAGGACGGGGTGGTGCAGGGTCCAGGGCCGGTCATGCTGCTCGCGTTGCACGATCCAGGTGGTGTCGGGGCCGGACTGGGCGCGGTGGAGGTGTCCGTGCTGGTGCAGGACGGTCAGCCAGGAGTCGACTTCGGCGGGCGTGGCCGAGTGAGTGCGCATCGGGTGCTCTCCGCTTCTGCTGTGGCGGGGTGTGTCGGTGACATGCGGAGTGGGTGACCGGCCGGGTTGACCGGTTCGGTCACCCACCCCGTGGAGGTTCGGTCAGGGCCGGGAGGAAGTGACCGGCTGGCGGTGCTGCTCGCGCAGCTGAGCCATCAGCGCGGTCAGGGTGTCGCTGGACAGCGGGATCTGCTGACCTCGGATCGCCTGGGCGACCACCTTGCGGGTCAGTTTGTCCTCGGCCCTGACCGCCGACCGGGCGATCGCCAGCAGCTCCTCGGTGTCCGGGTCAGGACGCCGGTCACCAGTCGACCGAGCGGCCCGGTCAGTGACCGGCGGCGAGGTGACCGGCCGGGCACTGACCGCCGCCGGGCTGTCCTGGTCATCACCGACCGGGGCCGTACTGCTGGGGCGGTCAGTGACCCTCCGGCCCTTGTCCGCCTGTCCCGGCAGGTCAGGGGCACCGTGGCTGCGGTTGTGGTGGTCGGTGACCGACTGGCCGCTGGTCGCCGGGGTCGAGTCTCCGGTCACTGACCGGGCGGCGGTGTCCTCGTCGGCCGGGGACAGTGGCAGCCGGTCGGTCAGAGCGGTGACCGACTGACCGGACTTGACCTGACCGGCCGCTGACCGCTGCTGACCGGCTCGGTCGGTCCGGGTGACCTCGATAGCGTCGCTGCGGTCGGTCTCACCGAGGTGACCGGGCTGACCGAGGTTCTGCCGGCCAGAGTCCTCGACCGGGCCCCGGGCAATGAGGATGTAGAGGTGGACCGCTCCGGCCAGTGCGAGCGGGGCGATGGTGGAGAGCACCGCGACCACCGCGTCACCGAGTTGGAGGCCGGTGCCGGCGACCGTGTCCTGGTTGATGCGCACCGCGTGGAGTGCGTTGGCCCAGATGCTGGCGGCGGTGGCCGTGCCGAAGAGCGTCCAGACGTAGAGCCGGGCGCGCAGTGGTGCGTTGCGCAGGACCAGGAGGGCTCGGATGCCGTAGGCGATGAACCCGTCGATCACCAGGGGGAACAGGTAGGTAAGGAAGCCTCGGATGTGGATGGCCACGGCCATCTGCTGCAGGGCGTCGTACGACAGCGCGCACCCCGCGCCCCCGAGCGCCACGACAGCCGCGCGGTCCCACCCGGATATGTGCGCCGTCTTCGACGCGCTTGCGATGTTCATGCCGCCGTCCCGAAGTCGTCGCGGATCAGGCGCTCGCCGCTGGTCTCGGGGGGTGTGGTGTTCGTGGTGGGTTGGTTCAGGGTTCGGTTGCGCTCGGCCCGGCGGATCTCGCGGTACCGCTTCTTGGCGTGCTCCTCGGTGACCTTCAGAAGCCAGGCCAGGCGCTGCTCGCTCACCCCGTGGCGGTAGGCCGCGTACTCGACCGCGCGGCGCTCCGTATGGGTGAGGTGCACGTCGCGTCCGGCGATGGTGGCATTGACGCGGCTGTAGTCGAGGCGGCTGGCGAGCTTGTCGTGCAGCGGCCCGCGCTCCTCTTCCGTCAGGCCGCCACGGATTCCGTCGGTGTCACCCCCTTCGAGAGCGGCGTCCAGGCAGGTGCGCCGGACCGGGCACTGGCCGCACAGGGCCTTGGCCGTGGCGATCTTGGCGGTCTCGTCGGGTTCGGGGAAGAAGACTTCGGGGTCCACCGAGTTGTACTCGGTGCTCTGGCAGACGGCGTCGGCCTGCCAGGTCTGGTCGCCGAGCTGACGGTGCTGGGCGGGGCCGTTCATCGTGCTGGTCATGCGGGGTGCTCCGATCGCTCTCCGCGCGCAGGGGCGTCGGCGGAGATGTGCGCTGGCGGTAGGTGCCCGGGGGACGGCGGTGCGAGGGCGCGGTCCGGCGGGGTGGCCTGTGGAGGGTCAGGCGGCGGCGCTGTGGCGTCTGCGGTCGACGGCCTCGAACTCGACTCGGGTGGTCATCTGCGCGAGCCTGCTGGCGACTCGGTCCCCGAGGTAGGAACGCAGGTCCTTGATCGCCAGGTTGGTCGTGATCAGCGTGGGGAGTTCGTAGTTGTACCGCCGGTTGATCAGCCGGTACGTCACTTCCTCGACCCACTCGCTGGCCTTGGCCGCGCCGAGGTCGTCGATGATCAGCAGCGGGCACCGGCTGACGGCCGCCAGCTCCCGCTCACTGTCCACCCCGGGCCGGGGGCGGAGATCGGCGTAGAGGTCGGCGGCGGTGGTCGCCCGCCAGCGCGCGCCGACCCCGCTCTGCACCAGCGCTCGGACCGCGCCGTACGCCTGGTGCGTCTTGCCCGCGCCGACGACCCCGGCCATCAGCAAGCTAGGGCCGGTGGTGACCTGTCGTCGGACTCCTCGGCTGGGGGCGACGGCCGCGTCGGTGACCTTCCGGACCCACTCCAGGACCGTGGGGTGGTCGGCGACAGCCGCTTGATAGCGCGGGGGCATCCCGGCGAGCAGAGCGTCCAGCGGTGAGAAGGGCTCGGCGTCGTCCGGCAGCGCGGCGTCCGCCGGGTCGATGTTGCGGGCGGCCAGGATCCGAGCCATGCGCTCCAGCGTGGCTTCGTTGCCGAGGAGCTGGGGTTCGCGGTGACGGGTGTGCATCACAGCTCCTCGGCGTAGGCGGCAGAAGCGTTGGCCGGGTTGGTCCACGCCTGGTGGGCGGGCACGTTAGGCCGGATTCCCGGCCGCGCCAAACCGCCGGGGCGAGCGTTCATCGCCTCGTTGACCATGCTGGTCAGCACGCTCGGGTGCTTGGGGTTGGCCGTGAAGTTCGCCAGCCCGGCTCGTATGTGCGCCGGTGTGATGCCCTCGTCCAGGAGCTTCTTGATGATCCGGCCGAGGTGCCCGATCACGTCGCTCGGGGGACGCTGGTCGCACCCGGCGACGTACTCCCCGACGAGGTCCTTGGCGGAGATGCCGGCTGCGGGCGCTGTGCGCCCCGTAGGGACAAGAGATCCAGGATCCAAGATCCTAGATCCAGGCGCCGAGCCTTCGGGGAGGCTTCGGGGAAGGTTCGGGGAGCCGCCAGAGGCAGCCCTCTGACCTGCACTTTTAACTCCGGTCCGCCCGGGTGCGCTGCTGGCTCCATCGGCGGCGTCCTGCCGGTCGGCGCTTGGCCCGTCTGCCTGTTCCGACACCGTCGATGAGGGTGCGGCGGGCAGATCGAGGGCTCGGGGTGCCCTCGCCGAGGTCTCAGCGAGTCCTCGGGAAGTGGTGGGCGAGCCGTTCCCCCTCCGGGAGCAGGAGCCTTTGCAGGGGGCGCACCGGTCGGCAGCCTGGTGCTGCGGGCACGAGGGCAGGCGCGACTGGCTCGGCTTGTCGATCTTCTGGTGCTCGGACCAGGTCACGATGTGGAGGTAGAGGCGGCCGTCGCATCCGGTGTATCGGCAGATCAGTCCGGCGTTCGCGAGCTGGTGGAGGTCGTCTTCGACGTGGACCGAGGTGTGCTCGGCGCGCAGGGGCCAGAGAAGCCCCGCGATGATCGCGGCGTTGTCCCGGTGGCGGCCATGGTCGTCGGCCTGGGTGAGCAGGCCGAAGAAGGTCCGCTCGGCCGCCACGGTCACTTCGGCGAGCGACTCGGAGGTGAACGCCTCCGGCTTGACGGTTCGGATCCGGGCCATCTCAGCGGCCCCGCTCAGCGGCGACCAGGTCGCTGCGGGTCAGGGTGGCGTCGGCGAGGCAGAAGGTGTGCGGGCGCATCCAGTCCACCTCCGGCCAGACCCGCAGGATCCAGCGTGCCGCGCCCCTGGCGGTCGGGCGGCCCAGCTCCAGGGTCCTTCCGGCCTCGTCCTTGACGACGGCGTGCAGATGAGGCCACGTCTGTGTCGGGTCTGTGAGGCTGACCCGGATCGTGGCCGCCCCCGGGATCATGTCGGCGAGCTGTGCGGCGAGGCGGCGCGGACGGCCGTCGTCCGCGCAGGCCGGGCTTCCGCTCGGCGTGGCGAGCATGCGATACTCCGTTGTTCGAAGGAGCGCGGTGCGGCGGTCTCGTGCAAGAAGCCCTGCCGCCCGCGTGATGTGTAATTGGCGCCCTCGGGGTGCCAGCCCGGCGCTTGGGAGTTGGTAGCTCCTCGGCGCCGGTTTCAGTTTCGGGGTCAGATCACGGGTCGTATGCCGGCATCCGCCCCGCCTCCTTTTCGCTGGTCATCGGCCCCTTTCCGGGGCGCTGCCCGGCGTGGGACGACGAACATACGTAGACCCCGCGGACAAGTCCATCCCGTTGTCCGGAAGATCGTTTGCGGTCGTCTTACTCCGTGTCGGCCGCTCTCAGGAGGGCGATGCCGACGTGGATCCGTGCCACCCGGCAAGCACTGCAAGCGCTTGTCGCGTGAGCGGTTATGGCATACGAATATGCACAGAGGTCCTCCAGGGCTCGGCACCGTAGAATCGGGCCTGATCAACAGGTGCGATACGGAAACGTACGTCAGTTTCGAAAATGCATCAACCCTGGCTTACAGTTGACCCCGACACCGAGCCCATCGCCACCTCGCACCAGGAGTCCCCGTGCCCCCTCGTCAGTTCGACGGCAGCCGCGTGCGTGCTGTCCGCCGACGCAGGGACATGCACCAGAGGCAGCTGGGCGAACTGGTGGGCGTCAGCGGTGCCACCGTCGCACGGTGGGAATCCGGGAAGGATTTTCCCAAGGGCGAGAAGCTGCCGGCGATCGCCAAGGCGCTCAACGAACCGCTCGACGAACTGTTCCCCCACGACGGGCCGCCGGACCTACAGCTCCTACGCTGTGACGCCGGTCTCAGCGTCGCGGAGGCCACCGAAATCATCGGAGCAAGCCGGGGGCCGGTGAGCAACGCCGAGTCCGGGCGGCGCAGGCTCAACGACAGCTATGTGAAGCCGCTGGCGGCGGCGTACAGGGTGACCGAGGAGGAGCTGCTCGCGGCGCAGGATCGCTCGTTCGGCATTCGCACCACCGCCCCACATGGCGATCAAGAGGCCGCGCCTCGCACGATCGGAGAAAAGATCAACTTTCTCCTGCAGTACGGTTCCACCGGCGAGGAGGCGCTTTCCGATGCGGAGATCGCGCGACTCGTCAACGAGCATGCGCCGACCGCAGCCGTCACCGCCGAGGGCATCGGCGAGCTGCGCGACGGAACCGAGACCGCGGCATCGGATGAAGTGCGCGTCGGCCTGGCACACGCCTTCCAGGTCCCGGCCTGGCTGTTCGGCGATGACGCCGAACTAAGCCCCATGGTGCAGGAGTTCCTAGAGGCTGTTCGCTTCATCGGCTCGATTCACCAGGGACACATCCTCGGCCTGGCCGCACGCGGCAGCGAGATCCTCTCCCGGAGATCGATGGCCGACATCAACAGGCTCGTAGGAGAGCTGCGGCACGCTCTGTCCGAGGTTCAGGACAAAGAGTAACCCCGCTAGCTAGTAGCGGGCGGGTGGAGATCAGTTGCGGTACCGCCGCCTTGCGGGCGCGACCGAGGACCCCTGACCGCCTATCGCCCCTCGGCTCTGACCGGGCCAGCCCACTTCTCGGACCGGATGCACGAAGGGACTACGGCTCGGCCTCCCTGGAGGCCGAGCCGTAGTCCCTTCATACGGACGGAATCGACGCCGATCTACGAAGCGGTCAGGTCGACGTCGAACAGCTCGGATAGGGCTGCGACCGTCTGCTTCGGATCCTGGTTGTGCACTCCCGCGAGGCCGAGCTGCTCCGCTGTCTGGACGTACGCCTCGGTGTCATCGACGAAGACGCACTCTTCGGCAGGCAGGCCCATCAGCTTCAGCGTGGCCTCGAAGAGCTGAGCGTCGGGCTTGCGCATCATGTGGTGCTCGCTGATGACGACGACGTCGTACAGCTTCTCCAGCTCGTAGCCGGCATACAGGTCCCACGGCTCCAGGCCCACGGAATTCGACAGGATGCCGACCTTGATCCCGGCCCGGCGGGCTGCGGCGGCAGCGTCGATCAGCAGCGGCTCAGGGCGGAGGTCGCCGAAGATCCTCCCCATCAGCCCGTCCGCAGGCACATTCAGCATCCTGCCGGCGAACTCGTTCCACTCGCGCTGGGACACCACTCCGCGTTCCAGATCGCTGGTGATCCGGACGCCCTCCGGGTCCTTGTACAGGGCAGTGAGGCAGGCCCCCTGGGGAAGCCCTTCACGCTGCTCGAACGCCAACACAGCGGGCAGCAGGGGGGTGGTGAGAACGCCTCCGAAATCAAGAATGAGGCCGGTACGGCGGTTGGACATGCGGGGAACTCCATTGCTGAGATTTCGGACGCCTATCCAGACCGGACAGCGTCACGGACCCGGCGTACATGGCGGTCGCAGAAGCTGCGCATCGCAGGCCAGGAAGTGCACTTACAGGGCGGAGCAGAACCTCTTTGTCCGCCTTGCCCACGGTACCAGTCGCGACCGCACGCTCGGTGGTGCCGAATCTCACGCAAGCCTTACGAGATCGCATCTCTGAGTGACAGGGCGTACACGCCGAAAACACGGATACGGCAACCCGGAACACACCGTGCTCCAGAACTACCGCCGAGATTCCGATTCCAACTTCTCGGAGTCATGAAGAACTTCTCGCGCTTGGTCGCCGGTGATCTGCGTGTAGGCCGTGCTGACTCGCACGTACCACGCAGCTTCACTTTCGGTGTCCACGAACGGCTTGTCTCTCATCAGGGTGGCCGAAGACGGCCTGACGGATTCCGCGTTAGCGGCAAGCAGGCCAGCCTTTATCCAGTAAGCCTCCGCAGCAGGCTCGGGATCGGAGTGTGGGGACGCCTTGTCCTCCGCAGCAAACATCAAGTCGCTCGGCACGTAGTAGCGCAGTTTCTCGCAGGCGTCGGAGATATCCTGCGTCCATCGGTCCAAGCGAACATCAATGGGGACGCGAAACTGCAAAAGTTCCGTGATCCGTCGGCCGGGAGGGTAAAGGCTTGTTCCGGGAAAAGCCTCGACTAGATCGAACCAGAGCGGATAGATCAAGTTCAGGGTTCGGAACGTCTTCCATCGCGCAGCAGCCGCGCGGGTCGTCGGGATGCTCGCCCCTACTGCGACGATAACGAAAAGGAGATTCATCCAGATCGCAGTGGCATCGACCAGGAATCGCACCGTCGATTGACTGAGAGGGAATATTACGGCACTCCACAAGATAGCAATTCTAGCTATCGTGTGAACGAGCCCCATCCACATCGCGAAACCCATCAAACCGAGCCCGATGCGCATGCTCGCGCTCTCAGCCCGGTGCGCCGCCCTCGTCCACTGATAGCCGCATACGGCGGTGGTGACTAGCGGAAAGAAATAGAACACGGTCATGTAGACCGCGACGCCCCATTCTCCCGCATGGTCAACAAGGAAGTCCTCGCTTGGCCGATCTCGTTGAACAACGGTGAAGAAGAGGATCGCGAGCAGTACCACGCCGACGGCTCCGGCCTTGTACGACGCTCGGGCGATCCACCGTGAGAACTCTACGTGCCTGGGCAAGACCGCCTCAGCGGTCTTGCCGTAGCTGGTGGCGACATAGGTCAGGGCCGCCATGATCGCCGCCGTGCTGGCAAAGTGTCGGAGCAGGGCGCTAAGATCGACCACCGGAATGCGATCGACCGCATCCATTGCTGCTGGGGTGTATAGACACAAGGCCACTGCAAATCCGGCGTAGCCTCCCCAGAGCGCCCTGCGATGCGCATCGCCATATCTGACGGCCGGGAAACGCCATATGGAGATCAGCGTCATGACTGCCGCAGTGAAGTATTTGAAAAAGTCGAACACGGAATTAGTCGATCTATAGGTGCCACACCTGTCGCCGCTCACGGGCCCTGCAGAGTGCAGACTTGGTCAGTGCCAGATTGGAGATCGTGCGGAACTACCGCCGACGCCGCGGCGGGGCAACCGGATGCGCCAACGAATACTCCAACAGGCTGATCACATCGTCTCCGGTAGCAGACTGGCGACGTGCCAGGCGCTTGATCAATGACGCCGAAAGCTCAGCCTGCTTCTCCTCGTGGCTGTCGAAATCGACGCGCGCTTGGATGAGGGCTGATGGGTAGCGCCGAAGTACTTCTTGCCGGATGCGCTCAGGGACGTAGCGCTCGATTTCGACGGCTGTCAGAGAGGTGCCGTGATCCATCCACTCATGTGCGATCTCGTGGAGGATTATGTGTTCCGTTTGATTTCTGCTTGAGCGGCGACGATAGAGAATGATGGTCACCTCGGGAGTTTTCACCCGAAGGCCGCACGCTGTCCCTAGGCCCCCGTCGGGGTCGTCCAGTGGGACCAGCTGGATCTGACGCCCCAGCGCGCTCTCCATATTGCTCACCAGCGTCTCGACGCTGAAAGGGGTTGGTATAGGGAGATCAGCGAGCTTCCTCTCGCATTCCCTCACAAGGGCGCGACGCGAAGGATCCCTACGCCAACGCATAGTCGCTCCATTCTCACTGCAGACCCCATACCTCAACGCGCGTACGCGAGGCGCTGGCAGGCTGGAGCCCGTATTCGATGCGTACGGCGCTAGACCGGCACGCACTGTCCGCAACTAAGCGTACAAGGGGTATTACGTGATCTTACCGGAAGGGCATGTTGCGAAGGTCACCCTCGTGCCATTCGCCACATTATCTTTTCAAGATCAAAGGCGGCGAGCGCACGTAACAATCGATCTTGGATTCGTTCCCTGGGATGATGCCCTCCGCGCACGGTGGCGCATCCCATCACGCATGGCTCTGCCCGATCGATTTGATGTCCCGTCGCTAAGCACTCCTCTCAATAACCTAGTTGAGGGAAAGGCACGTGAACAGAGCTCTCCACATTGCCTATTGCGGGCTACGCCCGTGGGACATGGACCGTCTGTACGGCGTATCTGGGGTTCCACTTGCGGCCCGGGGCATGCACAGAAGGGGCAACGTCACTGCTCATCAGCCACCCTTCGCAGCCAGCGGTGCGTCTGGCGCCGGTTTGCCAGCAGCACCACGTCGGCACCCGAGTTGAACTCGTTGATCTTCGCCATCACGCGGGGTCGCATCATGCGCCGGTACGTGGCGACGTACTTGATCACGCCCCAGTGAATGCGGTTATGCACCCCGTTGCCCTTGTGCCCGGCTCCGTGCCGGACCTGCCGGGAGAAAATCCCGTACAGCGCCGCCACGGTCGACACGTCCATCAGGACCACTGTGTCGCAGGCTTCGAGCCGTACCTGCAGCGTCGAGTTGTAGTTGCCGTCGATCACCCACCGCGGCTCCGCGACCAGCTCGCTCTGCACTCGGGTGAACTCGTCCATGGGCAGCGCGTTCCACTCGTCGTCGTAGAACGCGGCATCCAGGTGCGTCACCGGGGCATTGAGGATCCTGCCGAGCTGGCGGGCCACGTGGGACTTGCCGCTGCCTGCGCAACCGACGATGGCGACCTTCTTCATGGTGCTCCAGCGTAGAGACAACAAGTGCTGGGTCGCCCGAATGTCGATGCGCACGTCGAGCGGGCCGGGCAGCGGGCTCTCGGCGCGCAGGCCAGCGGGGAGGCGTGAAGCGTCCAGGCCGTCGCACCGTGCGATGAGAACGCCGAGTTCATGGCGGCTTACGGCATCTGCCCGCGGCATGTTGTACTCCTGCGGTGCCGCGCTCCGCGAGCTCCAGCAGCGCGGCGGCCAGATCCGAGACGTGGATCGGGCAGCGGACGTCGGCGGTGAACAGGTTCCGTTGGCGGGACCGTCGACGAGCTGGCGCACTAGGCACTCGTGCACGGAACGCCCACGCCCGGTGATCATGGATGTGCGGACGACGGCGGATGATGAGCGTCGTCACACTCCCTGGCTTCCCTGGTGATCGACGCCGTGCAGGATGGCCGCCCGGGCCGCCCAGGCCAGGATGCTCTGCCCCCGCATGGACAGGCCCAGCCGGTTCCAGTGGAAGATCACGTGGTAACTGAGTACCTGACGTAGGCCACGGTCCAGCGTCCCGACCTGTACGGCACGGTGAAGTTCTCGCCCCGTGCTACGGAAGGCGCCGACCCACTCGGAGACGGGCTCCAGCAGTCCGCCGGGGCGCAGCAGGACGTCGCTGTCGGCGAAGAGCAGGGGCCGGATTTCTTGGGCGCGGGCGTCGAGCCGGTCTGCTGGGACATCGCCGACTGCCGAGCGGTGCTCTTCCGTGATGACGCGATGCCAGACGTCTCCCTGCTCGTACCACTCCAGGCCGGCGGCGCGCATCATGATCGTGCAGAGGAGGACGGACAGCTCGCGCGGCCCCACGGCCAGGTCCGCGCGGTGCCTGAGCTGCGGTGCCTCTCGGCTGTCGGTGATGAACAGGACGTGCGCGGCCGTCATGCTGGCCTCGCCCCCGAATGCCGCAGTCTCGGGCTCGTAGATCCCGGGCCACCAGCGCACGAGGTGGCCATCGGCCACAAGGCGGTGCAGGCCGAGTCGGTCCAGGCCCTCCGCGGTTCCGATCTTGGCGATCCCCGGCCGGACGCGGAGACGCAGGCGCCAGCAGGGGTGCTTCCTGGTGTACCACCAGCCGACGATGAGGCCGGCGGTCTCCGCCTCTTGGAGCAGGGGCAGGACGTGCGCGGTGAAGGTCTCGTCGGCTTTCGTCCAGTCGGTGAAGTGGAGGTACACCTGCCACCAGTCGTCCGTGGAGGCGTGCCGGGCCACGGCCTCCCGGCCGGCCTGGTCGTAGACCGCCAGGGCGTCGGACAGGGTCGTCGGTTCCATCCCGTGCTGGGCTGCGACTTCGGGGATTGGCGGGCCGGTGAGGGCGGCCGTGACCGCGCGGTGGATCGGGCTCGGCTCCGTCGAGATCAGTTGATCAGGAGACATGCGTCCCATCCGGTGATCGGGGCCTGCTGTGAGGCGTGGGTGGTCAGGGCGAGCGCGGTGCCGGCGTCACCGATGATCAGGCCGGGCTCGGGAAGGCCGGGCCGGGCGCTCGCGGCGAGGGTGTCGCCGAGGCTTCTCGGGAGGGCCTGGAGGCGGGGGTCGACGGCATCGGCGGCGGCGCGGGTGGCGGTCTGGTAGATACCCGCCCAGCCGTGGCACAGGCCCGAGTCGGTGACCTGGGCGAGCTGTTCGGGGTCGGTCAACGTCCGGTACAGGGCGTCCTCGTAGAACGCCTGGACATCGGGGGCGCGCAGGGCGAGCCCGGCGAGTTGCCCGGCTCGTGCGATTCCGGTGGTTCCGTAGCACCAGCTCGGCCGGGCGGGAGCGTCGTGGTGGGGGCGCCCGAGGTCGAGGTCGCGGCGCGAGATGTGTTCGGGCCACCAGGGACCGGAGTGACTGAGCTGGCACCAGGTGTCGAGGTGTTCGCAGATACTCCAGATGGCTTCGCGGTGGCCGCTGACGGTGATGCCGCGGCGCATGGCCTGGGCCAGCAGAAGGAGCGGGCCGGTGATGCCGTGGGCTGCGCCGAAGTTGCCGTGGCCGCCCGGGAAGTGGGGGGATTCACCCCGGGCGGGGTCGTGGCGGACCCACCAGCCCGGCATGCCACGGCCGTCGGGTGCGAGGGGGCGGGTCAGGGCGACGAGGTACTTCAGGACTCGTTCGAGGGGGAGCCCTTCGGGGTCGGTGCGCAGGAGGTACGCCCCGATGCCGGTGAGGCCGTAGAACAGGTCGTACTCGGCGAACGTGGGCAGGTCGCCCTTGCGGATGCGGGTGAGCGCGGCGTCCACGCGGCGGTGGGTCAGGTCGGTGATGTGCTGGTGCAGGGTCCGCCGCGCCGGTTCGTACAGGTGCTGGAAGGACGGCGGGACGGTGGTGAGGACGAAGCCGAGGGCCGGGGCGCCGAGGAACAGTCCCGCGGTGTCGGCCGCGCTGATGTGGCCGGCCGCCGCGGCGGTGATCCACCGGTGGGCGGGGCGCCAGGAGCCGCCGTGACGGCTGACCATCTCGATGTGCAGCAGACTGATCCCGGCGGCGCCGTCGGCGAGGGACTGCACTGCCCACGGCTCGTCCGGAGGCGGGGGAGCGGGTTGGGCGAGGTGGAGGGTGTACTGCTCCAGGATCGTCGCGGCGGTGGTGGCCAGCGCGGTCATCGGGCTGCCCTCCGGTGCTGGAGGGCAGCAGTTCGTACGAGCCGGATCGTGGTCTCCTCGGCGCGCGGATCGACGCCCAGGGCCCGGACGTGGTGCTGGTGCAGGAGCGACCGGGCGACGTCGAGCGGGTCACGCTGGTCGGTCAAGGCCGTCCGGTAGGTGTCGACGGCGGCGGCGCGGGCCTGCCATGCTTCGGCGACCGCAGGGCCGCCGGGGAGGGCCGCGAGCACGGAGTTGCCGTTCGGTGCGGCGAGTTCGAGCACCTGGGCACGCAGGGCCCGGTTCAGCCGTCCCGCGCCCTGGGGGAGGTTGCGCACCAGCCACTCCTCGGCCGCCGCGGTGTCCGGTGCCAGGGGGGTGACGAGGTGCAGGGCGCTGGCCGCGGCGAGGGCCTGCGGGGCGAGCGCGTCGGTGTGCTCGGTGAGCTGAATCTGCGCGAGGGCGACGGCGGAGTCCGCGGCGAACACCCGGTGCGTGGCGTCCATGGCCGGCCCGTGGCCGAAGCGCCCGGTCTGCGACTGGTGGGGAGCCAGGACGAGCCCGGCCGCCAGACCGGTCCCGTGCAAGCTGTCGGCCCACCTGCGGACGTGCTGGGCTGCTGCCCCGTACGCGTCGGACGGCAGGTGCAGCGTGAGGTCGAGGTGCTGGTCAGCGTCCGGGCGGGCCATCTCCCGGTGCCGGGTGAACCACCAGAGGGGCGGGACGTCGCCGAACGCGGCGAGGAGGCTGGGCAGGTGGCGGCTCAGGATCTCGTCGTAGCGGCGCGGGTGGGCGTGGAGCTGCACGAGGAGGAAGTCGCCGGCGCCCGGAAGGTGCCGATCGGGGGCCGCTGACGGGGCGGTGCGCGGCCGGGGTACCTCGGCGGCCGGCTCCGAGCGGCCCAGGGAGAGCCAGATCTCATGTGCCCGCCCGATCCAGCCGTGGGCATCTGCGTCCGGGACCTCGCGCAGCTCCAGGCGCCGGGCGTTGTCGAGGTGCGCGCGCAGCACCCGGCGGTGGGACAGGTCGAGGGGGAGGCGCTGGTCGTACTCGATGATGGCGACCTGCACCGGGACCCGCAGCCGGTTCCGCCAGACGGCGAGGGCGTTCTCCCACTCCTCGGTCGTGGCTTTGCGGCCGGGCAGGTCGTCGGCCATCAGCAGCCATCGGGCCTGCGTCAGGATGGTGCGGCGGTAGCGCACCCGCGGGAGGAACGGAAGCCGGGAGCCGGCGCCGAAGTCGAACGGCTTGTAGGCGGCGAACCGTCCGTTGGCTACTTCGGCGAGGAACCGGGCGAGCGGCGGGGTCTGCGTGCCGCCTTCCAGGGCGTGCATGACCCGGACGTCGATGCGTCGGCCGGTGGAGAGCTGTACGAGGTGGAAGCTGCGCGGGTCGGCGGTGACGGCGATGTCGGCGAGCGGGATCGTCGTCTCGTCCGTCTCCTGGTGGCCGGACAGCTCGATGACGTGGGGCAGCAGCCGCGGCGTACGGGTGACGTTCTCGTTGCGATGGCGGCGCGGAGGGAACACGAGCTGCGCCGTCAGGCCGTCCGGCGCCCCCTGGTACGTGGCGGCGAGCGCGTCCTGATGCTCGGGCGGCAGGACGTGGGCGAACCGGCCGGCCATGCTGCTGCCGGGCCGGGGGACCGCGGTGAGGAGGACGTCGAAGGCGCCGCTGGAGAGTGCCCGGGTGCTGGAGGAGTGGACTTCGAAGGCGACCTCCACCCGGGGTACGGACAGCCGCTCGTCCTTCCCGGCGGCCTTCTCCAGGGCGTCGACCATGTCGTCCGTCAGCCGCAGTTCACGGCCGCCGCCGAGGAGGACCTGCTGCATCATCGCGAGCAGCAGTTCGTCGCGGTCGGTGCGCACCTTCAGGGCGGCGCCTCGTTCGGAGCCGACGTATCCGGCGGGCAGGCCCAGGCCGCTGTCAGCAACCAGGTCCATCACCGGCACCAGGGCGCCGACGCCGTACCGGGCCCGGAAGCGGCGGTGGTAGTCGCGCCAGTGCTGGTAGCCGTAGGGCTGCGGGGTGGTGCGGTAGAGGGCCGATACGGCTGCTTGCGCTTCCGCGATCACGGCTTGCGGGAGCGTGGTCTCGCAGTCGAGGGCGGTGTCAATGAGCAGCGGTGTCGGCGTGACGGGGGTGAGGGCACGCATCCGCGTGGCGACGGTGCTCACGCTGGTCTCGGAGAGGGTCGGCTGGTGCGCGGACAGCTCGTCGCGCAGGGCGTACAGCTCGTGGACCAGGTCCCGCACTTCGGGGATGCTGTCCGCTTGGAGCCGGTCCAGTTCGCGGCACAGGTGCTGGAAGGCGTCCACGGTGGTCATGGGCGCCCACAGGCTGGTGATGAGGAACTGCTGCTCGACCAGGCTGGCGAGAAGTGCGTCGACCTTCTCCGGAGTGGCCTGCGGAAAGCGGGCGCGCAGGTCGCCGTGGAGACCGCTGTAGGGGACGGGGGTGCAGGCCGCGGCCATGGCGGCGGCCACCGGCCGGGCGTTGCGAACGGATATCTCGACCGGGGCTAGGAGGACGGCGTGGCCGTCGGAGGGCGGACCCGGTGCCACGAGCCGGTCACCGCGGGCGCGGGCGGCGTTGTTGGCGACGACCGGTAACCGCTTCAGCATCGCCGGGGTGCGCTGGAGTCGGAGGACCATGTCGGTGACCCATTCGGCATCCGGCCGGATTACCGCACGGTGCTTGTCGCGCCACCGTGCGCTCGCCCGGGGCCCGACGGACACCGGGGCGGTGCCGGCGAACAGGCCGTGCGGTGTCGGCCGGTGCTGCCACCGAAGGAGGTAGGAGACCGTCGACAGTGCGGTGCGGCGGACCTGACGGGGGTCGGTCTGCCGGCCCCGGACGACGGCCTCGATGGCGTCGGACAGAACGGGGGTGGCCAACTCCAGCGCGCTGCGGAAGTCCTCGCGCTGCCAGATTCGGTTCAGCCATCCGCGGGTGACGGCCACGTTGTCCAGGTCGAGGGTGCGGGGGATGTCTGCCGGCCCGGGGCTGGTGGTGGCGCGCAGCATCGCAACGCCCTGCCACAGGTATCCGGCGGCTGCTCGGGAAGCCATGAGGCCCTTCCATGAGGCGGCGCGGGAGGAGAGAGGGGCCTGTGGGCCGGGCGAAGCGCTTCGCCCGGCCCACAGGTGAGGGGGTCGGCCTGGGTCAGGCCGGGTCCTCGGTGAAGGAACCGCAGGCGGAGGCACCGGTCGCGCAGGTGGTGCCGCAGCCGTCGCCCGTCGAGCACATGAGGTGGCCGTACGAGTGCTCGGCGATGACGACCTTCACGTCCAGGGGCGCGAAGTCGTCGTCCAGGTCCGCCGACGCCGCGGGCGCGACCGGGGGCGGGGCGAGAGTGGCGCTCGTCATATTGGTGCCCTTCTTCTCGTTGGGGTGGTGCGGGATGACCTGACTTCCGGCGTTACGCCGGGGGCCAGGAGAGCGAGATCCGGCTGTGCACTTTGTCGATGACCCGGTCCGCCGGGATCTGCTCATCGGGGGTGCTGGCCGGATAGGCCCGGATGACCGGGCTGGGGCCGCCGCGTCGGTTGGCTTCCCAGGCGCGGAGCACGTCGGCGGCCTTGTCGGCGAACTGCTCCGCGTGCGGGCCGAGGGCGTGCACGCCGTACTCCAGGTGCTTGTTGTCCTCGGTGCGGCGGGTGACGAGGTAGGCGAAGGTGTCGTCCTCGACGGCCGCGAGCGCGAACCGCTTGTTCACGGGAGCGACCAGGCCCGTGTCCGAGTTCTCATCGACGGCCATGGTGCAGAAGCCCGGCAGGCTGATCGCCATTGCCATCTGGAGGGTGTCGATGAGTTCCTGGATGCGGACGGTGACCCCGGTCCACAGCTCGTGTCGCGGGAACGTGACGGCGTTGTCGAGCCTGTGCGGGTCGGTCGGCAGGCCGTCATCGAACTTGAGGCCGATCTCCGGGGTGCCGTTGACGAGGAGGAGTTCTTCCCGGTGGGCGTTCGAGCCCTGCATCGGGACGAAGCCGCAGATCTTCGCCGACTCGCTCTCCAGGTAAGGGCCGTGCTCCCCCATGACCTGGATGAAGGAGACCGACCGGGTCAGGCCGCGCATCCGCAGCGGGACGACGAGTCGGCCGCCCTGCTTGAGTTGCGCGGTCCAGGCCGGGGAGATGTCCCAGGCGCCTGCGGTCACCATCACGACGTCGACCTCGCCGAGGTCCGGGATGGGCTCTGCGGCGTCGGCGGTGACGACGTGCACCCGGCCGTAGCCGTGCTCGTCCAGGAGCCGGCGCGCGCGGTCGGTGACGACGGGGTCGATGTCCACGGTGACGACTTCACCGTCCTCGCCGACGAGCTCGGCGAGGTAGGCCGCGTTCAGCCCGCCCGAGCCGATCTCCAGGACCCGCATCCCGGGCTTCACCTGGGCCTGCTCCAGCATCATGGCCTGGATCTGCGGCGCGGAGACGGAGCTGAGCTGCACCCCGTGCTCGTCCGTCTTGGTAATCACGGCGGCGTAGGTGTCATACGCCTTGTCCAGCGGCGTATCGGCGGGGGTGAACTCGTGCCGGGGCACCTTGCGCATCACCGCTTCGACGTCCGGGGAGGAGATGTTGCCGTCCGCGCACAGCTCGTCCACCACCTTGTTCCGCAGGCGGGTCGCCTCGTCGGGCTCGACGGTCGTGTTCGTCATGGATTTCCTTCGGTCGTTCGTGTTCAGGGGGAGGAGGTAGGTCGGCACGGTGTGCCGGTGGGCCGGGAGGCTATTGGCGAACACTCTCCGTTCTTGCCGGACCGCCGAAGGTTGGCGGTTTCGTGCCGGACGGCGCGCGAGGCTCGGCACCGGTGGTGAGCCGCCCAGGAGCCCCGTCCGTATCACTCAGGGCTCCCGGGCGGCCGTCTAGGCGGCGCGTACAAGATCGTCCAGATTGACGACCTCGTAGTCCCGCAGTTCGCGTATGAGTTGGCTCGCCAGGAACCAGCCCAACTGGGGGTGCCCGTACGCCACGGGCGCGTCATCGTCGTCGGCGGGAAGGGGTTCCAGGCCGGCGGCGGTGAGGCGGTACCGGGTGCCGATGACGCCCCAGGGCGACGTCGCCCGCGCGCGGAAGGCGATGTGCCCCTTCCGCAGGTGCGGGCACAGCTCTATGGCCGGCCGCAGGTGCTTCAGGCACACCGGTGGCTGGGCCGTCCTCACCGGCTCACCAGCGCGGTGGGAAGCGCCTTCCGCATCCCCGGCGAGGAAGATGTAGCCCTGGTCGGTCTCGGCCGGGCAGAAGCTGACCTGGCACCGAAGATGCTCCATCGCTTCCCGCTGCCGGGCGGGGTTGACCATGCGCCACTGCGGCTTGCCCGTCGGCTTCCCGGCCGCGTTCAGCGACTGGGAGCACCGGGCCCACAGCTCACCGCGGGGCCCGCGGTCAGCCGGGGTCTCGTCCTGGTAGACGAGACGCACGGCGCCGAAGGCGTTCATGCTCAGCGTGAGTTCCGACTCCAGTCCGCCGTACTCGCCCTCGCGCTGGGTGATGTACGGGACGAGCCGGGGCACCGTGCCGGTCCGCTTCACGCGGCTGCCCTCGCCACGTTGAGGGTCCGGTGCGGGGCGATGACCTGGCCGTCCGGCAGCAGCTCACCGGTGTCCTCGAAGAGGAGCACTCCGTTGCACAGCAGGCTCCAGCCCTGCTCAGGCCGGTGCGCGAGGGGCCGCGCGGCCTCCCTGTCGGGAGCCTCAGCCGTGGGGCACGGCGGGTTGTGCGCACACATGGTGCTCGTCCTCTCGGGTGGGAAGTTGGGCCCTCTTCGGCGAGCTACGGTGCCGTGGGGGAACACGGTTCGGGCGCGGCCGAAGAGGGAGTCCAGTGGTGCCGCCGCGTGAAGGCGGCTATCGCTGCTTCGCTGTAGCCGTAGAAGCGTCCGAACACCGCGTCGTCCTCCCGCCAGTCGGGAGCGGGGTCACCCCACTCGACGGTGTGGCAGGTGTCGCGGTACGGCGACCATCGAACGCGCAGGCGCGGGAAGCCGGGGTGCTCCGCGAGGAGGGCGTGCGTTTCCGTCGCGTGGGTCAGCAGGTCGAAGGACATGTACCCGCCGCGGCGCGGCCCGCCGACGGGAACCGCGAGGAGCGGCGCCCGGAAAACACGGACTGCTACGGCGTCTGCGAGGAGAGCAGGTTCGGCGAGACGGCTACGGAAGTGCTCGTAGTCGTACGCTTCGGCAGCCGGCCGAAGGGAGACGGCGGCGGAGTGGCGCGGCAGCGTCGCGGCGGCGGTCAGCATTCGACCTGCCCCTTGATGTAGCGAGCTTCGATCAGGTCGGACGTCACGAAGGCCAGGCGGCGAGCGAGACCGACTGCTCGCTGGTAGTCGGCCGGCGTGCGCTCATCCCGGAGGGGGCATCCTCGCTCAACGAGCTGGACCATCTCCGCGGTGGGCGGGTACCGCCCGTCCGCGACGGCGATGTCGCTGAGCTGCTTCAGGTGGCCGCGGAGGCGGTCGATCAGGGCGTCGGTCGTCGCGACGGGCGGCGGCTGGTTGCCGATCGTCGTGTCGAGGTCGTCATAGACCGCATCCACGTCGAGCGGCTTCCAGTCCTTGATCCGTTCCAGGACGGACCTCAAACCCCCTGCATCGAGTGGGGGTGTCCACTGCGGTGTGCGGGGCTCGTCGGCTGGCGGGGGAACCACGTCGTTCTCCGGAACCAGAACGGTGAGGGACATCGGGAACTCCTGGAGAGGCCAAGCGTCGACCGTGGGGGGTTAGAAGTGCTCGGTGGGTTCCGGGGTCCCTATGAAGACCCACACGTCCTTGCCCGCCGGGCTCACGGACACGGACGTGTCGTCGGCCAGGGCGCGCAGCAGCATCAGACCGCGCCCCTCTTCGGCCAGGGGGTCCGGAGACATATACACAGGCGGGCACGGGTCCTGGTCGCGGACGATGGCGGTGACACCGTCCGGCACCTTCTGGAGGAGCAGGCTGGCCATCCGGCACCCGTCGGCGTCCGCGGAGGTGTGCTGCAAGACGTTGGTGAGGAGTTCGTTGACCACGGTCAGCATGCGGTGCGCGGTGCCGGTGTCGATGCGCCACCAGCACAGGTGCGCCGCGACGATGTCCCGGACGGTTCCCAGGTCTTCGGCCCGGACGTTGAAACTCATGTCGAGTTGGCCGTCCACACTTCTGGACGTGGCTCGAACAGAAGCATCCCGCTCACGGGTGTCGACGAGTAGTTCCATCGCTGCTCCCTCCGTTCTGCCAGAACCCCTTCAGCAGGGGTGGGTTGCGGTGTGTACTGGTCTAGAACCGATCAGCAACCATTTAGGCAGAGCGCACCGAGAACGTGCAGAGCCTGATGCCGAGAGGTGAAGAGTTCGGCATCGACGACTTCGGGGACAGAACATGCCGCAGCCAATGAAGCAGCTCGATCCGGGAGCGTCCCCCCAGGAGTGGTTCGGCAGCGAGCTGCGCAGACTGCGCCTGGAACAAGGGCTGTCGGCCAAGGCGCTTGGTCGGTTAGTGCAGGTCAGCGACGACATGATCTTGTCGATCGAGAAGGGCAAGTACCCGAGCTGTCGTCGCGACGTGGTGCAGCGGCTCGATGATGCCCTCGGCACGGGTGGGCTCCTAGACCGGGCGTGGCCGATGGTCTTCGGCGACGGCGATGCCGATAAAAAGCGGGCTGATGCCGATAAGGCTTCCGCGCGCCGGGGGGAGGTGCGCGTTCAGGCGCCCGCAGGCCGCATCCTGGGCAGAGACGAACCGACTCTTCGCCCTGGGAGCCATGAGCCCGTGATTCGACGCTCGTTCCTCGGAATCGGCGGCCTCGCCGCCATAGCCCCTCTCAACTTCACCAATGTCTTCGCGCCCGCCGAGCTGTCTCTCCCATCCCACATCAACCCGAGCCACGTCGACCAGGTCTTGGCCGTGGCCAACGCCCTCAGCGGCATGGACAACGAGCTGGGCGGCGGGGGCGTGGTACGTGACGTGGCCGCTCGAGCGATGCAGTGGTCGGCCGGCCTGCTGCAAGCGCAGTTCCCCGAGCACCTACGAACCGACCTGTTCGCCGCCGTATCGCGCCTCGGCATCGTGGTCGGCGCCTCTGCCTTCGACGCCTACCACCACGACGAAGCCACCAAGACGTTCCGATTCGCAGCGGATTGCGCCGAGGAGGCCAGCGACTGGCATCTGCGGGCCAAGACGTACTCGTTCCTCGCACGGCAAGCCGTATGGATCGGAGCCCCCGATGACGGCCTCACCTACGCCGAGAAGGGGCTCGTGCGCTCCGACCGCTTGACGGCGACAGAGCAGGCGATGCTTCACACGGCGCGGGCCAGGGCCTTCGGGAAGATGGGGAATGTCCGCGACACCATGGCGGCCGTCGGCGCCGCGGACGAAGCGTTCACCCGGGCCCGGCCAGCCGAGGACCCGTCGTGGATGGCCTACTACGAGGAGGCGCAGCACAACGGGGACACGGCTCACGCCCTGTTCGATCTCGCGATCCTGGCCGGGCAGGACCCGGGCCGGGCCGCGCGCCGATTCGACACAGCGGTGAAGGGACACACAGACGCCTACAAACGGTCCCGGGCGATCTCGCGGACCAAGCTGGCCTCTCTGCTCATGGCCAAGGGCGACCCGCGCAAGGCGGCGGCGCTCGGCCACGACGCCCTCGACGAGGTAGGCCGGCTCACCTCCCGGCGAGCTGCCGACGACCTGCGGCAACTCGGCCGCTTCGCCTCGAAGCATCGGAGCGTCCAGGAGGCTTCGGCGCTGCGAGATCGGATCGCCGCTACGGTTTCGGCATGACTTCTTCGTCAGCCGCACCGGCGCGTCACGTCCTGAAGCAGGCATGTTCCGCAGTCGGATTGGACTCCGACGGAGCGGAACCTCTTCGCCTGGCCGAGAACCAGATATGGCGGCTGCCTCATCAACGGGTGATCGTGCGGATCGCCAGGGAAGGACAGAGTGCTGCGGCAGCCCGCGAGGTGCGCGTCGCACGCTGGCTCGACCAGGAGAACGTCCCCGCCGTTCGTCTGGTCGACGTGGAGCAGCCGGTCGAGGCAGGCGGCAGACCCGTCACCTTCTGGGCAGAACTCCCCCCGCAGGAGCACGGCTCCGTTGAAGACGTCGCTCAGCTCCTCGCACAACTCCACTCCTTGCCCACACCAGACATCGAGTTGGGGTACCTCGACCCCTTCATCCGGGTCGACGAACGGCTGCAAGCGGCCACCACGATCTGCGTTGATGACAAGGAGTGGTTGCGCGCTCTTCACCGCGACCTCGTAGCGGCCTGGGCCGAGCGGCCGGCCGGTCTCCCCGACCGGGCTGTGCACGGCGACGCATGGCCCGGCAACATCGTCCGCACGGCCGACGGGGTCCTGATGATGGACCTGGAGCGCTTCTCGGTGGGGCCTCCGGAATGGGACCTCGTATCCACCGCCGTGCGCGCGAAGACCACCGGAGCCGTCAGCAGCCGCGAGTACGACCGATTCTGTGCGGTGTACGGACATGACGTGACTGCGTGGGAGGGCTACCCCATCCTCGCGCGTGCCCGTGAGCTGCGGATGGTGACGTACGCGGCGCAACACGCAGCCAGCAATGCGGAGTGGCGGAGCCAGGCGCAGTATCGGATCGACTGTCTGCGTGGTCGATCCGGACCGCGGCCGTGGTCGTGGAAGGGCATCCTCTGATCAAGGTGTTCGTGCACCTCATCCCTGCAAGCTCCCTGCCCTTACGAGACTGGCCGGAGGGCGCTGCGCCATCCTTCGCGGCGTACGGACTACGCAGCGAGGCCGTGCCGCTCGCTGCCGCTCGCCTCCTGGCCTCCCCCAGAGTGCCGGTGCTCCAAGCCCAGCAGCTTCAGCAGGTCGGCCGTGACCACTCGGTAGGCGTTCCCTAGGCGCAGCACCCTGACCGGGTACTCCCCCTGCTTGGCGAGCCCATACCCGGTGGATCGTCCGATCATCAGCGCCTTGTTCGAGGTGTCGAGATCGATCACCGCCGGAAGAGCGAGCAGCTCGTCGCTCGTCAGTCCCCGCCCCGCTCCTGCCATCTTAGGTGCTGTCATGACACTCTCCTGACCTTTGCGCGTGCCGTAATGACGCGAAAGATGTATCACGGAGTTGCAGCAGCGCCTTTTTGCTTCTTAGAGTGTCACCATGACACCTGATCAATGGTCGACAGCGTTCACCGGTCGGATCGCTCAGCGCCTACGACACTCGCGCCGGGCCGCCGGCCTCACGATGGCCGAGGTCGCCCAGGAGTGCGCGGCCCGCGGCATGCCGGAAATCACCGAGCACTCAATCAAGAACCTGGAGTCCGGACGCAAGACGAGCGTCAGCGTGGCGGACGTCGTCATGCTTGCCGACGTACTGGACGTCCCGCCGGTCACTCTGCTGTTCCCGCTCGGTTCTTCGGCGGCGGTCGAGGTTCTGCCGGGCCGCGAGCTGTCCACCTGGGACGCGCTCGCGTGGTTCACCGGCGAGACACCTCTTGATGATGCGGCCCCCGAGGGCTCGCCCCGGGACGTGCTCGACAGCTTCCGACACCATGGCGACCTCGTTGCCGCGTCGATGTCCTCGTACGATTTGGCGCAGGAGCGGCGACGAGTAGCCAGCACCACTCTGGACCGCAGTCGCCGAACCACGCTTCTTGAGCGGGCCGAGGGATACGAGGCACACGCCTTCGAGGACGCCCAAGAGCTGCGCGCGTACCGAGAGCGGATGCGTCAGCGCGGCCTCACCCCTCCGGCTCTTCCTGACCAACTCGCCTTTGTCGACGAGCCCGACATACACCCCGAGGCCGAGGAGCGTGAATGAAGAAGGGCACCATCACGCGACGGTGCCGGTGCACTGACCCCGAGACCGGCAAGGACCTCGGGGCGTCGTGCCCGAAGCTCCAGTCGCGACGGCACGGGACCTTCGGGGTGTTCCAGGAGCTGGACCCCGCCCAGGACGGCCGACGACGGCGGTTCCGTCGTGGTGGCTTCGAGACCTCCACCAAGGCCCAGGAGGAGCTGGGCAAGGTCCGCGCCCTCATGGCGATTCCCGAAGAGGACGACGCGTGGGGCAGGGCGCAGATCAGCGACCTGCTGGAGGACTGCGTCAAGGAGAAGACCCCTCTGCCGGACTACGACGAGACCCGTCGCCGGTTCCAGACGGGTCAGTCGCTCAACTCGAAGACCACCGTTGGGGAGTGGCTCGACACCTGGCTGGCCGGGCGGAAACGTCTGCGCCGTGGCGGTGCGTCGCGCTACGAATGCGACATCCGCGTCCACCTCAAGCCGCACCTCGGGCACCTTCGCCTCGACAAGCTCCGAGTCCACCACATCGACAAGATGTTCGACGCCATCAACGAGCGGAACATCGAGATCCAGGAGCAGAACGCCCAGCGACGCGCGGTCGCCGACGAGCTGAAGGCCACCCCGAACAAGGGAGCCAAGAACCGGGCGCGCCGGAAGTGGTTCCGCGCACAGCTCGACGCGATGCCGCCGTTCCGTCGGGTCACCGGGCTGAACACCCAGCCTCACATCCGCGACACGCTCCGGGCCGCGCTCAACGTCGCCATCGCTCAGCAGGTCATGCCCGCCTTCAACCCGGCCGCTCACGTCGAGCTGCTGCCCGGTACCAAGCCGAAGGCCCTCGTCTGGACCGAGGAGCGCATCGCTCGTTGGCAGGAGACCGGTAAGCGGCCGTCGCCGGTCATGGTCTGGACCCCGGAGCAGACCGCCGTCTTCCTCGACTTCGTCGCGGGAGACCGGCTGTACTTGCTCTGGCGACTCATTGCGTTTCGCGGTACTCGGCGAGGAGAGGCGTGCGGTGTCCGCTGGGAGGACTACTCCGCGAAGCACTGCTCGCTGGCCATCGCCACGCAGCTCGTCCAAGACGGCTGGGAGGTCCACGAGGGTGCGCCCAAGACCGATAGCGGCCTGCGACTGATCGCCCTGGACGGCGAGACCAACGAGGGCCTCCTGACGCACAAGGCTCGCCAGCAGACCGAGCGCGAGGCGTGGGGTGAGGGCTGGCAGAACACCGGTCGGATCTTCACCCAGGAGGATGGCTCCCTCCTCCACCCGGGCAAGGTCAGCGATCTGTTCGAGCGCCTCGTGGAGGCGGCCGGCCTTCCGCCGATCCGCCTTCATGACCTCCGGCACGTCGCTGCGACGCTGATGCTCGCGGCGGGCGTCGACATCAAGGTCGTCTCGGAGACCCTCGGCCATTCGGACACGCGGATCACGCGGGACATCTACCAGTCGGTCCTCGACGACCTGGCGCGTGACGCCGCCGAGAAGGTCGTACAGCTCGTACCTCATGCGCGTAAGGCGCTGGCGGCTGTTCCGGACGTGGTGCCGCAGGTAGACACCACGTCTCGCCTGCCGAGGATGGCGCCGCCGCGCAAGGACGACGCGGCACAGCAGAATCGTTCTGCCTGACTCTAGCTCCCGGCCGCCGCCGGCAGTACGCCAGCAAGACTCTTCGTGAATCACCGTGCGGGATCGATGCTCAGGGTCGGGGCGGACGACCCACCCGAGCGCCGGCGGCGGAGGCAGACCCGGAAGGCGGCGGTTCGGGACGCCGGACAGGCCGACGCCCTCCAGCGATATCAGTTGCTCGTGCGTCGCCCAGACCATGTAGTCAGCAGCAGCGACCCCGTCCGGTCGCACCGGCTTCTGAAGTCGGGTGGCGATTGCGAGGATCGGCGTCCGACGCAGTTGCATCCCACCGACTCCGGTCTCACGCTGCGCGACTCCGCAGACGGCGGATCTGTTCCAGATGCTAACTAGTATCCGTTACATGCCACACCCGTTACATTGGGTCTCCGAGCGTAATGGGTGGCCGATGTGGTTACGGCGTGATCACGCGCCGCAACCTTGCCGCCCGTGATCACCTGGCGGTCGTTCTGGTGAAGGTCGTCCGGTCGAGTAGCGGTGCTTCTGGGGGGAATGCCAGGTTGGACGAGATGGCTGCCGGTGCGGAGTCCGCAGGTACAGAGGGTCGCCCTGCTGCGACGCGAACTCAGCACGCCATTCGATTGCTAGTTCTGCTCGATGGATGTGGTACGCCGATCGTGGATGGAGACCCACCCGGAACGATCAGGTTGGTACGAAGCGAGCTGCGGCTCCAAGCGATGGACTTCTGGCTGCGAAACCCGGACTACCTCGCCGATGAGCTGGTGTCGATGGTGGAAGCCAGCACGGCCGACGCTGGTCACCTGCACACAGCGCGGTCGCTCTTGGACGATCCAGAACCTGACCTGCGCTGGTACCCGATGCCGCGCTGGTTCTTCGGCGCATACGAGCAGCTCGATGATGCTTTCTCCATCCTCGAAACGTACGGCCTCGCCACGTTGCGCCGTGCCGGGCAGCCAGGCAAAAAGAGCAAGCGCAACCAGTTCTTCCTGACGCAGGCCGGGGCCGCCGCGGTCGCTGAGCTCGCGAAGGATCCGACTCTGGGCTGGTACGCCAAGCAGGTGAAGCTGGTCGCATTGGTCGCGGGGGACGACGGTGGGCAGGCACTGAAGGACCGGCAATACCGGCAGGCCACGTACGCGGGGACGGAGCTGGGGGTGGCCATTGCGCCGATCGCTCCGCGGGTGCGCGAACGGCTGGATGCACTGAGCGCTTCCGCGCCGGTATCGGCTACTGGAGGAGTAGGTCAGGAAGGAGACCAGACGTGAGTGCTCTCGGCAAGGAGGTTGTTGACATCCTGGCCAGGCGACGGGCAGGCGGTTCGCTGAGCCTCACTGTTGACGAGGTTGACAAGATCCTCAGCGGACTCGGCGTGCCGCTCGGCGGAACCAAGGCAGTTCCCGTGCCGCTACGCGCGACCCGGATGCACTTCCGTGGGACGAAATGGCTCGAACCGGATCACCCCGGCGCCCATGGACACCCGTTGGTTGATGTAACCAATCTCCCTGAGTGGATCCGACCGGTCGTCGACAAGTACTCACCCGCAGCGATCTCGGCCGGAGAGGGCGAGGCGGCGGAGGTCGATGAGCAGGCAGGACCGAAGGTGCGGGTCCCATTTGACTTCGAATGGTCGCCGCAGCCCGGTGTCAACGGGATTGGCTCGGGCCGGAATCTGCGCGGCAAGTCAACCCTCTTGAACGTTCTCATGTGGTCGCTGACCGGCCGGTGCCCGCAGTTCCAGAACGATGTCCGCAGCTGGATCGAGCACGTTGAAGTCGATTGGCAGGTGGGCGCGGAGCGGCTGCGGGTGGCTTTCGATGCGGTGGACGGGGCGGCCACCGGACAAGTGATCAGGATCATGGGGGTGGACTCGGACTCCCGATCCACGGTCATCGGGCAGTTCGACGGCGCAGACTTCGAGGGCGTCATGGGCTCGCTGATGATGACTCGGCTGAGGTTGGAGAACATCCCGGTCTGGACGGACACGGCGGCTCGGGTGCACGCATGGCCTTCGTACTCCAGTTCGTTCGTGGTCCGCGCGAACCAGCTCGATCCGATCGTCGGCAACGAGCAGACCATCGGCCTCCGAATGATGCAGATGTTCATCGGTACGGACTGGGCACCGGTGCAGGCTGCGGCAATGACGGCGCGGCGCGGCATGGACACGGCACGGGACGCCGCGAAGGGCAAGGCGCAGGCGGCTGGCGAGGCGGTGGAGGCGAGCCGAATCGCGGCGGAGAAGCAGGTCCAGGATCTTCGAACGAAGATTGGGAACCTGCCCGCCGGGACGCCGGACATGCAGGTGGTGCTCGACGCCGCAACCCGCGCATCCGACCTCGCACGAGAGAATCACAGGCTTGAGACAAAGCTGATCGCGCAGACTTCGCTGGCCGGAACAGCACGTCAACAGCTCAAAGCGGCGAAGGCTCGGGTGCATACCAATTACGAGGACGCG
Source organism: Streptomyces polyrhachis (assembly GCF_042663125.1). Lineage (NCBI taxonomy): Bacteria > Bacillati > Actinomycetota > Actinomycetes > Kitasatosporales > Streptomycetaceae > Streptomyces > Streptomyces polyrhachis. The sequence goes on along the minus strand of NZ_JBHSZO010000009.1, from coordinate 89,213 downwards.
CTCGCCGCCAGGTTCTTCCATCACATGCGTCCGTCGGTGTGCCCACGCTGCGCGGCGCAGGTCACTCCAGAGCGACAGGCAGCGGAACCGGACAATCATGAGTGTTCGGTGTGCACCAGTGAACTGAATCTGGAGGCCCTCCAGTCCGATGTCATCGTGGCCGCGTCCGCGCCGGATGAGTTCGTGACCGGCCTGGTTGCGCGGATGTCCGGAAGTGACGGCGACGACGCGGATGCCGAAGAGGGCCCCCTGGACGAAGTTGAAGCGGCGCAGGCCGCGGTGGCCGCGGCCGAAGCCGCGGTGGCGGAGTTGACTGCCGAGATCGCGGCGCTGACGATGGAGCGGGAAGAGGCGGCGGCGCGGGCGGAGGTGGGGAGCGAACTTCTCACGGTCGCGGGTGAGCGTCGCGTGCTCGAACTCGACTTGGCCCGCGCCGAAGGCGCCCTGGGGGCGTTGACCCGGTCAAGCGACCCGGAGGTGATTGACCCGGTCGATTCGACGCACCTCGCCGTCGTGGAAGCAGCCGAGCAGGTGCTGAAGAAGTGGGTGAAGAACGACCAGGATCCGATGCTGGTCCAGATTTCCGCCGACATCGAACGCCTGACGCAGAGCTTCGGCGCCGATAACCTCAGTGGCTTTACCCTCAGCGGCGCAGCGAACATGACGCTTCGAGAAAACGGCGTCAAGCAGACCTACTCCGGGCTCACAGCCGGCGAGAAGCTGCGGGTCAAGATCGCGACCGCCATCGCCCTCATCCAGCACGGTTACGTCGAGGGGATCGGCCGCCACCCCGGGTTCCTCGTCCTGGACTCGCCCTCCGCCGAGGAAATGCCGGAGGAGGACCTCGCCACCATGGTCAGGGCACTGCGGGAGGTCGCAGGCGAAGCCGAGATGCAGATCTTTGTCGCTACCCGCAACGCCGCTCCCCTCCTTGATCTTCTTCCGCAAGCCAACCGGGTTGTCGCGGAGGGTAACTCCTACGTGTGGTGAGAAGCTGAACGGTGGTTGCTGACGAGAGGAAGGCCATGAGCGGCAGTGCGGCGGTCGAGCTGGAGAAGGACTTCACCGCGCTCCTCTCGGCAAACGCTGGAGGCCCGCCGGTCGAGGGCGCTTTCGCGGCGCTTGGTGGCTGGGACCGACTGGCTCGGGAAGCCTCTGACCTCACCGACAGTCCGGTGCTTCCGCCTCTCGTCCACCTGGTCGCGCACGAGGCAGCCAACTCCGGCAGCCGAACCGACAGCTATCCGGCAGCTTTGCGCCGCGTATCAGCTGCTGTCACATCCACCACGAGTCCGGCCATCCTCACCGACAGCTTGGAGGCTCTGCTCACCAGTGGACCCGCGCTGAACGAGGTCGGCGCGGGTCTGGCCAAGGCCCTGGAGGATGCTGTCCAGGAATTCCTTGACGTGCCGGATCCGGACAGCCGTGCCGCCCTGAGAACGGCAAGCGCACTGGAGGCCCGCACCCGACTTGCCCTGTGCGGGATCGGATCACCATTCGCACTGCTGGCCCTTCTGGAACGCTTCGATGCACCGGTGCCGAAGCCGCTCGGCACCGCAGTTGTCCGCGCCGTCGGTGTTGCCGTCGACCACTGGCCGCACGCCGCGAGCCTCGCCAGCGTTGTCCGCCTCGTCGCTGGCATCGACCCCCCAGCTGGCCAGCCGCGCCCAGGTGCCGACCCCGAGGGCGTCGCCTCCGACGCCGCATGGGTGCTGGCGGGTATCGAACTGGTCAGCGCACTCCGCGCCGCGGACCTGCCGCTCATGCTGAACAACCTCGAAGCCTCCGCAAGGTACTTGCAGGTCGCCTGGGACACCTACGAGCGTGAGGACGCGAGCATCCTCTTGACCGTAGTCGAAGTGCTGTGTGCGCTCCTCGCCGAGTCCTCACCGAGGCTGCACGTGGCGGCCCTGTCGGCCCCTCGGCTCGAACCACACGCATTGGCCGACCTGGCTGAGCGGATTCGCCGGCTCAACGTAACGTCGATTGGGCTGAACCACTGGTACGGGGATCCGAAGCGAGCGGCGCTGTTGGCGTGGACTCAACTGGCCGACGACCTGGGAAGGCTCCGGGAAGAGTTTCAACGGGATAGCTTCTACAAGGCCGAGGTCGTTGTCGACGACCTACTCCAGATATACCTGGGCTCGCGCTCTGCGGCTGTCGTCTCTCACAAGGAGGACATTGACGGCCTGCTCAGGCTCGTTCAGCCGGTCATCGAGTCGGGGTTCGCCAGAACGGCGGGCCTTCTGTGCAACCTCGAAGATCATACCCACGCCTTGGAGCAGGAAGCCGCGACCGCGGCGGGCGACCGTGAACGCGAGGTCACCGAGAAGCTCGCCGCCGCGCAAGCGGTCCTTCGAGGGGCGAAGGCGCAAGCATTGGCAGGTGCAGGGCCGGGAAAAGGCCATAGTGGCACGGCGACCGAGTCGCTGCCGCAACCCCTCAACCAACTCGTCCTGCCCGGATCCGCGGCAGCGATCGAACTTGCCGAGAAAGTGTCGCCCGAGACCCTGGCTGAACTCGCTAAAGCGGTCAGCGACAAAACCATCGGTAGGCATAGCCTCAACCTGATCGAGGCCGAGGTGTACTCCGGGATCCGAACGTGTCTGGAGACGAGCCCCGACTACATCGGGGGTCCGAAGGATGCAGTGGACGACGTTCTTCGGCTGATCATCCAGTTCGTCAGCTCACGGACCAATGCCCAATCGGACCTGTACCCGTATCTGTTCGACCCGAAGGCCGTCGAAGGCCACATCCACAAGGACCTCCTCGACTACTTGAAGTCCAGTAGCCTCGGCGCGATCGTTGAGTTCGAGGTCCAGCACGTCGGCGGCGGGCGAATCGACCTGCGACTCAAGTTCAGCGGATTCAGCATCTGCATCGAGATGAAGGTCGATTCGATGAAGCAGCCCTTGAGTGACAAGCAGGCGTACCTCAAGCAGGCGGTCACATATCAGACCACGGACATCCGAATCGGATTCCTGGTTTCACTGCGCCACAAGGCGTTCGATCCCACCGGGGCGCCGCCACACCTGAGCGCGCTCATCGGGCATACGGCTTTCGATGTGCCAGGCGACGCGGTCCCGAGGCACATCGTCACCGTCGGCGTTCCTGGCAGCCGGACCAGACCGTCGGACATGAAGTAGGGCCGGCTCGGTCCAGTCGGTGGAACCGGTCGCATCCTCCGCGACTGCCGCCTGAAGGGCGACGGCGTGCACCACGCCATGCTCGGCATCGCCCGCCTACACAACCTCGCCCTCGCGGGCTGAGCGAGCGCCCCGCCCAACAGACAGTCGCACTCATGCCGCCCGTAAGATCATTTACGGGACAACCCTTAGGGATTGCAGATCATTAACACGTTGTTTTGGTCTTGTTGTCCTCGCCGGTCTGTGCCTGGACACGGTTCTGAAGGGCGGCGAGGGCCGTGGGTGGGGTTGTCGATGCCGTGTGCCTCGAGCAGTCGCCGGTGCTTCAGGAGGGTGCGGTGCATCGCGGTGCGGCTGGTGCCGAACAGCACGGCGAGGGGTTCCGCGGCCAGGGCGTCCCGCAGGTGGAGCACGGTGGCCAGGACCTGGTCGGCGAAGGCCAGCCGAGGCGGCCGACCGCGCCGGGTATCTCCGTCCGGGGCCAGGGTCTCGGTGAGATCGTTCAGTTGCTGGCGGGTTATCCCGGTCAGTGCTGGATCGGAGAGCAAGGCCTGGTCCCACTCCGGCTCCGGCGTCTGCCGGGCCGGGGCCGCCGGGATCACGGGTGATGGGTGGGGGTGCAGCGCATAGTTCCAGGCGCCCTGGAACGCGTGCCGGGTCAGCGGCAGGGCGGCCATCTCCGCATCTTTGATGCGGAGTCCGGTCGGGTAGGTGTTGGTGTCGAGCTCGGCTCTCACACGCAGTCCGGTTCGGGTGGTGGTCGCGGCGATCGACTGCACGACGACTTCGTGGCTGGTCAGCGGGCGGCCGCTCCAGTTCATGGTGATGTGCGAGAAGAGCCGGTGCTCGATCTTGTTCCACTTCGATGTGCCCGGCGGTAGATGACACACGGTGATCGTCAGCTCGGTTTCGGCTGCGAGTTGGGCCAGCTCGAGCTTCCAGGATCGGGTGCGGTAGCCGTTGGATCCGCCGGCGTCGGCGGTGATCAGCAGCCGTGTCGCCCGCGGGTAGGCAGCCTGGCCCTGGCCGTGCCACCAGCGGCGGATCGATTCCACTGCGAACGCGGCGGTGTCGTGATCGGTGCCGACATTGACCCAGCCGGTGTTCGCGGTCAGATCGTAGATTCCGTAGGGGACGGCTTTGCCCAGCTGCGGGTCGGCGAAGTCGTGGACGCTGACCGGGACAGGCTCGCCGGCGGGACGCCACTGGCGGCCGCTGTTCTTGAAGTCGCCGACGAGCTCCTTCTTCTTGGTGTCCACGCTGATGACCGGCTGGCCGGCGTCCCGGTAGTTGCTGGCCTGCTCGTTGAGGTAGTGGAACTGGGCGTCCCGGTCCGGATGCTGACTGCCCTCGAGCGTCTTCGCGTTGGCCTGGAGACTGAAGCCTTCCTCCCGCAGCAGGTCGCCCACGGTATCGGCGCTGATCCGGTGCCCGGCCCGGGCCAGCTCCGCCGCGAGCGTACGAGTCGATTTCACCGTCCACCGCAGCGGCGACATCGGGTCGCCTCTCTCCTCGGGCTCGACCAGCGCCAGTAGTGCCGGCCGCAGCCCCGGATCCAGATCGGCGACCCGTTTGCGTCCTCCGCCGGGACGCCGGACCCGCCCCAACGGGTCCTCTCCGGATTCCAGCTCGAACACGCCATTGCGGACCGTCGTCTCGCTGACCTGGGCCGCCCGAGCGACCGCGCGGATGCCGCCATGCCCCAGCAACCGGGCCTCGGTTCCCATCAGCAGCCGTCGCTGCCGCTCGTCCAGATGTGGGAACAACACCGCGAACTTCGCGGAGAGTTGATCACGGGTCTCGTCCGGGATGCGCATACCAGACCAACGAGCCCCAGATCGGGAAGCAACACCTTGATGATCTGCAATCCCTTAGGAACGCATAGCCGAGGACAGCTGCTTCCGGCATCGGGGCCCGTGAGCCCCGATGCCGGCGTCTACCCCCCGGCCGAAGGCTGTCTGGCCTCAGACGGAGCTACACCGAGGTACAGATCCGGGCGAGGATCTTGGGCGAGCAGTTTGAGCACCAGGTCCGTAGGCCAGCGCAGCTCATCCGCGAGCCGCTGGACAGTGATGCCCTTGCGTTCAGCCATCTCGAAGGCTCGCTGCAAGAGGACCGGAACCTCTCCCGGGAACCCCTGCACCGGCGTATGCGGCAACAGGCCCTGCGCCCGAAGGGTTCTGAGGCGCTTCCATCCTCGAGTGCTCACCGCTTCGGTATGGAGGCCGAGCTCTCGGCAGCGGACCAGGAGAGAATCCAAGGACACACCCCAGGTCTGCTGCAGTCGCCCCAGGACCGTGAAGTCGACCCGCGTCGGGAGCGAGCCCGTGAGCCGTGCCGCTGGCGTGAGGAACTCAGCCGCGAAGGCGTCTGCCTGACGCTCGTGCTGGACATCTCCGGGGTGCGCTTCACCGTGCAGCAAGAGGTGACCCAACTCGTGCGCGCAACTGAACCGATGGCGGTACACGTCGTCGCGCTCGTCGTTGAGTACTACGACGGGACGGGTAGGCAACCTAGTCGTGGAGAAGCCATCCAGCTTCCTGCTGTCCGCATTGGGAAACGGAAGAGCCGTTACGACGATGCCGCGCGACTCCAGCAATCGAACCAGATGTGAGATCGGGCCATCACCCAGGCCCCAGCATTTACGAAGTGCCCGCGCAGCCTGTTGGGGATCGGTGGGCAGGTCAGGGATGGTCTCCCCGCCGTCCCAGCCCGGCAGGTCAACCGCCGGCAGCCGAATATAGCTCTCCAGCTCGTACACCAGCTCCCACAACAGCTCCGTGAAGGACACGCTTCGCTCACGCTCGCGGGCAGGAGCCGAGCGCAAGGAACGGAAGTGAACGGCTGCCGTATCCAGGCCAGCGCGGGGTCGGCCAGCGGTGAAGAAGGCGCTGGGCATGCCGAGGGCTTCTGCCAGTCGACGGACCTGCTCCGGCCGGGGCCGGATAGCTCCTGCCTCATATTGGCCAACCGCGGCGGGCGTTACGTTGATCTTTGTCGCCAGCTCCTTCTTGGTCCAACCAGCCAGGCGCCTGGCCTGCGTAAGTCGAGCGCCATCGAACGCCGCTGCGACTGACGCAGAGAGGTCGAGTGGCAGAACGGGTGCCACCGAGAGTGAAGATCGCTTAGTGCTCATTGCTTTCGTTCGCGGTGTCGTCCGCGTCTTCCAGGTTGATGGAGGGCTCCGCGCCGGTACCAAATCCGGGAGTAGAGGGATCGATGGGCGACACGACGGAAATCCCGCCGGTACCGCCTTCAGCGTCTGTGATGGCCAGAGGTTCGAGCCACTCCCAGGACATCGAGCCCGAGAAGTCCAGTTTGGCTTCCCCGACGAAGCAGTTGAGCAGGCCACCTTCCCGGTTACTCGCGTAGGCGAGCAACAACATCTTGGGCTGCTCGGGCAGTTCTTCGAGTGTCTCCTCCAGGTCCTCGAAGGCCCACTCCTGACCGTCGATACCGTCGCTGATGCGCAGCGCGGTCTGAACCTGTGGCGCGAGCCGCCCATAAGCGGCGAACATCTCGCTACGGATCTGCGAGGTGCGGATCTTCATCCCCCGCACATCCGTCGTCGAGTCACTGGCGTAGCAAACGGGATAGAGAATCGCACTTCCGACGCCGAGCATGAAGGTGCTTCGCACCCGCAGCGGCTTGGCCTCGGGAAGGGCCTTGAGCTGGTCCTGGTCCTTGAGCGCCCCGACGGTGAACCGCCACCGATTCGTCCCGAAGGTGTGGCCGTCGCTGTACTTGCTGAACTCGTACGCGTCGACTGCTTCCTGAGTCCCCGTCTTCAAGGACCAGATCACGTGCTTGCGAACCCGTGGGGCCGAGACCCCGACCAACTGGTCAAACCGAGAGCCGTGCAACGTCAAGGAACCCACCCCTAGTAGGACAGTCAGCGCCCCAGCGGACTTTACCACTCGACGGAATCATGCTGCACCACTTTAGTTTCTGCGTCAATCTCGACGCGCTGAGGGGTCCCACCACACCTGGGGTCGACAGCTCGGATTGAGCCAGCGATCACCCTGCACGACCGCGCGCCATGCCGGGCACTGTGGGAACCGACCAATCTCACTCCACGCCGATCACGACCACGCGACTGCAGATGCACCCCCAGCGTCCGCCCCTCGGAGAGGCCGCCGGATCGACCGCTCGTCCACCGCTCTGCACGCCCCTTGCGCGCCTGTCCACCGGTTGTCCACCGGGAGCGATCGTGGCGCCCGTTGCGGTACGCGCGATCCGTTTAAATCGATCATGAAAAGCACAAAACCCCAGGTCACGGCGAGTGAGTCCTGGGGTTTCGCAGGGCCGCCTTCGGGATTCGAACCCGAGACCTACGCATTACGAGTGCGTTGCTCTGGCCAGCTGAGCTAAGGCGGCACGCGGCGGATGTCAGTACGACGGCCGCAGCGTCGGTAAGTCTACACAGGTTCGCGGGGTGCTCCGCACGTCCCGGTGGCCGGGGCGGGCGGTGTGAGCAGGCGCACGTCAGGGGCGGTGGGGCGCGTCAGGAGCAGCGGGTGCCGTTCTCGGGGGGCCTGCCCGTGAGGAGGTAGCGGTCCACCGCCCCGTCCACGCAGGCGCTCCCGCGGACGTACGCCGTGTGGCCGTCGCCCTCGTACGTCAGCAGCACCCCGGAGGACAGCTGGCCGGCCAGCGCCTGCGCCCAGGCGTACGGGGTGGCCGGGTCGCGCGTCGTGCCGACCACCAGGATCGGCGGGGCGCCCTTCGCCTCGATGCGGTTGGCGGTGCCCGTCGCCGCCACCGGCCACTCGCCGCAGTTCAGCGCGGCCCAGGCGAAGTCCCGGCCGAACACCGGCGAGGACTTCTCGAAGTCCGCCACCCGTTTCTGCACATCCCCCGGCACCCGGAAGGGCGCCGGCTGGTCGAGGCAGTTCACCGCCGCGAAGGCGGACATCATGCTCCCGTACGAGCCGTCCGGATTGCGCTCGTAGTACTGGTCGGAGAGGTCCAGCAGCCCCGTGCCGTTCTTCTCCCTCAGCGCCTGCGCCAGCGCGTCGCGCAGCGTCGGCCAGAAGTCCTCCGCGTACATCGCCTGCAGCACGCCCATCGTGGCCAGCGGCTCGCTCAGCCTGCGCCCCTCGTCGTCCGTCGCCAGCGGCTTGCGGTCCAGGGAGTCCAGCAGCGCCCGCAGCCGCTTGGCCGCCTCGGCTCCCGTACCCGTCCCCAGCGGGCAGTCCGCGCGCCGCACGCAGTCCTTCACGAAGGACTCGAAGGCCACCGTGAAGCCCGCGTTCTGGTCGAGGTTGAGCCGCAGGGAGTCCAGCGAGGGGTCCATCGCCCCGTCCAGCACCAGCCGGCCCGTGCGCGAGGGGAACAGCCCCGCGTAGGTCGCGCCCAGCATCGTGCCGTACGAGGCGCCCACGTACGTCAGCTTCCGGTCGCCCAGCACCGCGCGGAAGACGTCCATGTCCCGCGCCGCCTCGGTCGTCGAGACATGGCCGAGCAGCTCACCGGCGTGCTTGCGGCAGCCCTGCGCGAACTTGCCGAAGGCCGTCGTCAGCCGCCGCACCTCCGCCGTGTCGTCCGGCGTCTGGTCGACCTGGGTGTGCGCCTCCATCTCGGCGTCCGACAGGCACTTCACCGGCTGGCTGCCCCCGACGCCGCGCGGGTCCACCGCCGCCATGTCGTACGCGGCGCGGACCTCGGCCGGATAGCCCACGCCCGCCCAGCTCTGCAGGTACTCGACCGCGGACGCCCCCGGCCCGCCCGGGTTCACCAGCAGCGAGCCCTGCCGCTTGCCGGTCGCCCGGATGCGGGAGACCGCCAGCTTCACGTCCTTGCCGGCGCCCGGCTTCGCGTAGTCCAGCGGCACCCGCAGCGTGGCGCACTGGAAGTCGGCCGCCTCGGGGCAGGTCTTCCAGGCAGCCTTCTGCTCGTAGTACGGGCGCAGGGCGGCCGGGATCGCCGCGGGCAGCGGCGCGAGCACGGCGGCCTTCGCGCCCGCCTGCCCGCCGCGCGGCGAACCGCCGGGCGAGTCCCCCGTGGAGAAGGGGGAGCTGCCGGAGGTGCAGGCCGTGAGCAGCAGGGCCGAGGAGAGCAGGGCCGCGGCGGAGACCAGGGGGAGCGGGCGCATGGGCCGAGCGTAACGGCCCTGCCACGGACGGCTCCGGCGCCGCGTGCCGCCCGTACGAATGACCCCGTACGAGTGACCCGCCCCTTCGTGCCGGGGGTGGTGCTCAGCCCGCCCGCAGGGACAGGGTCATCGCCTCCACCGCCAGCAGCGGGGCGACGTTGCGCGCGAGGGCGCGGCGGCAGGCCAGCACCGCCTCGATACGGCGCAGGGTGGCCTCCGGCGAGGAGTCGCGGGCCACCCGGTCCACCGACTCGCGTACGTCCTCGTTGGCCAGGGGGGTGGCCGAGCCCAACTGCAGTGCCAGGACGTCCCGGTAGAAGCCGGTCAGGTCGGTGAGGGCGAGGTCGAGGCTGTCGCGCTGGGTACGCGTCGATCGGCGCTTCTGCCGGTCCGCCAGGTCCTTCATCGCGCCCGCCGTGCCGCGCGGCATCCGGCCGGCGCCGCCGGGGGCCGCGCCCAGCGCGGTGCGCAGCTCCTCCGTCTCCTGCGCGTCGCCCTCCTCGGCCCGCTGCTTCGCCGCCTCGGCGGCCGTGTCCACCAGATCCTGCGCGGAGCGCAGCGCGCCGCCGATGTCGTCGATGCGCAGTGGCACCTTCAGCACGGCGGTGCGCTGGGTGCGGGCGCGCTCGTCGGTGGCCAGCCGGCGGGCGCGGTCGATGTGGCCGCCGGAGGCACGGGCGGCGTCCGCCGCGGCGGCGGGGTCGATGCCGTCGCGGCGGACCAGCAGGTCGGCGACGGCCGCCACCGGCGGGGTGCGCAGCGTGAGGGTGCGGCAGCGGCTGCGGATGGTCGGCAGCACGTCCTCCAGCGAGGGTGCGCAGAGCAGCCAGACCGTGCGCGGGGCGGGCTCCTCGATGGCCTTCAGCAGGACGTTGGCGGCGCCTTCGGTGAGGCGGTCGGCGTCCTCCAGGACGATCACCTGCCAGCGGCCGACGGCCGGGGAGAGGCTGGAGCGGCGCACCAGCTCGCGTGTCTCCTTCACCCCGATGGTCAGCAGATCGGTCGCGACGATCTCGACGTCCGCGTGCGTGCCGACGAGGGTGGTGTGGCAGCCCTCGCAGAAGCCGCAGCCCGGGGGCGCGCCCAGGGCGCGGTCCGGGCTGACGCACTGCAGCGCGGCGGCGAAGGCACGGGCGGCGGTGGCCCGGCCCGAACCGGGCGGCCCGGTGAAGAGCCACGCGTGCGTCATCGAGGAGGCCGAGGAAGCAGAGGAGGCAGGGGAGGCAGGGGAGGCAGGGGAGGACGCGCCCGCGGGAGCGCCGTCGACCGCCGCCGCGGCGGCACCGGCGGCGGCGGTCAACTGCGCGCCGACCCGCTCCTGCCCCACGAGGTCGTCCCAGACCGCCATACGTGCCTCCCTTGTGCCACCGGGCCCCATTGTGGAGCACACCACCGACAGTCCGTCCCTACGGCCGGGGGCTCCCGCCAAGTCCGCCCCGCCGTACGGGCCGCGCCACGGACAGGACGGGCGGCCCCCGCCCGTACCGGCCCGGAGATCACGGCCGGTACGGCCCCGGGGCTGCGGCCTGCGCTGCGTCACCTGCGGCGCGGACCGTCCTCGTCCGTGTCGCTCCCGCCCAGCAGTTCGTCGGCCAGCGACGGAAGGTCGTCCAGCGGCGTCTTCTCCGCCCAGTCGGGTCGCGGTCGGGCGGACGCCCGGCCGTCGCTGCGGAAGTACTCCTCGGGCACCCGGTCCTCCGGCCGCTCGGCCGGGTCCGGGGGCTGCGGCGTGCGCTGCGTCTCCTGCGCGTCGGGGTCCGCGACCGCCGGCAGTACGGCGGTCTCCTGCATGTCGGCCTCCCGCCGGTCCGCCACCATCGGGATGACCCGGGTCTCCTGGGCGTCCGGATCCGCCACCCTCGGCATGTCCACGGTCTTCTCGCCGTCCCTCGGAGCGTCCCTGCGGGCGTCCTCGGGGGAGTCGGCGGGCACGACCTTCGGGAGCTTCTGCGTGGTGGCCCCGTCCGAGCCGCCGGAGCCGCCCGCACCGCCACCGGCGGCGCCGGCAGCGGCCAGCCGCTCCTGCTCCGCCCGCAGCAGGGCCTCCTCGGCCCGCCGCTGCTTCTCCCGGCGCTTCTCCTCGGCCTCGGCCCGCAGCCGCGCCTGCTCCTCCGCCAGCCGCCGCAGCCGCTCCTGCTCCGCCTGGTACGCCGCTTCCTCGGCCTCGCGGCGGCGGCGTACCTCCTCGGCCTGCTGCCGGGCCTCCTCGGCCCGCACCCGCTCCCGCTCCGCCTGGTACTCGGCCTCCCGCCGGGCCTCCTCCTCGGCGTCCAGCCGCCGGCGCTCCTCCTCCTCGGCGCGCAGCCGGGCGAGCTGCTCCTCGCGCTCACGCGCCAGCCGCTCCTCCTCGGCCTTGCGGGCAGCCTCCTCCTCGGCCTTGCGGCGGGCCTCCTCCTCGGCCCTGCGCCGCGCCTCCTCCCGGGCCTCGATCTCCGCGGCGGAGAGCGGGAGGACCTGGTCCATCCGGTGGCGCACCACGGTGGCGACCTCCTCCGGCTCCTGGGAGGCGTCGACGACCAGATAGCGCCCCGGGTCGGCGGCGGCGAGCGTCAGGAAGCCGCTGCGGACCCGCTCGTGGAAGGCGGCCGGCTCCGACTCCAGCCGGTCCGGCGCCTCGGTGAAGCGCTCCCGGGCGGCCTCCGGCGAGATGTCGAGCAGCACGGTCAGATGCGGTACGAGCCCGTGCGTCGCCCAGCGCGAGATCCGCGCGATCTCGACGGGCGAGAGGTCGCGGCCCGCGCCCTGGTAGGCGACGGAGGAGTCGATGTACCGGTCGGTGATGACCACCGCGCCGCGCTCCAGCGCGGGCCGCACGACCGAGTCGACGTGCTCCGCGCGGTCGGCGGCGTAGAGCAGCGCCTCCGCGCGGTGCGAGATACCGGCGGACGAGACGTCCAGGAGTATCGAACGCAGCCGCTGGCCGATCGAGGTGGCGCCGGGCTCGCGGGTGACGACCACGTCGTGCCCCTTGCCGCGGATCCACTCGGCGAGCGCCTCGACCTGGGTGGACTTCCCGGCCCCGTCGCCGCCCTCGACGGCGATGAAGAACCCGGTCGGCGCGGGTGCCTCGACGGGCTCCGCGCCCCGGCGGACGGCGTCGCGCAGATCGCGCCGCAGCGGCACTCCCTGCCGGTCGTCCGTCTTGGCCAGCGTGAACGCCGCGACGGGCAGCAGCAGCGCGCCGATCAGCAGATAGGCGAAGGCGGAGCCCCCGTGGTCGAAGACGAAGTCGCCGCCGACCACCCGGTGCGGCCCGATCGCCGCCGCCAGCAGCGGCGCGGCGAGGGCGGCGAGCGCGATGGCCAGCCGCACGACGGCGTGCAGATGGGCGGTCAGGCGCGGGCGCCGCGCCTCCTCCGTCTCCTGGTCCAGCAGCGTGTGCGCGGTGGCGGCGGCGACCCCGGCCGCGAAGCCGGCGAGCAGCGCGAGGGCCAGGGAGGTCGCCGTGTCGCCGATCAGGCCGGTGGCCAGCAGGGCCAGCCCGCACACCGCGGTGGCCAGGGCGAGCAGCCGCCGCCGGGAGAGGGCGGGCAGCACCAGCCTGGCGCGCCGTATGCCCAGGGCGGGGCCGCCGGTGAGGGCCAGCACCAGCAGCGCGAAGGTCACCGGGCCGCCGCCCAGGTCGGCTGCCTGCAGCACGGCGATGGACACGGCCGCCGAGACGGCGGCGGCGATGGCGGCCCCGGTCAGCACCAGCACCGGCACCGCGCCCGTACGACCGCGGTCGGGCTCGCCGTCCGGCAGCTTGGGGCGGCGCAGGCCCTCCAGGGGGGAGCGCGGGCGCAGCGGGCTGTCGCCGGGCATGCCTGCGAAGTACACGACGGTGATCGAGGCGGCGAAGAGGCCGGCCGCCAGGTACGAGCCCAGCGCGGCCTGGTGCTGATGGAACCAGTCGATGCCCGAGCCGAGCAGATTGCCGACCAGCGTGATGGCCAGCAGTGCCGCCGCGGCGGCCGGGAGGGAGAGGTAGGCGGTGCGCAGCGACAGGCGGCGCAGCGCCTCGAAGGGGGTCCCGCCCGCCTCGCCCCGTGCGGGCGGTGCGGCGGGGTCGAGCGCGGTGCCGGGAAGCCGGCCGGGCGGGACGGGGAGCAGCCCCGGGGCCGCGCCGTCCTTGGCCACGGTCCAGATCCGCTCGGCGGCGCCGACCAGGAAGGCCGTGACCAGCAGCCAGGTCAGCGCCCGGCCCGGGGTCCAGTCGATCCACAGCGGGGCGACGAGCATCAGCCCCACGCGGACGAGGTCGGCGCCGATCATCGTCCAGCGCTTGTCGAACGGCCCGCCCGCGCCGGTGAGCTGGGTGAGCGGGCCGAGCAGCACGGCTCCCAAGAGCAGTGTCGCCAGCATCCGGGCGGCGAAGACCGCCGCCACGGCCAGCGCCGCACCCCGGTAGCCCCCGCCGAAGGCGTCCTGGGCCACGGCCGCCTGCAGCGTCAGCAGGACCAGCACCAGCAGGGCCAGGGCGTCGCCGATGCCGCCGATCAGCTGGGCGCCCCACAGGCGCCGCAGCGGCGGATGGCGCAGGAGTGCCCTGACGGCTCGCTCACGTGAGTCGGCGGCGAGGCTTTCCGTGGTGTCGGTCACAACGGGGTTCTGCTCGGCGCGATTCATGGACCAAGACTATCGAGACCCGGCGGAATGGCGGGCTCCCGTCCGAACATCTGCCCGGACCGAGGGGTTTGCGCAGGTCATAAGGAGACGGGCAGCGCACACCCCTGTGGATAACTCCACGGGAAGTGCGCCTGCCCGTTCTCTGCGGACGTGCGGGGCCGCTACTCCCCGTCCTCCAGCGTGGCCGCCGTCGTCTTCTTGGCGGCCGTCGTCTTCTTGGCGGCCGTCGTCTTCTTGGCGGCGGTCTTCTTCGCCGCCGTCGTCGTCTTCTTGGCCGCGGTCTTCTTGGCCGCCGTCTTCTTCGCGGTGGTCTTCTTGGCAGCGGTGGTCTTCTTCGCGGCGGTCTTCTTCGCCGCCGTCTTCTTCTTCACCGGCCCCTTGGCCCGCTTCTCCGCCAGCAGCTCGAAGCCCCGCTCCGGCGTGAGCGTCTCGACCTCGTCGTCGCGCCGCAGTGTCGCGTTGGTCTCCCCGTCGGTGACGTACGGACCGAAGCGCCCGTCCTTCACCACCACCGGCTTCTCCGAGACCGGGTCCACCCCCAGCTCCTTCAGCGGCGGCTTGGCGGCGGCCCGCCCGCGCTGCTTGGGCTGGGCGTAGATCGCGAGCGCCTCCTCGAGGGTGATCGTGAAGATCTGCTCCTCCTCGGTGAGCGAGCGCGAGTCGGTGCCCTTCTTCAGATACGGGCCGTAGCGCCCGTTCTGCGCGGTGATCTCCACCCCCTCCGCGTCGGCACCCACCACGCGCGGCAGCGACATCAGCCGCAGTGCGTCCTCCAGCGTCACGGTGTCCAGGGTCATGGACTTCAGCAGCGAGGCGGTGCGCGGCTTGACCGCCTTCTTGCCGGTCTTCGGGGTGCCCTCGGGGAGCACCTCCGTCACGTACGGCCCGTAGCGCCCGTCCCGTGCGATGACCTGGTGGCCGCTCACGGGGTCGACGCCCAGCTCGAACTCGCCGCTGGGCCGCGCGAACAGCTCCTCGGCGAACTCCACCGTCAGCTCGTCCGGCGCCATGTCGTCGGGGACGTCGGCGCGCTGACCGGGCTCGCCCTCGACCTCCGAGGCCCGCTCGACGTACGGCCCGTAGCGGCCGACGCGCAGCACCACGCCGCCGCCGAGGGGGAAGGAGGAGACCTCCCGGGCGTCGATCGCGCCCAGGTCCGTCACCAGTTCCTTGAGCCCGGCGAGATGGTCGCCGTCGGCCGACGGGGCCTCCACCGTGTCCTCGCCGAAGTAGAAGCGCCGCAGCCACGGCACGGACTGCGCCTCACCACGGGCGATGCGGTCGAGGTCGTCCTCCATCTTGGCGGTGAAGGAGTAGTCGACCAGCCGCCCGAAGTGCTGCTCCAGCAGCCGGATGACGGCGAAGCTGAGGAAGGACGGCACCAGGGCGGTGCCCTTCTTGAAGACGTAGCCGCGGTCGAGGATGGTGCCGATGATCGAGGCGTACGTGGACGGGCGCCCGATCTCGCGCTCCTCCAGCTCCTTGACCAGGGACGCCTCGGTGTAGCGGGCGGGCGGCTTGGTCGCGTGCCCGTCGGCCGTCATGTCGGTGGCCGCCAGCGCGTCGCCCTCGGCGACCTGCGGCAGCCGCCGCTCGGAGCTGTCCAGCTCGGCGCCGGGGTCGTCGGAGCCCTCGACGTAGGCCTTCATGAAGCCGTGGAAGGTGATGATCTTGCCGGAGGCGGTGAACTCGCAGTCCCGCCCGTCGGACGAGGTCCCGGCGACCCGGACGGTCACCGACTGGCCGGTGGCGTCCTTCATCTGGGAGGCGACGGTCCGCTTCCAGATCAGCTCGTAGAGCCGGAACTGATCGCCCGTCAGACCGGTCTCCGCCGGCGTGCGGAAGCGGTCGCCGGAGGGGCGGATCGCCTCGTGCGCCTCCTGGGCGTTCTTGACCTTGGAGGCGTAGGTGCGCGGCTTGTCGGGCAGGTGGTCGGCGCCGTAGAGCTGGGTGACCTGCGCACGGGCGGCGGTGACGGCCGTCTCCGAGAGGGTCGTGGAGTCCGTGCGCATATAGGTGATGAAGCCGTTCTCGTACAGCTTCTGCGCCACCTGCATGGTCGACTTCGCGCCGAAGCCCAGCTTGCGCGCGGCCTCCTGCTGCAGCGTGGTGGTACGGAACGGGGCGTACGGCGAGCGGCGGTAGGGCTTGGACTCCACGGCGCGCACCGCGAAGGCCGTCTGCTCCAGCGCCACGGCCAGCGCGCGGGCGGCGGCCTCGTCCAGCTGCAGGGCCTCGGACTTCAGCTGCCCGTCGGAGCCGAAGTCGCGGCCCTGCGCGACGCGCTTGCCGTCGACGGAGTTGAGGCGCGCGGCGAAGGCCGAGGGGTCGGAGGCGTCGCCCGTACGGCCCGTGGCGAAGGTGGCGGTGAGGTCCCAGTACGCGGCGGAGTTGAAGGCGATCCGCTCGCGCTCGCGCTCCACGACCAGCCGGGTGGCCACCGACTGCACGCGGCCGGCCGAGAGCTTCGGCATGACCTTCTTCCACAGCACGGGGGAGACCTCGTAGCCGTAGAGGCGGTCGAGGATGCGGCGGGTCTCCTGGGCGTCGACCAGCTTCTTGTTCAGCTCGCGCGGGTTGTTGACCGCCTGCTGGATGGCGTCCTTGGTGATCTCGTGGAAGACCATCCGGTGGACCGGGACCTTGGGCTTGAGCACCTCGAGCAGATGCCAGGCGATGGCCTCGCCCTCGCGGTCCTCATCGGTCGCCAGGAAGAGTTCGTCGGAGTCGGCGAGCAGCTGCTTGAGCTTGCTGACCTGCTGCTTCTTATCGGCGTTGACGACGTAGAGGGGCTGGAAGTCGGCGTCGACGTTCACCCCGAGACGCGCCCACGGCTCGCCCTTGTACTTCGCCGGCACCTCGGCGGCGCCGTTGGGGAGATCACGGATGTGTCCGACGCTCGACTCAACCTCGTAGCCGGGGCCGAGATAGCCCTTGATCGTCTTCGCCTTGGCAGGCGACTCGACGATGACGAGTCGGCGGATCTGGCTGGTCGGGGACAACTTCGCTCTCTTCTCCGGTCAGTCCTGGCGTGGACTCATAACTGGTGGCGGTGCCGGGAGGGGCACCTGTTCGCACGTCGAGTGCATTGCTGCGGAGTGTGACGGTACATACCGCCCCCGTGTCAAGCGGCAAAAGCCTCCGACGCCACTCGAACGGTAACCCGAGTCTTGCCATTCCTGCCGCACAGCCCCGAAAACGGGCAATGTCGGCCAGGCCGCCGCCGACTGCGCCGACCCCTTGGCCGAGTGTCGGCGCGGGCTGGTAGGAATGGAGTGCCGGCCCGAAGCGACGGTGGCCGGCACGATCGATCCGGGGGGCGCCATGTCCGATCAGCAGCCGAATCCGTACGGTCCGCAGCCGGGCCCCTACGGCCAGCAGCCCATGCCGCCCGGCGCGCACTACGGGCCGCAGCCCGGCTACGGCTATCCCGGCGCGATACCGGGCGCTCCGCTCCACGGCGGCTATCCCCCGGACCCGTACGCGCCCTACGGCTACGCCCCCGACGGCCGCCCGTACTCCGACAAGTCGAAGATCGTCGCCGGTGTCCTCCAGCTCCTCGTGGGCTGCTTCGGGGTCGGCCGCTTCTACACCGGGCACACCGGCATGGCGCTGGGCCAGCTCTTCACCTGCGGCGGCCTGGGCATCTGGGCCCTGGTCGACGGGATCATCCTGCTCGTATCGCCCGATCCGACCGACTCCGACGGCCGTGTCCTCCGGGGCTGAGTACTCCGGAGCTGAGTCCTCCGCTCCCGCGAGGCGCCGCCCCGTCCTCCCGCCGTCCGTCGCGCCGCTGGCCGTGCTCGCGCTCGGCGCCGCGGGCGCGGTGTACCTGTGGCACACCAACCCGCACGAGTCCGGGCACTGGTTGCCGCGCTGCCCCTTCAACTGGGCGACGGGGCTGCTCTGTCCGGCCTGCGGGGTGACGCGGCTCTGCTACGACCTGCTGCACGGGGACGTCGCGGCGGCGTACGCCGACAACGCGCTGATGCTGCTGGCGGGCGTGCCGTTCGTGCTGTGGGCGTACGGCCGCTGGCTCATCGCCGCCCTGCGCGGCCGCCGCTGGCGCCTGACCCTGAGCCCCCGCGCCTCGGCGGCGGTCCTGGGCGTCGCGGTGGTCTGGACGGTGCTGCGCAACACGGTCTGGTAGAGCGTCGATCCGCTGCGGCCCCGCACGACCGAGGGGTGCCCGGCATGACTGCCGGACACCCCTCGAAAGACTGCGCGTCAGCCCGCGTAGCCCGCAACCGGCACCTGGCCGGGCGCCATGCCGGCGAACTTCGGGTTCGGGCCGTACTCGTTGGCCTCGGCCTGGCTGTCCAGCAGGGTGAGGACGAACAGCCAGACGCCACCGATCATGGGGACGAACGCGATGAAGAACCACCCGCCGGAGCGGCCGGTGTCGTGCAGGCGGCGCACCGTCACGGCCAGGCTCGGGATGATCGTCGCGACGTAGTAGACGGCGACCAGGGCGAACAGCGCCGGCACGTCAGCCGCCGCGCCGGCCGCGCCGATGCCGAGGAGCACCATCGCAACAATGGTGGTGAACAGGGTGAACATCCAGTACTCCTTGCGGCGCGCGCGCCCGCTGAAGCCTGCGTAGTTCTTGAGTACAGCCAGGTACCAACTCATGGTGCTTCTTCCTCCCCTGACGCCCCGAGCGGCGAGGCGTCCGATAACAGGGAGTGAACCTATCGGCAAGGACACGGTCGGCCAATATCTGCCGCATCACGATTTGACGCGTTCAGGTAAACGAGACGCAGCCGCCGCCCGTCACCCCACCGGCGGCCGCCCCTGCGCGCGCATCGCGCGCCCCGGCGCCCGCTCCCCCGCGACCGGCTCCAGGAAACCCTCCGCCACCAACTCCCGCAGTCGCGCGGGGAACTCCCGGCGCAGCCGCGCCGCGTCCTCCCCCAGCAGCTGCGCGATGGCGTCCAGGATGCGCCCCGCGCTCAGCGTCCCGTCGCAGGCGCCCACCAGCCCCGCGCCGGCCGTGTCCATCCGTACCGCCCGCCGCATCCCGCGCCCGGCCCGCAGCACCACGTGCTCCGGATCCTCCGCGCCGGGCGCTCCGAACTGCTCCTGCACCACGTCCTCGGCGAGCGTGTAGTGCCCGGCCAGCAGCGTCTCGTCGCTCAGCCCGCGCAGCCACGCCGCGCGCTCGAAGTGCGCGGCGACAGCGGGCCCGAGCGGCTGCTCCACCGCGTGCGGCCACTCCTCGATCGTCAGTGAGGGGACCGCGGCCCCCGTCCTGCGCAGGGTGATCCAGCCGAAGCCGACCCCGCGTACCCCGCGCCGCTCGAACTCCGCCAGCCACGCGTCGTAGCGCCGTTCGTACTCCCCCGGCACCGCCCGGTGGTCGCCGCCGTCGCGCAGCCACAACTCGGCGTACTCGGTGGGGTCCTGCGCCTCGCGCTGCACGATCCAGGCGTCGCAGCCGCGCGGCACCCAGGAGGCGAGGCGCTCGCGCCAGTCCTGCCCGTCCAGGTGCTCCCAGTTGGCGAGGAGCTGGCAGTAGCCACCGTCGTTGAGGTGCTGCGCGGCCTGTCCGACCAGCGTGCGGCACAGCTCGTCGCCGGCCATGCCGCCGTCGCGGTAGGTGAGGCGGTGGCCGGGTGAGATGACGAAGGGCGGGTTGGAGACGATCAGGTCGTACGTCTCCCCCGCGACCGGCTCGAAGAGCGAGCCCTCGCGCAGCTCCGCCGGGGCCTCGCCGCTGAGCGCCAGGGTGAGCCGGGTGAAGGCGAGCGCACGCGGGTTGAGGTCGGTGGCGGTGACGTGCCCGGCGTGGGCGGAGGCGTGCAGCGCCTGGATGCCCGAGCCGGCGCCAAGGTCCAGGGCGCGCGCGACGGGCGTACGCACCGTCATGCCCGCCAGAGTGGTGGAGGCGCCGCCGACGCCCAGGACCAGGTCCTCGCGCTGCCCCCGCGCGCCCGCCGAGCCGCCGACCGCGCAGCCGAGGTCGGAGACGACGAACCAGTCCTGCCCGTCGGGCCCGGCGTACGGGCGTACGTCCACCGTCGCGGCGAGCGCCCCGTCCTCGCCCCTGCGCAGCCAGCCGCCGCCCCCGTCCACCAGCCCCTCGGGCAGCACCGCCGCGGCCGTCTCCTGCGGAACCTGCTGCCGCAGGAGGAAAAGCCTGGTCAGGACGGCCGCCGGCGATTCGGCGCCACGGGTGGCGCGCTCGGCGGGGACCGTCTCGCCGCGGGCCAGCGCCGCGTAGGCGGGGGCGCCCAGCAGCTCCAGCAGCCCATCGGCGGTGAAACCGGCGCGCAGCGCCGCCTCGCGCAGCGGGCCGGTGCTCTCGGGGGAGGGGAGTGTGCTCACCGGGGCAGGTTACGCCTGGGTGTCGGGCTTGGTCTCCGTGCGCTGGCAGCCGTCCTGCCGGCCCATCGCCTTCTCCAGCTCGCCCTCGGACATCTCCTTCAGGTCGCCGTCCTCGGGCGCGATCTTCTGCACCCGGCCGGCGAGGGTCCGCAGCCCCTCGGCGTACTTCTCCTGGTCCTTGACGTCCAGCTTCTCGGCCTCGGTCTTCAGCCCGGCGTACGCCTCGGCCTTGTCCGTGAGATAGGCGACGGTCTTGGACTGCACGTTCTTGCCGTCGTCGACCGGCGGGACGCCCAGTTTGGTGAAGGACGCGGCCATCGCCTCGTACGCCTTGGCGGACTTGTCGAAGGCGGTGACATACGCCTCGCGCGCCTTGGCCGGCTCGGTCTCGTCGGTGGCCTCGGCCATGTCGGCGGTGGCCTCGTCGCGGTGCTTGAGCTGCTCGCGGAGCGTGTCGCAGACTCCGGAGGCCCAGGCGTCGACCTTCTTCTGGCGCGCCTCGTCCGCGTTTCCGCAGCCGCTCACGAACAGCGCCAGGGCGGCGGCGCCGATCACCGCGGCACCGGCCTTCTTGATCACCAGGGGCTTGATCACCAGGGGGTCCTTTCGATGGCTCCTCGGCCCCGGAAGATACACCGCCAACCCGGTCGGGGGACGAATCCGGCCGTTCGCACGCCGGGGGGATGCCCGGTTGTACGAACCTGCGGTGCACGCCGCCGAGCACCCGGACGTACGACGGGAGCGGGACCCGCGCCGACCGGCCTCGGGCCCCGCTCCCGTACCTCCGGCGCCGCGCTACGAGCCGGTCACCGCCGGATTCGGCGAGGGCGCGGGCACCTGGCCCGCCTCCCCCGCGCCGTCCTCGTCGCCGACGGAGATCCCGCGCCGCTTGGAGGAGTAGACGGCGCCGACGATCACCGCGACCGCCACCACCGCGATCACCGCGCGCACCCCGGGGTTGGCGTCGTCGCCGTAGGAGAACTTCACCACCGCCGGTGCGATCAGCAGCGCCACCAGGTTCATCACCTTCAGCAGCGGGTTGATCGCCGGTCCCGCGGTGTCCTTGAAGGGGTCGCCGACGGTGTCGCCGATCACCGTGGCGGCGTGGGCCTCGGAGCCCTTGCCGCCGTGGTGGCCGTCCTCGACCAGCTTCTTGGCGTTGTCCCAGGCGCCGCCGGAGTTGGCCAGGAAGACCGCCATCAGCGTGCCGGAGCCGATGGCCCCCGCCAGGAACGAGCCCAGCGCGCCCACCCCGAGGGTGAAGCCCACCGCGACCGGTGCCAGCACCGCCAGCAGACCGGGCGTACGCAGCTCGCGCAGGGCGTCCCTGGTGCAGATGTCGACGACCTTGCCGTACTCCGGCTCCTCGGTGTAGTCCATGATCCCGGGCTTCTCCCGGAACTGCCGGCGCACCTCGAAGACCACCGCCCCCGCCGAACGGGAGACCGCGTTGATCGCCAGTCCGGAGAAGAGGAAGACGACCGCCGCGCCGAGCATCAGCCCGACGAGGTTGTTGGGCTGGCCGATGTCCAGACTCAGGCCCAGCTCACCGGCCTTGGCGTTGGCCTCGCGCACCGCCTCGCCGATGGCGTCCTGGTACGAGCCGAAGAGCGCCGCCGCCGCCAGCACGGCGGTCGCGATGGCGATGCCCTTGGTGATGGCCTTGGTGGTGTTGCCCACCGCGTCCAGGTCGGTGAGCACCTGGGCGCCGGCGCCCTCCACGTCGCCGGACATCTCCGCGATGCCCTGCGCGTTGTCGGAGACGGGGCCGAAGGTGTCCATCGCGACGATGACGCCCACGGTGGTCAGCAGGCCCGTGCCGGCCAGTGCGACGGCGAAGAGGGCGAGCGTGATCGACGTACCGCCCAGCAGGAAGGCGCCGTAGACGCCGAGCCCGATGAGCAGCGCGGTGTAGACGGCCGACTCCAGGCCCAGGGAGACGCCGGCCAGGACGACGGTGGCGGGGCCGGTCAGCGAGGACTTGCCGACGTCGCGGACCGGGCGGCGGGTGGTCTCGGTGAAGTAGCCGGTGAGCTGCTGGATCAGCGCGGCCAGCACGATGCCGATCACGACCGCGACCAGCGCCAGCACCCGGGGGTCGCCGTTGTGGTCGCGGATGGCCTGGGCGGCGCCGTCCAGTTCGGCGTAGGTGGCCGGGAGGTAGGCGTAGACCGCGCCCGCCACCAGCACCAGCGAGACGGCGGCGGAGATGAAGAAGCCGCGGTTGATGGCCGACATGCCGCTGCGGTCGGAGCGGCGCGGGGCCACGGCGAAGATGCCGATCATCGCGGTGACCACGCCGATCGCGGGGACGATCAGCGGGAAGGCCAGGCCCGCGTCGCCGAAGGCGACCTTGCCGAGGATGAGCGCGGCGACGAGGGTGACGGCGTAGGACTCGAAGAGGTCGGCGGCCATGCCCGCGCAGTCGCCCACGTTGTCGCCGACGTTGTCGGCGATGGTGGCGGCGTTGCGGGGGTCGTCCTCGGGGATGCCCTGCTCGACCTTGCCGACCAGGTCGGCGCCCACGTCGGCGGCCTTGGTGAAGATGCCGCCGCCGACCCGCATGAACATCGCGATCAGTGCGGCGCCCAGGCCGAAGCCCTCCAGCACCTTGGGGGCGTCCGCCGCGTAGACGAGGACGACCACCGCGGCGCCGAGCAGACCGAGGCCGACGGTGAACATGCCGACGACCCCGCCCGTACGGAAAGCGATCTTCATTGCCTTGTGGGAGACGTCGGTAAGGTCCTTGGGCTCCGATCCGCTGCCCGCCTCTCGGGCGGCGGCGGCGACGCGGACATTGGCGCGCACCGCGAGCCACATGCCGATATAGCCCGTCGCCGCCGAGAAAGCGGCGCCGATCAGGAAGAACGCGGAGCGGCCGGCGCGCTGGTTCCAGTCGTCGGCCGGTAGAAGAAGCAGGAGGAAGAAGACGGCCACGGCGAAAACACCGAGAGTGCGCAACTGCCGTGCCAGATAGGCGTTCGCGCCTTCCTGCACGGCCGCGGCGATCTTCTTCATGCTGTCGGTTCCCTCGCCGGCGGCGAGCACCTGGCGGACCAGCACCAGGGCAACGCCGAGAGCGGCCACCGCCACGACGGCGACAACGGCGACAATCGCTCTGTTCTCGCCGGTCAACACGGCGGCTGCGAGGGTTGGTTCCTGTGCGAGAGGGGTAAAGGGCCCCGCCATTCGTCCTCCTTGACGTACGGCACATGGGCGTTGCGGCAAGTCGGCACAGGGCCGGGTCGGGCGGCCGCAGCGCTCAGGCGTCCTGAGCAGCAAGATGTGGACGGATTGTAGGGATCAGTTCTAGATCAAAACAGGGTGCGGGAAAGGGAATTCACTTCCGGAAGTGATACGGGCACGTCACAGCGTCCGCCAATTTCCGCGCCGGCGGAGGCGATTGACGGAGTTTATGGGGATGTGCGAATGCGCCGGAAATTCGGTTTATCGATCTTCACTGCGAAATGGGCGCTGATCAGAGCTTGATCGCGGTCGGACTGCCGAGCCGCCAGCTGCTAGCGCGTGACCGATTCCGGGGTGGTGGGCCAGCTCATCCGGATCAGGCCGCCGGACTCCCCGGCGGTGACCTCGACGTCGTCCACGAGGCCGCTGATGACCGCGAGGCCCATCTCGTCCTCCTCGTCGTCGCCCGCGTCGCCGGCGGCGCCGTCCCGGGCGCCGTGGTCGGGGTGCTGCCCGGCCGCCGTACGGGCCGAGGGGAGCGCGCCGGGCTCCGGGCGGCCGGAGGCGTCGTCGCCGACCTCGATGGAGAACCTCTTCTCCTCCTCCGTCAGCACCACCCGCACGGGGCTGTCCACGCCGCTGCCGCGATGCAGCCCCACCGCGCGCGAACACGCCTCGCCCACCGCGAGGCGCACCTCGTCCAGCACGGCCTCGTCCACGCCGGCCCGGCGCGCGACCGCGGCCGCCACCAGGCGGGCGGTCCGCACGTGCTCGGGCAGTGCGCTGAAGCGCAGTTCGACGGTGGCCATGCCATCCCCCTAGGTCGTCCGGGGCCGCGGGACGGGGAGTACGGGCCCGTCGTCGGCCCGCACCCCGCTCGTCGTCTCGCCGGAGTCTGTGGATCCAGATGTGTCCGAAGGGCGGTGCGGGACCGCCCGGAGCGGGTCAGTCCTTGGCGCTGACCGCTTCCTCCACCGAGGTGTGGATCGGGAACACCTTGGTCAGACCGGTGATGCGGAAGATCTTGAGAATGCGCTCCTGGTTGCAGACCAGTCGCAGCGAACCCTCGTGCGCACGCACCCGCTTCAGACCACCGACGAGCACCCCCAGGCCGGTGGAGTCGAGGAAGTCCACGCCCTCCATGTCGACAACCAGGTGGTAGCTGCCGTCGTTCACAAGCTCGACCAACTGCTCACGCAGCTTGGGCGCGGTATATACGTCAATCTCGCCACCGACCTCGACGACCGTACGGTCGCCGTCCGGGCCGGGAACAGTTCGGGTCGACAGGGACAGGTCCACGGATCCTCCAGCACCTTGCAGCGAGCGGCTGCCTCAAGTGTTGTCGCCGGCACCCGCGAAGGCATTCAATCACTACCCGGCACAGCGCACGACGCCTTCGAGCCATTGTCCGCCGCACCAGTGACGCAACGGTGCGAAACTCGATGGCGATGGACAGCGGCAGCGAACACCGGGACACGCCCGCCACAGCACAGCCGAGCGCGACCCTGGAGAGGCTCGCCGCCCGGTCGGGCCGCCGCGAGCGCATCACCCATACGGAGCATGTGCCCTCCCGGAGCGGCGCCCACGCCTCCTGGCCCGAGGGGATCGCGCCGGAGGTGGCGGCGGCCGTGGAGGCGGCCGGCATCGAGCGCCCGTACCGCCATCAGGCGGAGGCGGCGGCGCACGCGCTGGCCGGGGAGTCGGTCGTGGTGGCCACGGGGACGGCCTCGGGGAAGTCCCTGGCGTACCAGGCCCCGATGCTCAGCGCCCTGCTCGACGGGGCCGGCGCGGCGAACGGGCGCGGGGCGACCGTGCTGTACCTGGCGCCCACGAAGGCCCTGGCCGCCGACCAGCTGCGGGCGCTGAAGGAGCTGGCCGCGCCGCTGGGGCCGGCGGTCCGTCCGGCGCTGTACGACGGCGACACCCCCGTCGAGGAGCGCGAGTGGGCGCGCCGGCACGCCAACGTGGTGCTGACCAACCCCGACATGCTCCACCGCGGCATCCTGCCGGGCCACCCGCGCTGGTCGGGCTTCCTGCGGGCGCTGACGTACGTCGTGATCGACGAGTGCCACACCTACCGGGGGGTTTTCGGCTCCCATGTCGCCCAGGTCCTGCGCCGGTTGCGCCGGGTCTGCGCGCGGTACGGGTCCACGCCGGTGTTCCTGCTGGCCTCCGCCACCTCGGGGACGCCCGGCGCGTCGGCGTCCCGGCTGACCGGCGTCCCCGTCGCGGAGGTCACCGAGGACGGCTCGCCGCGCGGGGAGCTGGTGTTCGCGCTGTGGGAGCCGCCGTTGACGGAGCTGCGGGGCGAGCGCGGCGCACCCGTGCGGCGCACTGCGGTGGCGGAGACGGCGGACCTGCTGACGGACCTGGCGGTGGACGGCGTGCGCACCCTGGCCTTCGTGGGCTCGCGGCGCGGCTCGGAGCTGATCTCGCTGATCGCCCAGGAGCGGCTGGCGGAGCTGGACAGCTCGCTCACGGGGCGGATCGCCGCCTATCGCGGCGGCTATCTGCCGGAGGAGCGGCGGGCGTTGGAGGCGGCGCTGCACTCCGGCGAGCTGCTGGGGCTGGCGGCGACCACCGCGCTGGAGCTGGGCGTGGACGTCTCCGGGCTGGACGCGGTACTGCTGGCCGGCTATCCGGGCACCCGGGCCTCGCTGTGGCAGCAGGCGGGCCGGGCGGGACGGGCCGGGCAGGGCGCGCTCGCAGTGCTGGTGGCGCGGGACGATCCGCTGGACACCTACCTGGTCCACCATCCGGAGGCGCTGTTCCGGCGGCCGGTGGAGTCCACGGTGCTGGATCCGGACAACCCGTACGTCCTGGCGCCGCACCTGTGCGCCGCCGCGGCGGAGCTCCCGCTGACGGAGGAGGATCTGGGGCTGTTCGGCCCGGCGGCGGCGCAGGTGCTGCCGGCGTTGGAGCAGCGCGGGATGCTGCGGCGGCGGGCGGCGGGCTGGCACTGGACGCGGCGCGAGCGTGCCGCGGACCTGGCGGACATCCGCGGCGGCGGCGGACGGCCGGTGGACGTGGTGGAGGACGGCACCGGGCGGCTGCTGGGGACGGTGGACGCCGGCTCGGCGCACACCACGGTGCACGAGGGCGCCGTCCATCTGCACCAGGGCCGCACCTACGTGGTGCGCGGGCTTGACCTCGAGGACGGCGTGGCACTGGTCGCACAGGAGGACCCCCCGTACACGACGACGGCCCGCGACACGACCTCGGTGTCGATCCTGGAGGTGGACCGCGAGGTCCCCTGGGGTGGGGCGCGGTTGTGCTTCGGCTCGGTGGAGGTGACCAACCAGGTCGTCTCCTATCTCAAGCGGCGCACCGGCACCGGCGAGGTACTGGGCGAGGTGAAACTGGACCTGCCGCCCCGGACGCTGCGGACGCGGGCGGTGTGGTGGACGGTGACGGAGGACCAGCTCGACGCCGCCCGGGTCTCGCCGCAGGAGCTGGGCGGTGCGCTGCACGCGGCGGAGCACGCCTCGATCGGCCTGCTGCCGCTCTTCGCGACCTGCGACCGCTGGGACATCGGCGGCGTCTCGGTGCCGCTGCACGCCGACACCCTGCTGCCCACGGTGTTCGTCTACGACGGCCACCCGGGCGGCGCCGGCTTCGCGGAACGCGCCTTCCACACCGCCCGCGAATGGCTGACCGCCACCCGCGTGGCCATCGAGTCCTGCGAATGCGCCCACGGCTGCCCCTCCTGCGTCCAGTCCCCCAAGTGCGGCAACGGCAACGACCCCCTCGACAAGGCGGCGGCGGTGCGTCTGCTGGGCGTCCTGCTGCGACAGCCCCCGCCCCCGCAGGACGCCCCCACCGGGGACCGCATCTCACCCGGGAGCGCTACCCGCCCGCCGCCGGACCGGCAGCCTCCGCCGGTCCGGTCGCCTCCGCCGGTCCAGTAGCCTCCGCCAATCCGGCAGCCTCCGCCGGCCCCGCCCGCGCCCGTACCCGCGAACGGAACGGCCCCGCCCGGGTCTCCGCGACAAGGTCCGCCACCTCCCCCGCCACGGTGCAGCGCACCAGGGCCGCGCCCTGCGCCGCCGCCACCTCGCGGGCTGTGGCGCAGGCCGGGCCGACGCCCCGCAGCGCACGGTCGGAGGCCGCCAGCGCCGCCAGGTCCGCGGCGGCGCCCGCCCGATGGCGGGTCTGCACCGCCTGGGCCATCGCCAGCAAGGCGAGGAACACCGCGCACAGCGCCGCGCAGACCACCGTCGACCACACCGTGGCGGACCCCCGGTCCGCGCCCCGCACCCGCTGTACGGGCCGCACACCGGACGACACTCCTGGCGGCGCTCCGGACCGCACTCCAGGCAGAACAGCTCCAGAAGCACGCGCCCGCGCCCGCCCCTCACACCGTCGACTCGGCAAGAGCCACCGCCTCCCCTCTCAGCGTCAGGCCCAGCGCGCCGGGCCCCGCGGTCGGCGCCGTCACCCGCACCCGGACCAGGTCCCCCTCGCGCGTCAGCGCCACCCGGGCGCCCCTGGGCGCCGCCGCTCTGGCGGCGGACTCGGCCGCCGGCCAGGGCTCGCCGCGGGCGGCGGCGCGGGCCGCCGCCCGTGCGGCGTCCACACACTGGATCTGCCCGCAGGCCGCCATGAGCGCCCAGAGCAGCCCCATCGCCACGAGGACCAGTGCCGGGATCGCCACCGCCGCCTCGGCCGTCACGAATCCGGCGTCCGCCCCCGATCCGGCGGCCCGCCGCGCCGCCGCCTCCTCAGAACGGCACATCGAGCGCCCTCTGCACGACCCCCTGCAGCGCGGATCCCACGGCGCCGGAGGTGACCACCTTGTAGAGCACGGAGGCGAACGCCACCGCCACGACCGTGCCCACCGCGTACTCGGACGTCGTCATCCCGCGGTCGTCGCCACGCAGGCCCCGCAGCCGGTCGAAAAATTTCCGGAACATGCTGATCTCCCTCGTTCGTCCCTCAGGAACTTCGTCTCTCGGATATGTCGTCTCTCGGGTACGGGCCTCAGCCGCCCATCAGTCCCGCCGCCAGTCCCAGCACCACCGGAGCCACCCCCACGGCCAGGAAGGCGGGCAGGAAGCACAGCCCCAACGGGCCCGTGACCAGCACCGAGGCACGGCGGGCCCGGGCCGCCGCGGCGCGGGCGCGCTCGGCACGGCTCTCCGCGGCAAGCCGGGAAACCGCCTCCACCACCGGTATGCCGGTCTGCACGGCCTGCTCCAGACAGAGCGCCAGGCCCTCGGCTCCGGGCAGTGCCGCCAGCCCCCGCCACGCCTGCCGCGGATCACCGCCGAGGCCCAACTCCGCCGCCCCCTGCGCCAGTCGGACCGCCACCACCCCGTCCAGGGCGCCGCCGACCTCCCGCGCCGCCTCCCGGGGCGCCGCGCCCGCCGCCAGACACGCCGCGAGCAGGTCGGCGGCGAGGGGAAGGCTGTCCAACTCCCCGGGGTCGTCCTCTTCTTCCTCCTGCCCGGCCGTCCCCAGCCGGCGCCACACCCCGTAGCCGACCGCCGCCCCCACCAGGCCGCCGACCGCCGGCCCGAGGAACAACACCCCTGCGGCCAGGCACCCAAGCGGCGCCACCACCCGCAGGACCGATCGCCCGCGCCCACGTGCGTCCGCCTCACCCCGCCCCGCCGCCACGCCGGAGATCCGCCCCGCCTCCACCCCCGGGCCCGCCCCCTCTACCGTGGGCCCCCGCACCCCGTCGGCACCCCGCACCCGCCCCGACCTCCGCAGCCACGCGGCGAACCCGCCAACCCGCCCGGCGGCACCCGGTCGTTCACCACCGATTCGCCTCACCCGCCGCCGAAGCCCCCGCTCCCGCCAGGCAGCCACCCCCGCCTCCGCCGCGCAGCATCCGGCCGCAGCCAGCGCCAGCGCTGTCCACAGCCTGTGGACAGACTCGGCGTGCGAGGCGAGCCCGCTCATGCCGCCTCCCCCACGATCCGCGCCGTCCACGCCAGGCCGGCCCACTCCAGGGCCGCGCCCAGCGCCAGGCAGGCCAGCCCCGCCGGCGTATGCAGCAGCACCTTGAGCGGCGCCGCCCCGATCGCGCTGCCGATCAGCAGCCCCACCAGCGGAAGCACGGCGAGGAGCAGGGCGGTGGAGCGCGGCCCGGCCATCTCGGCACGCAACTCCTCGCGGCGGCGGTGCTCCGCCCGAAGCGCTGCCGCCACCCGGTCCAGCCCCTCGGCCAGCCCCGCCCCGCCGTCGGCCGCGACCTGCCAGCACGCCGCGACACCCTTCAGTCCGTCGGCGCCGGACACCCGGGCCGCCCGTCGCAGCGCCTGGGGCACATCACCGCCGAACCGCGCGGCCGCCAGCACCTCCACCCCGGCGCCCCGCTCGGAGGCCGCGGAGGCGAGCAGCGCCTCGGTGGGCTGCTGCCCGGCCCGCAGCCCGCCCGCGACCGCCCCGCAGAGCGCGATCACCGCGAGCCCGCGCCGCTCCTCCTCCCGGGTCCGGCGCCGGGCGGCCAGCCGTCGCCCGACCAGCGGCACCGCCAGCAGCCCGACCGGCAGCGGCAGCCAGGAGTGCCCCAGCACCGCGATGAGCGCCCCGACCGGCAGGCACCACCACTCCGGCCGCCCCCGCAACCGCGCCACCGCGACCCGCCCCCACTCCGGCAGCCGGGCCCGGCGGACCGGGGCGCCCGTGAGCATCCGGCGTGCACGCGGGAGGACCGGCCGTCCCGCCGTCACCAGCCACGCCGCCGCTCCCGCACAGAGCGAGACAGGCAGTACCCGGAGAAAAAACATCAGTTGAGTGCTCATACCTCCTCCAGCTCCAGCGCTCGGTCCGACCCCCGCGCGCACAGCTCCGCCAGCCGCCCCCAGCCCACACCGTGTACGAAGCCGCGCGGCGACCATCGGACCGCGGGCACTGTCGTCACCAGCCCCTCGCTGTCCCGGTCGAGCACGTGGATCTCGGCGATGCGCCGCGCCCCACGGCGGTCACGGACGAGATGGACCAGCACGGAGAGCGCCGCGCCCAACTGGCTGTGCAGCGCCCGCCGATCAAGCCCCGCGACAGCTCCGAGGGCTTCGAGACGGGCCGGAACATCCGCGGCGGCATTGGCGTGCAAAGTCCCGCCGCCCCCTTCATGTCCCGTGTTAAGGGCAGTCAGCAGGTCCAGAACCTCACTGCCGCGCACCTCGCCGACGATCAGGCGGTCCGGCCGCATCCGCAGCGCCTGGCGGACCAGGTCCTGCACAGTGACCTGCCCGCGCCCCTCCTGGTTCGCCGGGCGCGCCTCCAGCCGCACCACATGGGGATGGGCCGGGCGCAGCTCCGCCGACTCCTCCGCCAGGACGATCCGCTCGTCCGGGCGGACGAGGCTCAGGAGGGCCGCGAGCAAGGTGGTCTTCCCCGTACCGGTCCCGCCGCTGATGAGGAACGAGACCCGGGCCGCGATCAGATCGCGCAGCAGCCCCTCCCCGCCCGGCGGCACCGTGCCCGCCGCTGTCAGCTCCGCCAGGCTGAAGGCCCGGGGCCGCACCACCCGCAGCGAGAGGCACGCCGACTCCACCGCGATCGGCGGCAGCACCGCGTGCAGCCGGGTGCCGTCGGGCAACCGGGCGTCCACGAAGGGCCGCGCGTCGTCCAGCCGCCGTCCCGCCACGGCGGCGAGGCGCTGGGCCAGGCGCCGGACGGCCGCCGCGTCGGGAAAGCGCACCGTGGTGCGCTCGATACCGCCGCCCCGGTCGACCCACACCTCGTCCGGGCCGGTGACCAGCACGTCCGTGACGTCCGGGGCGCCCAGGAGCGGCTCCAGCGGACCCGTGCCCACCATCTCGGAGCGCAGGGCGTCCACCACGCCCAGCACCTCCGTATCCCCGAGCAGCCGCCCGTCCTCCCGCAGCGCCCGCGCCACCTGGGCCGGGGTCGGCTCGGCTCCGCTGCGGGCCAGTCGCAGACGCACGGCCTCCAAAAGCGCCCTCTCGACCGTCATGCCGCCACCTCCTCGACGCCCGGCAGCACGCGCTCCCAGAAGGCCCCGCAGAAGCGGGCCAGCGGCCCCGAAGGGCGCGATCCGGGCGGCGCGCCGCCGTCGATCCGGTCCAGCAGGCCCTGCTCCAGGGGGAGTTCACCGGCGAGCGGCAGCTCCAGCAGCCGGGCGACCTCCTCGTCCGCGAGGACGGGGCGTCCCCGCGCGAAGCTGTCGCGCACGACGACCCGCAGGTCCGCGACGACCATCCCGACCGCAGCGGCCACCCGGTGCGCCGCAGCGACCGCGCGCAACTCCCCCGGAACCACCAGGAGTCCGAGATCCAGCTGGGTCAGGGCCTCCACCACCGCCTCGTCGGCCCGGCGGGGAAGATCCACCACCACGACACCGCCCCGCCGCCGCGCGGCGCCCAGCACCGACCGCATCGCCTCGGGCCGCACGCCCGCGGCGGCACCCCTGTCCCAGCTGAGCACCCGCAGCCGGTGCAGCTCGGGCAGCGACTCCGCCAGGGCGCCGCCCGCGATCCGGCCCTGGGAGCGGGCGAACGCCGGCCAGCGCAGCCCCTCCGCGCTCTCACCGCCCAGCAGGACGTCCAGGCCCCCGCCCAGCGGGTCGGCGTCGATGAGCATCGTCCGCCCGCGGGACCGTGCCGCCGTCACCGCCAGGGCGCAGGCCAGCGTCGAGGCGCCCGCCCCGCCGCAGCCGCCCAGCACGCCGACCGTGAACGCCTGCTCGCCGACCCCCTCGGCGGCGTCCGCGATCCGGTCGACGAGCCAGCTCTCGGCGTCGGGGAGGAAGAGGACGTGGTCCGCCCCCAGCTCGACCGCCCGCTGCCAGACACCGGAGTCGTCCAGATCCCGCCCGAGCAGCAGCACCCCCTCCCGCCGCGCCCGGGAGCCCAGCCGCGCCGCGCGGTCGTCGCCGACCAGGACGAGCCCCGCGCCCGCCCAGTCGGCCGGCGGCGGATCGACGGCGACCTCCGGGCGCGCACCTGCCGCGGCGCACAACCGCAGGAGATCGTCGAGCAGTTCGGGATCCTCGGTGACGACCAGGACCCGCGCCCCCCGCCCTTCGACCGCCCCGCCGGGCCGTGCGGGCGGCGACGCCCCGTCGAGCCACCCCGGCTCCGCATCACGGCCCCCGCGCCCATCCCCACGTGTCCCCATCCGAGCCACCTCCCAGATCCCGCGGCGCACCGCACCGCGCTTGCGCCGCAAACGACACGGCTCACGATGCCGATCAGCTGGAAATGCCGCGGATCTCGGACGAAAACGGTGGACAACTCATCGCCTGCGAATAAATTCGCCACCCGTTCGGGTGAGTTCCAGGATTCACGAGCAACGGTCACGCACCGTGACACGTCTCATGGTCAGAGGAGTCCCAGGGGCCGCACGGAGGGGAGTGGCCCACCGGGGCGCAGAAGGGGGAGAAGCCCGGAGAAAAGTATCCGGGCATGCGACGACCCCCGCCGGGGGGGAGAGCGGGGGTCGTCCCCACGGTCGACTCGGGGGGGAGGAGCCGGACCGGGTTAGCACGGTCGCGAACGATCCGTGACTTCCATGGTGTACCCGAGAGCCTTCTCGAGCAAACCCACACGCCAGAGCTTACGCCGAATGGTGGGCCCTTATGCTCACTGCTGTGGGAAACCAGTCGCTGCCCCGGGCAGCCGCCTTCTTCGACCTGGACAAGACAGTCATTGCGAAGTCCAGCGCACTGACCTTCAGCAGGTCCTTCTATCAAGGCGGGCTGATCAATCGCCGCGCCGTACTGCGCTCCGCCTACTCGCAGTTCGTCTACCTACTCGGAGGGGCGGACCACGAGCAGACCGAGCGGATGCGGGCGTACCTCACCGCGCTGTGCCGCGGCTGGGACGTGGCGGCGGTGCGCGAGATCGTGGCCGAGACGCTGCACGAGCTGATCGACCCGATCATCTACGACGAGGCCGCCTCGCTCATCGAGGAGCACCATCTCGCCGGCCGCGACGTCGTCATCGTCAGTACCTCCGGCTCGGAGGTGGTGGGCCCGATCGGCGAACTGCTGGGCGCGGACCGCACGATCGCCACCCGGCTGGTCATCGAGGACGGCCGCTACACCGGCGAGATCGACTACTACGCCTACGGCCCGGCCAAGGCGGAGGCCATCCGCGAGCTGGCCCGGTCCGAGGGCTACGACCTGGAGCGGTGCTACGCCTACAGCGACTCCGTGACGGACGTCCCCATGCTGGAGGCGGTCGGCCACCCCTGCGCGGTCAACCCCGACAAGGCGCTGCGCCGCGAGGCGACGGCGCGCGACTGGCCGATCGTGACGTTCTCCCAGCCCGTACGGCTCAAGCAGCGCCTCCCCCAGTTCGCCATGCCCTCCAAGCCGGTCCTCCTGGCCGCCGCGGCCGGCGTCGCGGCGGCCACGGCGGCGGGTGTCGTCTGGTACGCCGCGCGCCGTCGCCCCCGGACGGTCTGACCTTCCCCGCCCTCCCGACTTCCCCTTCCGCCCCAATCGGAGTACAAAGGACATACGGCCCGCGAGACCGGGGCATCCGAGAGGATCACCCACTGAGCGGCCCCACGGACCGATGCATGGAAGCCGAGAACCCACGCGACGCCGATCCCTCGATTAGGGACCAGCCCTTCAGGCACAAGGACCAGAGCGCTCCGGCCTGATCGGCGCACACATCCGCACGCCTGGTATCCCGGCCGACATGCCAGCGGCGGCGCTCCTCCACGGACGCCGCCGCACCTCTGCGCCCTGCATCATCCGGCGGGCCTCAGGCGGCCCCGCGCTGCAGCGCCTCGCAGACCGCCGCGCTCTCCCGCGCCCCCAGCTCCACGGCCCGCCCGCAGTGCGCGATCCACGCCGCCACGCCCGCGGGGGTGGCGCTCAGATAGCCGTCCAGCGCCTCCCGATAGCCCTCGGCCAGCTCGGCGTGCCCGACCTCCGCCGGGCAGATCCCCTTGGGATCGAGCCCGCTGCCGATCAGCACCAGCCGCTCGGCGGCCCGCGCGATCAGCGCGTTGTACGAGGTGAAGGGGCGCAGCGCCAGCAGTTCGCCGTGCACCACCGCGGCCTGCACCAGCGCCGGCGCCTGCGAGCCGGCCACGATCAGCTCCGAGAGCCCCTCCAGCCGCGCGGCCACCTCGTCCGCGGCGGGCAGTCCGTACGACGCCGGGTGCGGCAGCTTCTCGTCCTCGACGCCCTCCCCCGCCAGCCGGGGCCGCCCCACCGACTCGCCGTCGCTGCCGCCGGCGACCACGTGCAGCCGTGCCAGCACCCGCAGCGGCGACTGCCGCCACACGCCCAGCAGCTGGCCGACCTCGGCGTTCAGCCGCAGGGCCGCGCCCACGGTCCGGGGCTCGCCGTCGGCGCCGAAGTCGGTGCGGCGGCGGACCTCCTCCAGCCCCCAGTCGGCGCCGGCGAGGGCGGCCGAGGCGCGGGCCCCGCGCAGGGCCGCCTCCGCCGAGACCTCGGCGGAGCGGCGGCGCATCACCCGGTGGCCGTAGACCCGGTCCACCGCGGCGCGCACCGCGTCGACCGCGGCGGGCACGCCGTCGAGCGCGGCGAGGGCGGCCAGCGGGTCCGTACCCGGGGAGCCTGCGGAAGTGTGGGACGTGGAAGGCGTGCTCATAGCGACGAGCCTACGCAACCCCGGGCAACCCGATGGGGTGGACTTCGGCACATCCCGGTCGCACGGCAGCGGGCACTCGCCTACCGTTACTGAACATGAAGATCGCTTTCGTAGGGAAGGGCGGCAGCGGCAAGACCACGCTCTCGTCCCTGTTCATCCGCCACCTCGCCGCCCAGGGCCTCCCGGTCCTCGCCTTCGACGCCGACATCAACCAGCACCTCGGCGTCGCGCTCGGCCTCGACGAGGAGGAGTCCGCCGCCCTGCCGGCCATGGGCGCGCACCTCCCGCTGATCAAGGACTATCTGCGCGGCACGAACCCGCGGATCGCCTCGGCGGAGACCATGATCAAGACGACGCCGCCGGGCGCCGGCTCCCGGCTGCTGCGCGTCGACGAGGACAATCCGCTGTACGAGGCGTGCGCCCGGCCCCTCGACCTCGACGGCCACCCGGCCCGGCTGATGGTCACCGGCCCGTTCACCGAGGCCGACCTGGGCGTGGCCTGCTACCACTCCAAGACCGGCGCGGTCGAGCTGTGCCTGAACCACCTGGCGGACGGCAGCGGCGAGTACGCGGTGGTGGACATGACGGCCGGCAGCGACTCCTTCGCCTCCGGGATGTTCACCCGCTTCGACGTGACCTTCCTGGTGGCCGAGCCGACCCGCAAGGGGGTCGCGGTCTACCGGCAGTACAAGGAGTACGCCCGGGACTACGACATCACCCTGCACGTCGTCGGCAACAAGGTCGAGGGCGAGGACGACGTGGCCTTCCTGCGCGAGGCTGTCGGCGAGGACCTGCTGGCCACCGTCGGCCGCTCGGACTGGGTGCGCGGTACGGAGAAGGGGCACCGCCTGTCCTTCGAGCTGCTGGAGGAGCCGGTCCGCCACGCCCTGGACACCCTGCGCCGCAGCGCCGAGGCGGCGTACGCGCGGCGCGACTGGGCGCGCTACCAGCAGCAGATGGTGCACTTCCACCTGCGCAACGCCGAGAGCTGGGCCAACGCGAAGACCGGGGCCGACCTGGCGGCGCAGGTCGACCCCTCCTTCGTCCTGGGGGAGTGCGTGCCTCAGCCGGCCTGAGGGCCGCG
Organism: Streptomyces polyrhachis; assembly: GCF_042663125.1. Taxonomy (NCBI): domain Bacteria; kingdom Bacillati; phylum Actinomycetota; class Actinomycetes; order Kitasatosporales; family Streptomycetaceae; genus Streptomyces; species Streptomyces polyrhachis. The sequence goes on along the minus strand of NZ_JBHSZO010000009.1, from coordinate 53,222 downwards.
CGCGGAGCCGGCGCCCGCCGCGGAAGGGGTCGCGGAGGGCGCCGCCGCCAGATACCGGGCCCAGCCTCCTTCCGGCGCCTCGCCCACGTCCAGCCTGCGCAGCTTCGCCAGCACGGCCGGGTCCTGTGCGTCGAGCCAGTCGGCGAGCTGCCGGAAGGAGACGCAGCGGACCTCCGCGCGGCGGCAGACCGTGCGGATGGCGTCCTCCACGGCGCGCATGTAGGCGCCGCCGTTCCAGCTCTCGAAGTGGTTGCCGATGAACAGGGGCGCCCGGTTGCCCCGGTAGGCGCGCTCGAAGCCGGCCCGCAGTCCCGCGCGCATCTCCTTCTCGTACACGGCGTGCTGCGCGGTGGAGGAGAGGGCGGGGCCGGACTGGCTGGACATGAAGTTGTAGTCCATGCTCACGACCTCGAAGTCGCGGCCGGGGAAGGGGATGTTCTGCAGGGAGAGGTCCCAGATGCCGTGCCGCTTGGAGGGCCAGACCTGGCTGTTCACCCCGCTGGAGTCATAGCGCAGGCCCAGCTGGCCGGCTGCCTTCATCAGGTTCTTCTGCCCCTCCAGGCAGGGCGCCCGGCCGCCGGCCAGCTCGCGCTCGTAGTCGAAGGGCAGCGGCTCGGCCTCCTGCCAGCCGGTGTTGGTCCGCCACTCCTTGACGAACCGCTTGGCCTGCTGGATCTCGCTCTTCCACTGGTCGACGGTCCAGCCGGAGACACCGCCGGGGCCGCAGAAGTGGCCGTTGAAATGGGTGCCGATCTCGCTGCCGTCCCGCCAGGCCAGCCGCAGCTGCTCCAGGGTGGCGCGGACCTCCTCGATGTCGAGGAAGCCGATGTCGGAGGAGCCGCGGGGGTGGCCGGGGGGCTGGTAGTCCATGCGCTGGGAGCGCGGCAGGGTGTAGATGCCGCTGAGGAAGTACGTCATGGACGCGTTGCTGGCGCGCGCGACCTTGCGGAAGCGGCTGAAGAGGCGCTGGTCGTCCTCGCCGGCGCCGTCCCAGGAGAAGACGACGAACTGCGGGGGGCGCTCCCCGGCGGCCAGCTTTCGAACCGGGGGCTGGTGGGGCTGGGCTCCGGTGTACGCCGTGGAGCCGTCGCCGATCAGCCGGCCGTGGGCGGTGGCGGCCTTGGGATCGGCGGCTTTTCCCCCGGCCCCGGTGGAACAGCCTGCGGCCGAAACACCGAGGGCCGTGGCGGCGCAGAGAGCGATGGCCGTCCTGCGTGGTGCGTACAAGGTGCTCTTCTTCCCTGGAATTCCCTGGATGCCACTTCCGGCGCGTGGTTCACACGAATGGCCGAAGGCGAGGTTCGGAGACACCCGAGCCCATGAAAGAGAGATAACCGGTAATTCAGATTATTCTGCCGAATTCACTCGATGGACGGGGGCACTGGTCCATTCGGGCGAAGTATCTGTGCGCTTCCTTTACCGGGCATTACTGTTCATTTACCAATCCTTGAGAGTCACCGTACCCTTACACACCGTGACTGATCAGCCGCCCGCTCCCGGGCGGCCCGTCCCCGCCCGAGGAGGCGCCAGCCATGCCTGCCCCACCTCCCCACCGGATCGCCGACCTGTCCGCCTCCCTCACCGTCTTCCTGATCGCCCTGCCGCTCTCCCTGGGCATCGCCCTGGCCACCGGCGCCCCGCTGCAGGCGGGGCTGGTCGCAGCCGCCGTCGGCGGCATCGTGGCCGGCCGCTTCGGAGGCGCCCCGCTCCAGATCAGCGGGCCGGCCGCGGGGCTGACCGTGATCACAGCCGATCTCATCCACCTCTACGGCTGGCAGACGACCTGCGCCGTCACCGCCGTCGCCGGAGTGGCGCAGTTGCTCCTCGGCCGGATCCGGGTGGCGCGCTCCGCCCTCGCCGTCAGCCCGTCGATCGTGCACGGCATGCTCGCCGGCATCGGCGTCACCATCGCCGTAGCCCAGCTCCACATCGTGCTGGGCGGCAGCCCGCAGAGCTCCCCGGTCGCCAACACCCTCGCCCTGCCCGGCCAGCTGGCCGATCTGCATCCCGTCTCGCTGTCGGTGAGCCTGCTGGTCGTGGCGGTGCTGCTGGCCTGGCCGAGGCTGCCGGGGCGCGGCGGGCGGGCGCTGCGGCGCCTTCCGGCGGCGCTGGCGGCCGTGGGGGCGGCGACTGCCGTGACCGCGGTGGCGGGGCTGAGCCTGCCGCGGGTGGAGCTGCCCTCGTGGAGTACGCACGCGCTGGCGGAGCTGCCGCGCGGGCCCGTGCTCGGGCTGATCGCCGCCGTGCTGACGATGACGCTGGTGGCGAGCGTGGAGTCGCTGCTGTCGGCCGTCGCCGTGGACAAGCTGCTCGCCGCCCGCCCCGACAGCGAGGACATCCCGCGCGCCGACCTCGACCGCGAGCTGCGCGGGCAGGGGCTGGCCAATCTGGTGTCCGGGCTGCTGGGCGGGCTGCCCGTCACAGGGGTAGCGGTGCGCAGCGCCGCCAACTGCGCGGCCGGAGCCCGCAGCCGCAACTCCGCGATCTGGCACGGCGTGTGGGTGCTGCTGGCGGCCGGGCTGCTCACCGGGCTGCTGGAGTACATCCCGCTGGCGGCGCTGGCCGCGCTGGTGATGGTGGTCGGCGTGCAGATGGTGAAGATCAGCCATGTGCGCACGGTGCGCAGGCACCGGGAGCTGCTGGTGTACGCGACCACGACGGCCGCCGTGGTGCTCCTCGGCGTACTGGAGGGGGTGGCCCTGGGCATCGCGGTGGCCGTCGCGGTGGCGCTGCACCGGGTGGCGCGCACCCGGGTGGCCGTGACCGAGAACGGGGGTGTGCACCGGGTGTGCGTGCGGGGCCAGCTGACGTTCCTCGCCGTGCCGCGGCTGTCGCGGGCGCTGGCGCAGGTCCCGCCCGGGGCGGCGGCGGTCGTGGAGCTGACCGGCTCGTTCATGGACCACGCGGCCTACGAGGCGCTGCAGGAGTGGCGCGCCGGCCATCTCGCCCGCGGCGGCACGGCGGAGCTCGCCGGCCGCTCCGGGCAGCAGCTCACCACCGGGCACGTCGCCCCGGGGCACGCCGGGCACCACTGCCGTCCGTGGACGCCCTGGCACAACCACGCCTGCGTCACACCCGAGGACGCGGGCACCACCGGGCAGGCCGCCTCCGGCCGCACCCTGCTCAGCGGCGTGAGCAACTTCCAGCGCGCCACCGCGCCGCTGGTCCGCGAGGAGCTGGCGCGGCTGGCCAGGGAGGGGCAGCGGCCCGATCACCTCTTCCTCACCTGCGCGGACTCCCGGCTGGTCACGAGCATGATCACGTCCAGCGGCCCGGGCGACCTCTTCACCGTCCGCAACGTCGGGAACCTGGTGCCGCCCCCCGGCTCCGAGGACTCCGTCGCGGCGGCCATCGAGTACGCCGTCGAGGTGCTGCGGGTGGAGTCGATCACGGTCTGCGGGCACTCCGGCTGCGGGGCGATGCAGGCCCTGCTCGACACGTCGGCGGACGGCGGGCAGCAGACACCGCTGCGGCGCTGGCTCGGACACGGGCACCCGAGTCTGGCCCGTACCGTGCCGCCGATCGCGGACCGGGGGCACGCGGACGCGGTGGAGTGCCTCAGCCTCGCCAACGTGGTGCAGCAACTCGACCACCTGCGCGCCCATCCCTGCGTGGCGCGCGCGGTGGCCGAGGGCCGCCTGTCGCTGCACGGCATGTACTTCCACGTGGGCGAGGCACAGGCGTACGTACTGGACGAGGGCGTCGGCCACTTCCACGCCGTGACCCCACATGCCGCCGCCCCGCAGCCGACCTCCCCGGTGGTGGTGTGAGACTCAGCGGCTCAGCTGCCGGGAGTGGACTGCCAGGGGATCGGCTCACAGGGCTTCGCCGTGCCCTTGACCGCGGAAAAGTAGGAGCCTCCCAGAACGTTTTCGATCAGCAGGGTGTCGCCGGGGGCAAGCGTCGCGCTCCACTCCGGCGATCCGGCCCCGGCGGACTGATCACTGCCCACGCCGGGATGGATGGGAAGCTCGGCCACGCCCGACTGTCCCTGCTCGTGCTGGGCCTTCACAAGGCTCGCCAGTACGGAGGAGACGGTGTGCACGTCCATCAGCGGGCTGATCGCCTCACCGCGCGGCCACGCACACACCGAGTCGGCCGCCGGCGTGTCGATGCTCACGCGCACGTCCAGCGCCCGCAGGCGCTCGGCCAGCTCCGCCTGCTCCGCGCGGTCGGGGGTGATGTCCGGGACCGTGACGGTCACGGTCCCGTCGGGGTGCTCCTGCACCGCGTACGCGGCCGAGCCGCCACCGAGCCCCTGCACCGCGAAGGTGCCCACCACCGCCGCTCCCGCCGCCACCGCCGCCACGGCCGCCACGCGGCGCCCGGATGCTGCGCGGGCGAGGTCGGGGCGCGGCCCCCGGGCTGTGATCTCCTGCTTCAGCTCGTCCAGCAGCCTGTCTTCGAATGTCGTCATGCCTGCTCCCCAATGGTCGTGGCCAGCGTCGGCGCGGCCTGCCGTGCGATTCCGTCGCGCTTCTGCGTCCCGGCTCCGATACGGGCCGGGTCCGCTGCTTCTCCGCCCCGCCCGTCCGTACGGCCGCGCAGCGTCCTGCGGGCCCGGTGCAGGCGCACGCGGGCGGTGACCTGGCGTATGCCGAGCACGGCAGCCGCCTCCGCCACCGTGAGCTGCTCAAGTGTCATCAGCTCGATTACCTCGCGCTCGCCCTGCGGCAGCTCCGTCAGCGCGGCCATCGCCGCCCGCGCGGGCACCTCCGCGTCCATCTGCTCCTCCAGCCGGGCAATGTCGTCGGCCTCCAGCAGCCGCCGACCCGCAATGCGGGTGTGCAGGGCCGCCTGGCGGGCGCTGCGGCGGACTTCGGCCGCGACCGTATTGCGGGCGATGCCGTAGAGCCACGCCGTTTCGCTGCCGCGGGAGGGGCGGTAGGTCCGCGCCGAGTCGATCGCCGCGAGGAAGACCTCGGCGGTCAGGTCGGCCACGGTGTGCGGATCGGATACCCGGCGGACCAGATAGCGGGTGACTGCCCGGACATGGCGGCGGTAGAACTCCTCGAAGAGTTCCGGATCCCGGGCCGCCGCGGCCGGGCCGATCCTGTGGCGGGGGTCGTCCGTCACGTAGTGCCTCCCCTTGTCTTCGGCCGTTCCGTCACAGGTACTTGGCTCGCGGGCCGCGGGGCGTTACACAACAGGGGATGTCAACCGCTCGTCAACGTGGTGCGCGAGGTTCGCGGGGGCACCTGGCGTGATGCGGGAGCCGAGCGCAAGGGGGAGGCACGACAGGTCTAAACCAGTTTGTCCACAGCCCCTTGTCAGAGGCCGCCGCGACTGATGAGCTAAGCGCGGGACACAACGGACAGCCCTGGAAGAGGTAGCAGTCGTGAGCAACGAGAGCCTGGCCAACCTTCTGAAGGAGGAGCGCCGCTTCGCCCCGCCGGCGGAGCTGGCCGCCGCCGCCAACGTCACCGCGGAGGCGTACGCGCGGGCCGAGTCGGACCGGCTGGGCTTCTGGGCCGAGCAGGCCCGTCGGCTGAGCTGGGCCGTCGAGCCGACCGAGACGCTCGACTGGTCGAATCCGCCCTTCGCCAAGTGGTTCGAGGACGGCAAGCTGAACGTGGCGTACAACTGCGTCGACCGCCATGTCGAGGCCGGCCACGGCGACCGGGTCGCCATCCACTTCGAGGGCGAGCCGGGCGACAGCCGCTCGATCACCTACGCCGAGCTGCAGCGCGAGGTGGCCAGGGCGGCCCACGCGCTGACGGAGCTGGGCGTGCGCAAGGGCGACCGCGTCGCCGTCTACATGCCGATGATCCCGGAGACGGTGATCGCGATGCTGGCGTGCGCGCGGCTGGGCGCCCCCCACTCCGTGGTCTTCGGCGGCTTCTCCGCCGAGGCGCTGGCCACCCGGATCTACGACGCCGACGCCCAGGTCGTGATCACGGCCGACGGCGGCTACCGCCGGGGCAAGCCCTCCGCCCTCAAGCCCGCTGTGGACGAGGCGGTCGGGCGCTGCCCGGGCGTGCGCAAGGTGCTCGTCGTGCGGCGTACGGGCCAGGAGGTCGCCTGGGACGACGAGCGCGACGTGTGGTGGCACGAGATCGTCGAGCGCCAGCCCGACGCCCACACCCCCGAGGCGCACGACGCCGAGCACCCGCTCTTCATCCTCTACACCTCCGGCACGACGGGTAAGCCCAAGGGCATCCTGCACACCACCGGCGGCTATCTCACCCAGACGTCCTACACCCACCACGCCGTCTTCGACCTCAAGCCCGAGACCGACGTCTACTGGTGCACGGCGGACGTCGGCTGGGTGACGGGCCACTCGTACATCGTCTACGGGCCGCTCTCCAACGGCGCCACCCAGGTGCTCTACGAGGGCACCCCCGACACCCCGCACCAGGGCCGCTGGTGGGAGATCATCGCCAAGTACGGCGTGACGATCTTCTACACCGCGCCGACCGCGATCCGCGCCTGCATGAAGTGGGGCGACGACATCCCGGCCACGTTCGACCTCTCCAGCCTGCGGCTGCTGGGCTCGGTGGGCGAGCCGATCAATCCCGAGGCGTGGATCTGGTACCGCGAGCACATCGGCGCCGACGCCGTCCCGATCGTGGACACCTGGTGGCAGACCGAGACGGGCGCGATGATGATCTCACCGCTGCCGGGCGTCACGACGACCAAGCCGGGCTCCGCCCAGGTCCCGCTGCCCGGCATCGCCGCCACCGTGGTGGACGACGACGCCAACGAGGTACCCGACGGCGCCGGCGGCTACCTGGTGCTCACCGAGCCGTGGCCGTCGATGCTGCGCACGATCTGGGGCGACGACGAGCGCTACAAGGACACCTACTGGTCGCGCTTCCCGGGCCGGTACTTCGCCGGTGACGGGGCGAAGAAGGACGAGGACGGCGACATCTGGCTGCTCGGCCGGGTGGACGACGTGATGCTGGTCTCCGGCCACAACATCTCCACCACCGAGGTCGAGTCCGCGCTGGTCTCGCACCCCAAGGTGGCGGAGGCGGCGGTGGTGGGCGCCACCGACCCGCAGACCACGCAGGCGATCTGCGCGTTCGTCATCCTGCGCGGCTCCGCCGGGCAGGACGGGGCCGAGGACGAGGGCCTGGTCGAGGAGTTGCGGGCGCACGTCGCCAAGGCGCTCGGCCCCATCGCCAAGCCGAAGCGGATCCTGCCCGTCGCCGAGCTGCCGAAGACCCGCTCGGGCAAGATCATGCGGCGGCTGCTGCGGGACGTCGCGGAGAACAGGGCGCTGGGCGACGTCACGACGCTGACCGACTCCTCCGTCATGAACCTCATCCAGGCCAAGCTGCCCTCGGCCGGCTCGGAGGACTGACAGGACCGGTCGGACCGGCCACCGTGTCCCCGAGGGGGCGCTCCCGTACTGCGGGGGCGCCCCCTCGGCCGTAGCGTGAGGCGGACCGGGCCCGCCACCGACCGGTGCGCCGTATAGGGTGGCGGGAACAGAGCAGGTCAACAGGGCGCGCCGGGAAGTCTGGTCGGCACACGATTTCGTGTACCCAGCGGATCACGACCCAGGAGGCACTCCCGTGGCCGAGCCCGACCCTCAGCAGCGCACCCCGTTCCTCGGCCACCAGTCGCTGAAGGAGCGCCTCTTCACCCTCGACGTGCTGCGCACCGAGACGGTCGGCGGTGTCCTGTTGCTGCTCGCGGCGCTCGCCGCGCTCGTCCTGGCCAACACCGGCGCCAGCGGCTGGTACGAGGACGTCAAGACCTTCTCCTTCGGCCCCAGCGCCCTCAACCTCCACCTCGACGCGGCCCACTGGGCCATGGACGGCCTGCTGGCCGTCTTCTTCTTCGTCGCGGGCATCGAGCTCAAGCGCGAGCTGGTCGTGGGCGAACTGCGCGACCCGAAGGCCGCCGCCCTACCGGTGATCGCCGCGATCTGCGGCATGGTCGTCCCCGCGGTCCTGTACGTCGTCGTCAACTCCGCCGGCGGCGGCAGCCTGCAGGGCTGGGCCATCCCGACCGCCACCGACATCGCCTTCGCGCTCGCCGTCCTGGCCGTCATCGGCAGCTCCCTGCCCACCGCCCTGCGCGCCTTCCTGCTCACGCTGGCCGTGGTCGACGACCTCTTCGCGATCCTGATCATCGCGGTCTTCTTCACCACGACCATCAAGTTCTGGGCCCTGGGGCTGGCCGTGCTCGGGCTGGCCCTCTTCTGGCTGCTGCAGCGCAGGAACGTGCACGGCTGGTACGTCTACGTCCCCCTCGCCCTGGTCATCTGGGCGCTGATGCACGAGAGCGGCGTGCACGCCACGGTCGCCGGCGTCGCGATGGGCCTGACCCTGCGGGTCACCACCGGGCCCGGCGAGAAGGAGTCGCCCGGCGAGCGCGTCGAGCACCAGGTGCGCCCGTTCTCCGCCGGCCTCGCCGTACCGGCCTTCGCCTTCTTCGCCGCCGGAGTCTCCGTCTCGGGCGACTCGCTGGCCGAGGTCTTCACCGACCCCGAGCCGCTCGGCGTGGTCATCGGCCTCTTCCTCGGCAAGATGCTGGGCATCTTCGGCGGGGCCTGGCTGGCCGCCCGCTTCACCCGGGCCGCGCTCAACGAGGACCTGGACTGGGAGGACGTGCTGGCCGTCGCCTGCCTGGCGGGCATCGGCTTCACCGTCTCGCTGCTGATCAGCGAGCTGGCCTTCGCCGACGACCCCGACCTGACCACGCAGACGAAGGCGGCCGTGCTGGTCGGCTCCCTCATCGCCGCGACCGTCGCCTGCGTCGCGCTGAAGTGGCGCGACGCCGCGTACCGGCGCATCAGCGAGCGGGAGAACCTGGACGAGGACGGGGACGGCATTCCCGACATCTACGAGCAGGACGACCCCGCGTACCACCTGCGGATGGCCGCCATCCTTGAGGAAAGGGCCGCGAAGCACCGCAAGTGGGCGGAAACTCATCCGGGCGAGCAGAAGCAGGGTGACACCCGGCATGATGTGTAGCCTGAAAGCCACTTGAGGAATACCGAGGACCCACCCGCTCCCCGGCACTCCGCGCGCACACTCCCGTCAACGACGTGGCCCGGGACCAGGCTTTCACCGGGCCGAAAGCGAAAGGAAGGGTGATCCAAGCGATGAGTGCCCCCGCCGGCGAGCATGTGGAGCGCAGCCTCGGACAGCTGGTCTCCACGGCCACCTCCGACATGAGCGCGCTGATCCACGACGAGATCGCCCTCGCCAAGGCCGAGCTGCGCGCGGACGTGAAGCGGGCCGCCCTGGGCAGCACCGCCACGATCGTGGCCGGCGTGCTCATCCTCTTCGGCTTCCCCATGCTGAGCTTCGCCCTGGCCTACGGGCTGCACGCGGCCGGCATCTGGCTGTGGGCCGCGTTCCTCATCTCCTTCGGCGTCCACCTGGTGCTGGGCCTGCTGGTCGCGCTCGTCGGCGTCATGTGGCTACGCAAGATCAAGAAGCCGGAGAAGACGATCGCCTCCGTGCAGGAGACCGCCCAGGTCTTCTCCGGGGTGCGTCCGGGCCGCCGTCGTTCCCACGCCGCACGCCGCGCCGGTGACGATGTGAGATATTCCCGCACATGAGCCTCTCCCCCCGCGCCCAGGTGCCCCCCGTGAAGATCGAGGGGCCCTGGACGCACCGCGATGTCGCGGCCAACGGCGCCCGCTTCCACATCGCGGAGCTGGGTGACGGGCCGCTGGTGCTGCTGCTGCACGGCTTCCCCCAGTTCTGGTGGACCTGGCGCCACCAGATGACGGCGCTGGCGGCGGCGGGCTACCGTGCCGTCGCGATGGACCTGCGGGGCGTCGGCGGCAGCGACCGCACCCCGCGCGGTTACGACCCGGCCAACCTGGCCCTCGACGTCACCGGCGTGATCCGCTCCCTGGGCGAGCCGGACGCGGCGCTGGTCGGCCACGACCTGGGCGGCTACCTCGCCTGGACCGCCGCCGTGATGCGGCCCAAGCTGGTGCGCCGGCTGGCGGTCGTGTCGATGCCGCACCCCCGGCGCTGGCGCTCGGCGCTGCTGGGCGACCGGCGCCAGACCGCGGCCAGCGCGCACATCTGGGGCTTCCAGCGCCCCTGGCTGCCCGAGCGTCAACTCGTCGCGGACGACGCGGCCCTGGTGGGGCAGCTGATCCGCGACTGGCGCGGCCCGGTGCGGCCCGACGAGGACGCCGTCGACGTCTACCGCCGGGCCATGCTGATCCCCTCCACGGCGCACTGCGCGGTGGAGCCCTACCGCTGGCTGGTGCGCTCGCTGCTGCGGCCCGACGGCGTGCAGTTCAACCGGCGCATGAAGCGCCCGGTGCGCGTCCCCACGCTGCATCTGCACGGCTCGCTGGACCCCGTGATGCGCACCCGCAGCGCGGCGGGCTCGGGGGAGTACGTCGAGGCGCCCTACCGCTGGCGGCTCTACGACGGCCTCGGGCACTTCCCGCACGAGGAGGACCCGGTGGCCTTCACCACCGACCTGCTGGACTGGCTGCGCGACTCCGAGCCGGACCGCTGATCCGCCCGTCCGCGGCACGTCCTCGCGTACGCCTGCGCCCCGGTCTGTCCGCAAACCCGCACGCAGCCCGCGCCTCAGCCGCGTGAGTGCCGCAGCCGCGCGCTCATCCAGCGCGCCCGGCGGCGGATGATCCGGGGAATCCCCAACTGCCCGGCGAAGGAACCGCCCATCGCCCCCTCGGAACTCCGGCTCCCGGCGCCGTGGTGGCCACGGGCCCGGGAGGTTCCTGCACCTACATCGTTGTAGTCATGCGTCCAGCCCATACCCCGGACACTGCCCCGGCCCCGGCGGCCGTACACCCCCGCGAACCAGCCAATCGGCCTAGGCGCCCCGCATATGTCCGTTCGACGAACGGACGGGTGAACGGACATATGCGCGCGCCCGGTTGGCCCCTCACATCGCGCAGCCCTGGCTGTCCACCTGCCGACTCGCGACGCGGCCCCGCTCGATGTCCTCGCGCACCTCGTCGACCGTGAGCGCGTAGCCCGTGTCGGCGTTGTCGAGGGACTTGGCGAAGATGACACCCGCCACCTCGCCGCGCGGAGTCAGCAGCGGGCCGCCGGAGTTGCCCTGGCGGACCAGGGTGTAGAGGGAGTAGACGTCGCGGGTGACCGTGCCGCGCCGGTAGATGTCCGGGCCGCCGGCCTCGATCCGGTCGCGCACGCGCGCCGCCCGTACGTCGAAGCCGCCGTTCTCGGGGAAGCCCGCGACGATGGCGTCGTCTCCGCTACGGGCGTCGCCGCCGGTGAACTTCAGTGCGGGTGCGCGCAGTCCCGGCACCTCGATCACCGCGATGTCGCGCTCCCAGTCGTAGAGGACGACCTCGCCCTCGTAGACGCGCCCGGTGCCGCCGATCTGCACGGTCGGCTCCGTGACACCGCCGACCACGTGGGCGTTGGTCATGACCCGCTGCGGGGCGAAGACGAAGCCCGTGCCCTCCAGCGTCTTGCCGCAGCCGGGCGCGGCGCCGACCACCTTGACGATGGACTGCTTGGCGCGGGCCACCACCGGGCTCTCGACCAGCGCCCTGTCGGGCGGCGGCACGTTGGTGATGCGCTCGCCCGCGAAGGGGGAGAAGACCGAGGGGAAGCCGTTGCGCGCCAGGACGTTGCTGAACTCGCCGAACCAGGTGTCCGCGGTCTGCGGCATCACCTCGGCGACCCCGCCCAGCACCTTGGAGGAGCGCACCTCCCTGCCCAGCCACTGCGTCGAGGTGCCCAGCGCGCTGCCTATCAGCCAGGCGACCAGCAGCATCGCCACCACGTTGACCAGCGCGCCGCCGCCGGCGTCCAGGGAGCGGGCCGGGGACCAGGTGATGGACCGGCGCAGCTGGTTGCCCAGGTGGGTGGTGAGGGCCTGGCCGACCGAGGCGCAGACGATCACCAGCATCACGGCGACGATGGTCGTCACCTGGCCGACGGCCGCCCCGTCGGTGGCGCTGTCCCAGATCACCGGCAGCAGGTAGATGGCGAGGAGCCCGCCGCCCAGGAAGCCGATCACGGAGAGGATGCCGACGACGAAGCCCTGCCGGTAGCCGACCACGGCGAACCAGACGGCCGCGGCCAGCAGGAATATGTCGAGCACGTTCACGCGAGCCACCGTCTCATGAGCGCAGGTCCAGGGGCACCTGCCGGGAGGTATCCCAGGTCTCTTCCCAGCCGCAGTGATGGAGGATCCGGTCGATCACCCCGGCCGTGAACCCCCACACCAGCGCCCCGCCGACCTCGAACGCCGGGCCCCGCCAGCCGCTGGGATGGACCGTGGTGGCCCGGTTGGCCGGATCGGCCAGCTCGGCCACGGGGACGCTGAAGACCCGCGCGGTCTCCCGGGAGTCGACGGCGCGGACCGGGCTGGGGGCGCGCCACCAGCCCAGGACGGGGGTGACGACGAAGTCGCTGACGGGGATGTAGAGCCGCGGCAGGACGCCGAAGAGCTGCACGCCCGCCGGATCCAGGCCGGTCTCCTCCTGCGCCTCGCGCAGCGCGGCCCGCAGCGGACCATCGCCCTGCGGATCGCCGTCCTGCGGGTCGAGGGTGCCGCCGGGGAAGGAGGGCTGGCCGGCGTGCGAGCGCAGGCTGCCGGCCCGTTCCTGCAGCAGCAGCTCCGGGCCGTGCTCCCCCTCGCCGAAGAGGACCAGCACGGCCGACTGCCGACCGCCGCTCTTCGGCGGCAGGAAGCGGCTGAGCTGCTCCGGGCGCACCGTGCGGGCGACCTCGGCGACGGGGTCGAGCCAGGCCGGCAGCCCCTCGGCGCTGAGGGTGAGCGTCTCGCGGGCGTGCGTCATACGGTGCCCTGCGGGGCCGCCGGGATGCCCGGGTAGTCCGGCGGGGGCTTCAGGCGCTGGCCGGGGAAGCCGCCCTTCTCGTACTTCAGCAGCTTGCGCGCCTTCTCCGGATCGGTCTCCCCGACCCCGTACGAGGGGCACAGCGCGGCGATCGGGCAGGCGCCGCAGGCGGGCTTGCGGGCGTGGCAGATGCGGCGGCCGTGGAAGATCACGCGGTGGGAGAGCTCCGTCCAGTCCTTCCTGGGGAACATCTCCGCGACGACCGCCTCGATCTTCTCCGGCTCGCTCTCCGCGGTCCACTTCCACCGCTCGCGCACCAGTCGCTGGAAGTGGGTGTCGACGGTGATGCCGGGGACGCCGAAGACGTTGCCCAGCACGACGTTGGCCGTCTTGCGGCCTACTCCGGGGAGGGTGACCAGCTCTTCCAGGGTCCGCGGGACCTCGCCGCCGAAGTTCTCCACCAGCGCCTTGGACAGGCCCATGATCGAGCGGGTCTTGGCGCGGAAGAAGCCGGTGGGGCGGATCAGCTCCTCCACCTCCTCGGGGTTCGCGGCGGCGAGGTCCTCGGGGGTGGGGTACTTGGCGAAGAGCGCGGGGGTCGTCTGGTTCACCCGCAGGTCCGTGGTTTGCGCGGAGAGCACCGTGGCGACCAGCAGCTCGAAGGGGTTCTCGAAGTCCAGCTCCGGGTGGGCGTACGGGTAGACGTCCCCCAACTCGCGGTAGATCCGCCGCGCCTGGCGCACCCGGCCCGTACGGGTCGGCGCCACCTTGGCCCTTTTGATCACGGGCTCCGCCGCCTCGTCTCGCTCAGCCATGCGGGCCAGCCTACGGCCCCGCGCGGGGGCGGAGCGGCGAATACCGGTGCTTGGCCGTCGGGGGATTCGAGCCGGGTACGGGCGGTGGCGGCGCTGCTGCGTTCGCGTGGCGGTGGCGGCGTGGCCTCCGGCGCCTCGGCCGCGCTGGGTCGGGCGCGCGCAGTATCGGGGGGAAGCCCGTACCCCCCGGGAGCCGATGTGCAGCAGTCGTACGAACTGGCCCTTCCCCCGCCCGCCGAGCCGCCCGAAACGGCGGAAGCCGCCCCCCGGCGGCGCGGGATCCGCCGGGCGCTCGGGGCGGCGGTGGCCGGCGCCGGGCTGCTCGGCTGGCTCCTCACCGGCCGGGTGTGGTCCTGGGCGGCGGTCGGGGCGTGGCAGACGGTGTGCGTGTCCGTGGTCGTGCAGGCGCTGCCCTTCCTGGTCCTGGGCACCCTCCTGTCCGGCGCCATCAGCGCGCTGGTGCCCGCGCACGTCCTCGCCCGCGCCCTGCCCCGGCGGCCCGCGCTCGCCGTACCGGTGGCCAGCGCGGCCGGGATGGTGCTGCCGGGCTGCGAGTGCGCCTCGGTGCCGGTGGCCGGCAGCCTGATCCGGCGCGGGGTCCTGCCGTCCGCCGCGCTGGCCTTCCTGCTCTCCGCCCCGGCGGTCAACCCGATCGTGCTGACCGCCACCGCCATCGCCTTCCCCGGCAGTCCCGAGATGGTCGTGGCGCGGCTGGCGGCCTCGCTGGCCACCTCGATGGCGATGGGCTGGCTGTGGCTGCGGCTGGGGCGTACGGACTGGCTGCGGCTGCCGCGCCGGACGGGCGGCCACGAGGGCGGCGGCGCCGGGCGGCTGACGGAGTTCCGGCTGGCCGTGCAGCACGACTTCCTGCACGCCGGCGGGCTGCTGGTGGTGGGCGCGATGGCGGCGGCCACCTTCAACGTGGCGGTGCCGCGCTCGGTGCTGGACACCTTCTCCGCCTCGCCGTGGGCCTCGGTGCTGTTCCTGGCGGGCCTGGCGGTGGTGCTCTCCATCTGCTCGGAGGCGGACGCCTTCGTCGCGGCCTCGCTGACCGGCTTCTCGCCGACCGCGCGGCTGGTGTTCATGGTGGTGGGCCCGATGGTCGACCTGAAGCTGATCGCCCTGCAGGCCGGCACCTTCGGCCGGGGCTTCGCCCTGCGCTTCTCCGGCGCCACGCTGGTGGTGGCCGTGGTCAGCGCCTCCCTGACCGGGTGGTGGCTGCTGTGAGGCGCTTCGGGCAGGGGCTGCTGCTGATGCTGGCCGGCGGGGCGGTGCTGCGGATCTCGCTGCTGAGCGAGCTGTACCTGCGCTACGTCAAGGAGGGGCTGCGCCTGCCGCTCGTCGTCTCGGGGGCGGTCCTGCTGCTGCTCGGGGTGTGCGAGACGGTCCGGGCGGCGTCCCACGGGGACGGTCCCGGGGCTGATCACGGGCACGACCACTCGCATCTCCCCCGGTCCGCCTGGCTGCTGCTCCTCCCCGTACTGCTCCTACTGCTGCACGCGCCGCCCCCGCTGGGCGCCTTCACCGCCGCGCGCGAGAGCGCCAAGGCGCCGGCGTCCGCGCCCCGTACTCCCGACCGGCAGGTGAAGTTCGCGCCCCTGCCGGCGGGGGATCCGGTCCCCATGCCGCTCTCGGAGTTCACCCTGCGCGCCCAGCACGACCGCCGGCAGAGCCTGCGGGGCCGCACCGTACGGATGACCGGCTTCGTCACGCCCGACCGGAGCGGCGCCGGCGGCTGGCGGCTCACCCGGCTGGTGATCAGCTGCTGCGCCGCCGACTCGCAGTCCGTCACGGTCCGCATGCGGGGCGCCGCAGCGCCGCCCGCCGACACCTGGGTGACGGTGACCGGCCGCTGGTCGGCCGCGGGCACGCTGGGCACGCCGTCCGCGGCCAACGAGCTGCGGGTGGAGAGCCTGGCGGAGGTCGAGCGGCCGGCCAGCCCGTACACCGACACCGTGGCGCGGCCGCCCGGGTGAGAGGGTGTTCGCTCAGGGCTGAATCGGGGGGTTCAGTCACCCGTTCGGGCCTGGTCCGGCCGTTCTCCCCAGGGGGTCGGGCACTCGTCCGGCGCAGTGGCGTTCCCGCCGGTCAGGCCCGAAAACGACCCCTGGGGCACGATCAGGTCCGGCAGTACGTCAAACTTGTGATTGATCGCACTGTTTTACTGTCCGGCATCATGGAGACCACACCGCAAGATCCAAGGTCGCCTGGGCATGTCGACAAGGAGAGACTCGTGGACGACGTTCTGCGGCGCGCCCCGCTTTTTGCGGCGCTCGACGACGAGCAGGCCGGTGAGCTGCGCGCTTCCATGGCGGAGGTCACGCTCGCCCGCGGCGAGTCGCTGTTCCACGAGGGCGACCCCGGGGACCGGCTCTACGTCGTCACGGAGGGCAAGGTGAAGCTCCACCGCACCTCCCCCGACGGCCGGGAGAACATGCTGGCGGTGCTCGGCCCCGGCGAGCTCATCGGCGAGCTGTCCCTCTTCGACCCCGGTCCCCGTACGGCCACGGCCACCGCGCTGACCGAGGTCAAGCTGCTGGGGCTGGGCCACGGCGACCTGCAGCCCTGGCTGAACGTCCGGCCCGAGGTGGCCGCGGCGCTGCTGCGGGCCGTCGCGCGGCGGCTGCGGCGCACCAACGACCAGATGTCCGACCTGGTCTTCTCCGACGTCCCCGGCCGGGTGGCGCGGGCGCTGCTCGACCTCTCGCGGCGCTTCGGCGTGCAGGCGGACGAGGGCATCCACGTGGTGCACGACCTCACGCAGGAGGAGCTGGCGCAGCTGGTGGGCGCGTCGCGGGAGACCGTGAACAAGGCGCTCGCCGATTTCGCTTCGCGGGGGTGGCTGCGGTTGGAGGCCCGTGCGGTGATTCTTCTCGATGTCGAGCGGCTGGCTAAGCGGAGTCGTTGATTTCGACTGCGGTTCGCCGACAGGCGGCGGTGGCGCCGGCGCCTGCGGCGCGCTTCGGCTTCACCGAAGTCCTCACCGCATCTCATAGCGGGCTCCGCCCGCGGGCCGGACGGGCTGGGTGCGGTCTCGTGAGCCGAGTCAGTACCGGGTGGTCAAAGGGGTGTCGTGCGCGGGCTCACCGGTGACGGGTTCATTGCCCGTGAGGGCTCGCTCGACCGGGTTCGGGCGCCCTTCGACGTCGTGGTCGACTCCGTGCGGCGGGAGCTGGGGGCCTGGGGTGGCGGGCTGCACAGTGCGTATCTCTACGGGAGTGTGCCCCGGGGCACGGCTGTCGCCGGGGTCTCCGATCTGGATCTGCTGATCGCCCTGCGGCGCGAGCCGACCGATGGCGACCGGGCGGCCGCGCGGGCCGTGGAGGCGCGGGTTGACGCCGCGTTTGGGCAGGTCGACGGGGTGGGTGTGCTGCTGTTCAGCGCGGAGGTGCTGTGCAGTGAGCTGGAGCGCTACGACCTGGGGTGGTTCGTCGCCTGCCTGTGCACCCCGCTCACCGGGCTCGATCTGGGCGCCGGGCTGCCGCGCTACCGGCCGGACTCACTGCTGGCGCGCGAGACGAACGGCGATCTCGCGCTCGTACTGCCCCAGTGGGCGGACCGGCTGGCGGCAGGCGGCGAGGCGGAGCTGCTCGCCCTCAGCCGGATCGTCGCGCGCCGGCTCGTACGGACCGGGTTCACCCTCGTCATGCCGCGCTACGGGGGCTGGACCAGCGATCTCGCCGAGTCCGCCGAGGTGTTCGGCGCGTACTACCCCCAGTGGGCCGACCTCATGCGCGAGGCCGCCCGCATCGGCCGCGAGCGCACGGCCGACCCCGGGGCGCTGGGCGAACTGGTGCACGGACTCGGCCCCTGGCTGGCCGGCGAGTACGCGGCGGTGCACGGGGTGAAGGCGCCGCGGCCGTACTGAGGCGCCCTCAGATCAGGCCGTGTTCCGACAGGTAGTCGAGTTGGGCCCGTACCGACAGCTCCGCCGCCGGCCACAGGGCGCGGTCCACGTCCGCGTAGACGCGGGCCACGACGTCCGCCGGGGTGCGGTGGCCGTTCTCCACCGCCGTCTCGACCTGGGCCAGGCGGGCGGCGCGGTGGGCGAGGTAGAACTCCACCGCCCCCTGCGCGTCGGTCAGCACCGGGCCGTGGCCCGGGAGCACCGTGTGCACCCCGTCGTCCACCGTCAGCGAGCGCAGCCGGCGCAGGGAGTCGAGGTAGTCGCCCAGCCTGCCGTCCGGGTGCGCCACCATCGTCGTGCCCCGGCCCAGCACCGTGTCGCCGGTGAGGACCGCGCCGTCGGCGGGGAGCTGGAAGCTGAGGGAGTCGGAGGTGTGGCCGGGGGTGGGCACCACGCGCAGCTCCAGGCCGCCCGTCGTGACCACGTCGCCGCCCGCCAGGCCCTCGCCGCCCAGCCGCAGCGCCGGGTCCAGCGCCCGTACCCGCGTGCCCGTCAGCTCGCAGAAGCGCGCCGCGCCCGCCGCGTGGTCGGCGTGGCCGTGGGTGAGCAGCGTGAGCGCCACCCGCTTGCCGAGCCGCTCGGCGGTGGCCACCACCGCCGCCAGGTGCGCCTCGTCCAGCGGGCCCGGGTCGATGACGACGGCCTCCTCGGAGTCGGGCTCGGCGACGATCCAGGTGTTGGTGCCGTCCAGCGTCATCGGCGAGGGGTTGGGGGCCAGTACGCAGTACGCGCGCGCACTCGCCCGCCCGGTGAGCGCGCCGGTGCGCGGGCGGCCGGGAAGCTCGGCGTCGGTCATGCGGGGAGCCTCCTGGTGAACTCCTCGTGCCCCGGCCAGCTGAGCGTGAGCCGCCCGTCCTCCGCCAGGCTCGCCGTCGCCAGTACGGGCGCCAGCTCGCGCCCCGGTGCGGCGGCCAGCACCGCCTGCGGCGTCTCGTACGCCGTGAGGTCGCGCAGCATCGTGATCGTCGGCGGCATCATCAGCAGCTCGCCCCGCCCGTAGCCCACGACCGCCTCGGCCGGGCGTACCCAGACGGTGCGGTCGGCCTCGGTGGAGGCGTTGCGGGTGCGCTGGCCGGCGGGGAGGGCGGCGGTGAAGAACCAGGTGTCGTAGCGCCGCCGCTCGAACTCCGGGGTGATCCAGCGCGCCCAGGCGCCCAGCAGGTCGGAGCGCAGCACGAGCCCGCGGCGGGCGAGGAGGTCGGCGAAGGACAGCTCGCGGGCGACCAGCGCCAGGCGGTCGGCCTCCCAGTCGGCGCCGGTGGTGTCCGCGACGACGGCCTCGGGGGAGGGTCCGGCCAGCAGGACGCCGGCCTCCTCGAAGGTCTCGCGTACGGCGGCGCAGACGATCGCCTGGGCCTCGGCCTCACTCGGGGCGCCGAGCCGGCGCGCCCAGTCGGCGAGGCCGGGTCCGGCCCAGGCGACGGGCCGGACGTCGCGTTCGTCGACCGAGCCGCCGGGGTAGGCGTAGGCGCCCCCGGCGAAGGCCATGGAGGCGCGGCGGCGCAGCATGTAGACGTCCATTCCAGACGTCCCGGACCCGGACGCCCCGGGCCGCAGCAGCAGCACAGTCGCCGCGCGCCGGGGCGCGACGGGCGTCAGCTCGCCCCTGGCCAGGGCGCGGATGCGGTCGGGCCACTCGGGCGGGTACCACTGCCCGTCGGAGGGGCCGTCGAGGGGGGCGCCGGAGGAGCCGCCGGATGCTTCGGGCATGGGCGGATGCTACGTGCCTTCGCCCCGGCGCACGAGAGGGGCCGGGGTGTGACCCCGGCCCCTCTCGCCCGTAAACCCGCGAGCCCGCGAGCCCGCGAGCCCGCAAGCGACGGCCTCAGTCCGCGACCTCGACCACGAACTCCACCTCGACCGGCGCGTCGATCGGCAGCACCGAGACCCCGACCGCCGAGCGCGCGTGCACGCCCGCCTCGCCGAAGACCTTGCCGATCAGCTCGCTCGCGCCGTTGACCACGCCCGGCTGGCCGGTGAAGTCCGGGGCGGAGGCGACGAATCCGACGACCTTCACGACCCGCTTGACCTTGTCCAGGTCACCGATCACGGACTTGATCGCGGCCAGCGCGTTGAGCGCGCAGCGCTCGGCCAGCCGCTTGGCCTCCTCCGGCGTGACCTCCGCGCCGACCTTGCCGGTGACGTGGAGGGAGCCGTCGACCATCGGCAGCTGGCCGGCGGTGTACACGTAGTCGCCGGTGCGCACCGCGGGCACGTACGAGGCCAGCGGAGCCGCGACCTCCGGCAGTTCCAGCCCCAAGGCGGCGAGCTTCGCCTCGACCGCGCTCACGCCTGCTTCTCCCGCTTCAGGTAGGCCACCAGCTGCTCGGGGTTGGGCCCGGGCACGACCTGGACCAGCTCCCAGCCGTCCTCGCCCCAGGTGTCCAGGATCTGCTTCGTCGCGTGCACCAGCAGGGGGACCGTCGCGTACTCGTACTTCGTCATGCGGCGACTGTACGACAGCCGCGCACCCCGGCTCACCCGTGCCGCCCCCATAACGCCGCTCCACGTTTTAGTCTCGAACACGTGAGGCTTCATGTGGTCAGCGGCAAGGGCGGGACCGGCAAGACCACGGTCGCCGCCGCCCTCGCGCTCGCCCTCGCCGAGGAGGGGCGGCGCACGCTCCTGGTCGAGGTCGAGGGCCGGCAGGGCATCGCGCAGCTCTTCGAGACGGAGGCGCTGCCCTACGAGGAGCGGCGCATCGCCGTCGCGCCCGGCGGCGGGGAGGTGTTCGCGCTCGCCATCGACGCCGAGCAGGCCCTCCTGGACTACCTGCAGATGTTCTACAAGCTGGGCGGCGCGGGCCGCGCCCTGCGCAAGCTCGGCGCCATCGACTTCGCCACCACCATCGCCCCGGGCCTGCGCGACGTGCTGCTCACCGGCAAGGCGTGCGAGGCGGTGCGCCGCCGGCGCAGGAGCGGGGGGTACGTCTACGACGCGGTGGTGATGGACGCCCCGCCCACCGGCCGCGTCACCCGCTTCCTCGGCGTCAACGACGAGGTCGCCGGGCTGGCCAGGGTCGGCCCCGTCCACAAGCAGGCCCAGTCGGTGATGCGGGTCCTGAAGTCCCCCGAGACGGCCGTGCACCTGGTGACGCTGCTGGAGGAGATGCCCGTCCAGGAGACCGTGGACGGCGTCGCCGAGCTGCGCGCGGCCGGGCTGCCGGTGGGGTCGGTGGTCGTCAACACGGTCCGCCCGGCGCTGCTGGACGAGACCGCGCTCGCCGACGCCGCCCGCGACCCCGAGGCGGTCGCCCAGGCCCTCGCGACGGCCGGCCTGGGCGCCGCGCGGGGGGCGGCGGGGGGCACGCCGACCAAGGCCGTACGGGCCCTGGTGGCGCCCCTGCTGGAGCAGGCCCGCGAGCACGCGGCGCGACTGGAGCTGGAGGGGGCCGAGCGGGCGGAGGTCGCCGCGCTGGGACTGCCGGTGCGCGAACTGCCCCTGCTGGCCGAGGGAGTCGACCTGGCGGGGCTGTACCTGCTGGCCGAGGAGCTGCGCAAGCAGTGGACGGAGTGACGCCGAGGATGACCCTTCAGCAGCCCCCGCGGCTCGACGTCGACGCGCTCCTGGACGACCCCGGCACCCGGATCGTGGTGTGCTGCGGCTCCGGCGGCGTGGGCAAGACCACCACCGCCGCCGCGCTGGGCGTACGGGCGGCCGAGCGCGGCCGGCGGGTGGTGGTGCTGACCATCGACCCGGCCCGGCGCCTCGCGCAGTCCATGGGCATCGCCGAGCTGGACAACACCCCGCGCCCGGTGGCGGGGGTGAAGACGACGGGCGAGGGCGCGCTGCACGCCATGATGCTCGACATGAAGCGCACCTTCGACGAGATCGTCGAGGCGCACGCCGACCCCGAGCGGGCCCGCACCATCCTGGCGAACCCCTTCTACCAGTCGCTCTCGGCGGGCTTCGCCGGCACGCAGGAGTACATGGCGATGGAGAAGCTCGGCCAGCTGCGGGCGAGCGAGGAGTGGGACCTGATCGTCGTGGACACCCCGCCCAGCCGCTCCGCGCTGGACTTC
Organism: Streptomyces polyrhachis; assembly: GCF_042663125.1. Classification (NCBI taxonomy): domain Bacteria; kingdom Bacillati; phylum Actinomycetota; class Actinomycetes; order Kitasatosporales; family Streptomycetaceae; genus Streptomyces; species Streptomyces polyrhachis. The sequence goes on along the minus strand of NZ_JBHSZO010000009.1, from coordinate 31,748 downwards.
CTCGACGCCCCCAGCCGGCTGGGCTCCTTCCTCGACGGCCGGCTGGTCCGGCTGCTCACGGCCCCGGCGCGGGTCGGCGGGCGGGCCGGGATGCGCTTCCTGGACCTGGGGATGTCGCTGTTCACGAACACGCTCGGCAAACTGCTCGGCGGTGAGCTGCTGCGCGACGTGCAGACCTTCGTGGCCGCCATGGACTCCACCTTCGGCGGCTTCCGCAAGCGCGCGGAGGCCACCTACCGGCTGCTGCAGGCGCCCGGCACGGCCTTCCTCGTCGTCGCGGCGCCCGAGCGCGACGCCCTGCGCGAGGCCGCCTACTTCGTCCAGCGGCTGGAGGCGGACCGGATGCCGCTGGCCGGGCTCGTCCTCAACCGGGTGCACACCAGCGGCGCGGCCCACCTCAGCGCCGAGCGGGCCCTCGCGGCGGCGGAAAACCTCGCCGGGGGCGGCATTGTGGATCGCCCGGCCGGGCAGACGTCCTCTCGGGCGCCCTTCTCCCCCGGCCCCGGCTCAACCGAGGACTCCGCCGACTCCGCCGACACCACCGCCGCGCAGGACCCTTCCGGTACGGACCCCGCGGACGTCACCGCCGCGCTGCTGCGGCTGCACGCCGAGCGCATGCACGTACTGGCGCGTGAGCAGCGCCGCCGCGACCGTTTCACCGCGCTGCATCCGGACGTCCCGGTGGCCGAGGTGGCGGCGCTCCCCGGCGACGTGCACGACCTGGCCGGGCTGCGGGACATCGCGCAGCGGCTCGCGGCAGCGGACCGGTAGGCGGCGGCCTGGTAGGCGCGGCGGCCTGGTAGGCGGCCGCGGCAGCCCAGGGGGCAGCCCGGAACGGCACCTGGCCCGGGCTGGTCGGACCCGGGCCGTGCAGGCGGTGAGGGGTACGGAGCGGGCGGTCAGCCCACCGCGATCGCGTACTCCTCGTCCTCCACGGGGAGCAGCCCCGCGGAGCGCTCGTACTCGAGCTTCGCCGTCTCAAGGAGGCGGCGCCAGGAGGTGACGGTCGGCCGGCGGCGCAGCAGTGCCCGCCGCTCGCGCTCCGTCATACCGCCCCAGACCCCGAACTCCACCCTGTTGTCGAGCGCGTCGGCGAGGCACTCCGTACGCACCGGACATCCGGTGCATACTGCCTTCGCCCTGTTCTGCGCCGCACCCTGGACGAACAGTTCGTCCGGATCAGTGGTGCGGCACGCTGCCTGTGCACTCCAGTCGGTAACCCAGCTCATGCTGGCGCCGTCCTCTCCCGAATTGAGGCTCCCCCACGGCGGCAACGGCATATTCACCGCCGCCAGTTGAGGACGTTACGGAAGGAGAGCAGGGCGCAACACCCCCTGCGGGCCCAATCTTGCATGGTCCGAACGGACTATGTGTATGCGGCAGATCACCCAGGGGAGTGAGCGGGCCGCAAGCCTCGCCAACAGGGCATATGCCCACAGATCGTCGGCGCCTCTCGGTCAGGCCAGGGGTCATTCGGCGACACATTCCGCCAATTCGGTCATGTCTCATCACCCACAGGAGTGATGTCACAGGCGACAGGCGCGTACCCCTGGACAACCGATAGCAGCGTATGGGAACAGACAGGCGGCTGTCCGGGGATTCAGAAGTTAGGGTGGGGCGCATGGCATACAAGCGTCCCGGCGGGGGTCTCACCACAGCCCAGCAGGCCGCGAAGTTCCTCGGCGTCAGCGTCCTCGCGGGCGGTCTGCTCGCCGGGCTCTCGCTGCCGGCCGTCGGCGCGCTCGGGCTCGCGGCCAAGGGGACGGTCGAGGGCTTCGACAAGCTGCCGGCCAGCGTCGAGCAGCCCCCGCTGAGCCAGAAGTCCACCATCCTCGACAAGGACGGCGGCCTGATCGCCACCGTCTACGCCCGCAACCGCACGGTCGTCCCGCTCAAGCAGGTCGCCCCCGCGATGCAGCAGGCCATCGTCGCCATCGAGGACATGCGCTTCTACGAGCACGGCGCCGTCGACCTCAAGGGCATCCTGCGCGCGGTCAACGCCAACGCCCAGGCCGGCACGGTGCAGGAGGGCGCCTCCACGCTCACCCAGCAGTACGTGAAGAACATCGCGATGGAGGAGGCCGGCGAGGACCAGGCGAAGCTCGCCGCGGCCACCCGCCAGACGCTCGGCCGCAAGATCCGGGAGCTGAAGCTCGCCATCCAAGTGGAGCAGGAGCTGACCAAGAAGCAGATCCTGGAGAACTACCTCAACATCGCCTTCTTCGGCGAGCAGGCGTACGGCGTGGAGGCCGCCGCCCAGCGCTACTACAGCAAGCCGGCCAAGGACCTCACCGTCCCCGAGGCCGCGATGCTCGCCGGCGTCGTCCAGTCGCCCTCGCGCTACGACCCGCTCAACGACGAGCAGGAGGCGCTCAAGCGCCGCAACACGGTCATAGACAAGATGGTCCAGGCGAAGTACGTCACCCCGGCGGTGGCGGCGAAGGCGAAGGCCAAGGGGCTGGGACTGAAGTTCAGCTCGCCGCGCAACGGGTGCATCACGGCGGTCAACGGCGCGGGCTTCTTCTGCGACTACGTGCGCGAGACGTTCCTGCAGAACCCCGTCTTCGGCAAGACCGCCGGCGAGCGGAAGAAGAAGTGGGAGCACGGCGGCCTGACGATCCACACGACGCTGGATCCGAAGGCGCAGCGGTCGATCAACGAATCGATCAAGAAGCACGTCTACCAGACGGACAAGGTCGCCGCCGCCGTCTCCATGGTCCAGCCCGGCACGGGCCGGATCGTCGGCATGGGCCAGTCCCGCCCGTACGGCCTGGATCCCAAGCAGCACCAGACCACGCTCAACCTCTCCGCCGACCAGAAGATGGGCGGCTCGCGCTACGGCTTCCAGGTCGGCTCGACGTTCAAGCCGATCACCGCCGCCGCGGCGATCGAGGAGGGTATGCCGCTCACGAAGGTCTACCCCTCGCCGAACAAGATGACCTGGAAGAGCCCGATCAGGACCTGCGGCACGAACTGGTCGAACACCCAGCGCGAGACCACCCAGAACGAGACCCGCGAGGAGGTCGGCCCCTACGGTCTCGCCGAGGCGACCAAGAAGTCGATCAACACCTACTTCGCGGCCATGATCTCGGAGTACGGCATCTGCCCGGTCACCGAGATGGCCCAGCGCATGGGCGTGCACACCGGTAACGGCGGCAAGCTCTCGCAGGTGCCGACGATGACCCTGGGTGTCGCCGACATCTCCCCGCTGACCATGGCCAACGCCTACGCCACCTTCGCCAACCGCGGCGTCTACTGCACGCCGGTCGCGATCCAGTCGATCACCGACGCGCACGGCAAGAAGCTGCGGGTCCCGAAGACCGCGTGCTCGCGGGCCATGGAGACGCGCACCGCCGACACGATCAACACCCTGCTCAAGGGCGTGGTCAGCGACGGTACGGGCCAGCTGGCCGGGCTGAGCGGGCGCGACAACGGCGGCAAGACCGGTACGACCGACGAGCGCAAGAACGCCTGGTACGTGGGGCACACCCCGAACCTGGCCGCCGCGGTCTGGGTCGGCGGCCCCGGCGCCGAGAAGCCGAAGATGGTCAACATCACCATCGGCGGCAAGTACCACTACAAGGTGTTCGGCGGCGCGGTCCCCGCCCCCATCTGGCGCGACGCGATGGCGGGCGCGCTGGAGGGCAAGCCGGCGCCGTCCTTCGTCACCGTCCCGCTGCCGCGTCCCGAGCCCAAGAAGAAGCCCGGCGACGACGACCGGGACAAGCCCGGCAACGGCAACAACGGCGGGCTGCTCGACGGGGGGCTGCTCACCGGCGGCACCGACGGCGGGACGACCGACGGCACGAACGGCAGCACCCCGACCGGGGGCACGCTCACCGGCGGCACGACGGACGGCACCACCACCGTCGGGGCGACCGACGGCGGCACCCTCGACGGCGGGCTGCTCACCGGGGGCACCACCGGCACGGACGGCGGCAGGAACAACGGCGGCGGCACCACCGGCTGGCAGTAGCCCGGCACACGACGCACGAAGGGGCGGCCTCCCGAATCCGGGAGGCCGCCCCTTCGTGCGTGCACGGGGGCGCGCGGCCCCTGCCGTACGGGCCCGCGCTCAGCCCTGCAGCGCGCGCTTCACCGCGGCGGCGACGCGGCCGCCCTCGGCGAGGCCGGCGACCTTCGGGTTCACGAGCTTCATCACGGCGCCCATGGCCCGCGGCCCCTCCGCGCCGGCGGCCCGCGCCTCGGCCACGGCGGCGTCGACGAGCACGGTCAGCTCCTCGTCGGAGAGCTGCTTGGGCAGGTACGCGTCGAGGATCGCGCCCTCGGCCAGCTCCCGCTCGGCCGACTCCGCCCGACCGCCGGCGGCGAACGCCTCCGCGGCCTCCCGGCGCTTCTTCGCCTCGCGGGCGATGACCTTCAGCACCTCGTCGTCGGAGAGCTCGCGCGCCTGCGTACCGGCGACCTCCTCCTTGGTGATCGCGGTGAGGGTCATCCGCAGCGTGGCGGAGCGCAGCTCGTCACGCGCCCTGATGGAGGCGGTGAGGTCGTCCTTCAGCGTGGCCTTGAGCGTGGTCATGCCCCGAGTCTCCCATGCCGTACGGGGCCGGGGCCGCCGGATTTTCCCGAGGGCAGCCGCTGCGGCCCGTACCGCTTCTGGGACGATGGGCGGATGCGCGCGCGATACGGAGTCCCCCTGGCCCTGACCGCCCTCGGCACGGCGTGTGCCGGCTATGCCGCCGGGGTGGAGGTGCGCTCCTTCCGGCTGCGGCGGGTGACGGTGCCGGTGCTGCCGGCGGGGATGGCGCCGCTGCGGGTGCTGCACGTCTCGGACATCCACATGGTCGGCGGCCAGCGCAAGAAGCAGCGCTGGCTGCGGTCCCTGGCGGGCCTGCGCCCGGACCTGGTGGTCAACACCGGCGACAACCTCTCCGACCCCGAGGGCGTACCGGAGCTGCTGGACGCGCTGGGCCCGCTGCTGGAGTTCCCGGGCACGTACGTGATGGGGTCGAACGACTACTACGCCCCCCAGCTGCGCAATCCCGCGCGCTACCTGCTGGAGCGGGCCCGCGGCGTCCACGGCCTGAACGGCAAGAACGACCCGGCGATCGGCGTGCGGCGCAACCCCTGGGAGGGCATGCGCGACGCCTTCGAGGCGGCGGGCTGGGTGGGCCTGTCCAACAGCCGCGGCCGGCTGAAGCTGGCGGCCGGCCCGGAGCTGGCGCTGACCGGCCTGGACGACCCGCACATCAAGCGCGACCGCTACGAGCGGGTGGCCGGCGGCCCGGAAGAGGGCGCGGACCTCTCCCTGGCCGTGGTGCACGCCCCGTACCTGCGCGCGCTGGACGCCTTCACGGCGGACGGCTACCCGCTGATACTCGCCGGCCACACCCACGGCGGCCAGGTCCGCATCCCCTTCTACGGGGCGCTGGTCACGAACTGCGACCTGGACACGGCCCGCGTCAGCGGCCTGTCCACCCACACGGCCGAGTCCGCCGCCGGCTCCCGTACGGCCCACCTGCACGTCTCGGCGGGCTGCGGCACCAACCGCTACACCCCCGTCCGCTTCGCCTGCCCCCCGGAAGCGACGCTGCTCACACTGGTCCCGGACGCCGCTAACTGAATTTCGCCCTGCGCCGAGGGTGGGCTACAGTAGTGCTCGTTGCTTCGGGGTGTGGCGCAGCTTGGTAGCGCGCTTCGTTCGGGACGAAGAGGCCGTGGGTTCAAATCCCGCCACCCCGACAGAAGAAACAACAGGTCAGGGGCCTGATTCGAGAGATCGAATCAGGCCCCTGACCTGTTGTGTGGATCGCTGAGGTCAGCTCCGGCTACGGGACGTACGGAAAGTGGGTTGTGTACGTACTCGAAGCGGCGGTCGCGTTCGCGGTGTGAGGGTGGGCGGCGGGTCCGTCGGCCATAGAACTATGGTGATCGCGCTACGGCACCGCACGCGATCAGGAGGGGGTCCGGTGGAAGCGGTTCGACCCCTGGAGATACGTGTGCCGGTCGGGCCCGAGGCCGGGCGGTGGGCCAGTCGGACAACTCAGCGCCGGGTGCTGATAGTTGCCCACAACGTCACGTCGATCGGCCGATTGCTGGACGTTCTGCCCCTCTTCCACGACGACTTCCGGGTCCAGCTCCTCGTCACCTCGACCCGTTCATCCGTGTTCCAGGGCGGACTCGCCGAGCTCTTCGCCGAGTTGGGGCTTCCCGTACTGCCCTGGGAGCAAGCCCTGTCGACACCCGTGGACCTCGCCGTCTCCGCGAGCTACGGTGGACAACTCCCCCTGATTCAGGGTAAATTGGTAGTACTTTCGCATGGCGTCGGATATACTAAGAAACTGGCCAGCCGGGAGCCGGGAGCCGGGAGCCGGGAGCCGGGAGCCGGGAGCCGGGAGCCGACGTTCGGTCTGGCGCCCGAGTGGCTGCTCGCGGATGGCGAGCCTTTCGTGGACGGGCTCGTCCTGTCCCACCCGGAGCAGTTGGAGCGCCTGCGCCGGGCCTGCCCCGAGGCGGTGGACGCCGCCGTCATCGCGGGCGACCCGTGCTTCGACCGCATGCTCGCCGCCCGCTCCTACCGGCCCCGCTTCCGCCGGGCCCTCGGCATGCGGGAGGGGCAGCGGCTCGTCGTACTGAACTCCACGTGGAACCCCGAGGGCCTCTTCGGCAACGGCGGCTCCCAGGACGTCCTGCCGAGCCTTCTGCCGCGCCTCACCGCCGAGTTGCCGGCCGACGACTACCGGCTGGCAGCCGTGCTGCACCCGAACATCTGGCACGGGCACGGCCCCGGCCAGATCCGCGCCTGGCTGGACCGGTCGCTGCGCAGCGGCCTGACCCTGATAGACCCCGTCCGCGGTTGGCGGCAGGCGCTCCTGGCGGCCGACCTCGTCATAGGGGACTTCGGGGCGGTCTCGTACTACGCCGCCGCCCTGGACATCCCCGTCCTGCTGGCATCCGCCGAGCAGGGGAGACTGGACCCCGAGGCCCCGCTCGCGGCGTTCGTCCGCCGGGCCCCGCGGCTCGACCCGCGCGGACCGCTGCGCCCGCAGCTCGCAAACGCGCTGGCGGCCCACCGGCCGGGCGGCGACGCCGCCGCGTTCGTCACCTCCGCGCCGGGCGACTCGGCGGCACTGCTGCGCCGCCACTTCTACCGGCTGCTGGACCTGCCCGAGCCCCCCGCCCCGGCCCTGCTCGAACCCCTGCCGCTCCCTCCGTTCGACCCTCCGTCGCGCACTGCCCCCTTGCGCGTACGCACCCGGGTGAAGGGCGTGGACGTGGTGATCGAACGGTCCACCCACCACCCGTACGGCGCGGCCGGCGACGTACACCTCGCCGTGCACGAGGACACCCGCGACCCCGGCGACCTCGAACTGGCCGACGTCATCACGCGCTCCGGGCCCCCCGACGACTCGCGGCTGGGCGGCGCGGAGGCGTGGACGGCCGAGGTGCTGCGCCTGCACCCCCGGTGCGCGCTGGCGGCGTACGTCAGCGGCCCGGACACCTGCGTCGCCCGCAGCAGGGAGCACGGCCTGCTGCGGCTGTCCGCGGGCCGGGGCGCGGACCTGGACCCGGCCGCCTACGCCTCGGCGCTGTACGCGTGGCTCGCCGCGGGCGGGAGCCCTCCGCCCGCGGGCACCACCCTGCGCGTGCACGCGGCCGGCGGCGTGCACGCGGCGACCGCGAAGCCCGTCAGCGACCGGCCTCGCAGCGCGAGCGCAGACCCGCGAGATAGCGAAGGTGCGGAGCCGCCGCAGGCGTGAGCAGCCGCTCCGCCTGCGCGATCCTTCGCAGCGCCTCGCCGTCCTCGCCCAGGTCATGGAGGGTCTCGGCCAGGTCGGTGAGCGCACGGGCCCGGTTGTACCCCTCCCCCTCGGCCTCGAAGTAGTCCGCCGCGCCTTCGAGAAGGGTGCGCGACTCGTCCAGCCGCTCCATGCCCCGCAGCGCCCGGCCCTGATGGCGGGCGGCCAGCGCGAGCGCACGCGGGAGGTCCGCCGCCCCCTCTTGGCCGGGTCCGATACGCCGGTAGACGCCCTCGGCCTCCACGAAGCGCTCGTACGCGGCCTCGAAGCGCCACTCGCGCAGGTACAGGAGGCCGAGCAGTTCCACGCAGGATGCCTCGCCGCGCAGATGCCCCGCCGCACGCTCGCACTCGACGGCCGCGCGGGCCTCGCGGCGCGCCTCCTCGCCTCTCGCGAGCTCTCCCAGGCAGTGCGCGAGTTGGAAGTGGAGCGCGCCTGCCGCGGCCGAGAGGGGCCGGTGCCTGTCGGCGCACCTGACCGCCGCCCGAAGTGCGGGCAGCACCTCGTCCCAGTGGCCGGCCTTCAACTGCAGCGGCCACAGGCAACGGGCCAGTCGGAGCGCCGTGTCGGTGTGCCGGTGCTCCTCGGCCACGAGGACGGCCCGGACCACGTTGCCCACCTCGGCGGCCAGCGCCGCCAGTCCCTGCGCCTCGTCGGCGAACGCGTCCCCGGTCTCGGGCGCGGGCCCGGTGCGCCAGCTCTTCGGCAGGGCCGCGTGGGCGGCGTGCAGGGACCGGTTCAGGAGAGCGTCGAGTACGCGCTCCACGGCTTCGGAGCACGCGGCCACACCGTCTTCCACGGCCGCCGCGTCGGCCAGGGCGCGGCGCACCTCCGGGCGGAAGCGGAACCTGTCCTCGGCGGCGAAGTCGAGGAGTTGGGCATCGGCGGCCTCGCTGAGCAGCCCGGCCGCCGTCCGGGGCTCGACGCCGGCGGCCGCCGCGGCGAGCCGGGCGTCGACGGACGGCCAGCCGCCCAGCGCCGTCAGGCGTACGAGTCGCGCCGTCTCCTGCGGCAGGCGGTCGCAGGCGTTTCGCACCGTCTCGCGTACCGGGTCGTGGCTCGCCGCGGCGGCCCGGGGTCCGCCTCCCCCTTCACCGGCCGCTGCCAGCAGCCGCACCGCCTCCGTCTTCAGCGCGAAGGCGTTGCCCGCGCAGTGCTCCAGCACGCCCGGGATGCGGTCCTTGGCCCGCGCGAAGACCTCCCGGCCCGCGATCCTGCGCACCAGCCGCGTCGCGTACCGGTCGCTCAGCGGCGGGACGGGTACGCGCTCTGCCTCCAGTGCGAAGGGCGGTCCGGACACGACCACGAGCAGGAAGACGTCGGGGGTCGCGGGTATCAGGCCCCGCACCTGGGCGGGGGACGACACGTGGTCGACCACCACAAGTGCCCTGCGTCCCGAGGTGAGTCGACGGTAGAGGCGTTCGCGTTCCGATCCGGTCGGTGGGATCGCCTCCGCCCTCACGCCCATCGCCCGCAGCAGGCGCAGCAGGACCGTGGCCGGATCCGGGCCGTTCTCCCCGGGGGCATCGCGCAGGTCCACGTAGAACTGCCCGTCGGGGAAGCGCTCGTGCTGGGCCGCGCCCAGGTGCAGCGCCGCAGAGGTGGTGCCGATGCCCGGCGGGCCGTACAGCAGGGCGACGCGAGGGCGTCCCGCGGCGCGCCGGGTCGCCTCGCGCTTCAGCTGCCTCAGGACCTGCTGCCGGTTGGTGAAGTCCCTTGTCGCGGGCGGGAGTCCACTGCCAGTGGACAGCTCCGCCGCCTCTTCCCCGTAGCTCCCGACAAGCAGCGCCCACTCGGCCGCCCGCCGCGGATCGCGTCCGAACTCCTCGTGCAGCTGCGCCGCGAGCGCCTGCCACCCCTGCGGACCGGCCGGCAGCGGCGTTTCGCGTCCCTCGGTCCTTCTGGCCAACACCCCTGTCGACACCAGAAGTTGCTTGCCCATCTCGCCTGCGGCCCCGTTCCCCACGGCCGTCAGGAATCCCACGAGCGCACTCAGCGCCACGGTCTCCAGCACGTCGGCCCCTCCCCTGATCGCCAATCAGATCTGGCCGCACCCTAGCGCCGGGGAGGGAGACGGGGTGCGCGCTCCGCGCAGGCCGCCGGTGCCGACGGCCTGCGGGCACCGGCGCGCCGCGGACTCCGCGCTCTCGGACAATCAATTTCTGTGCTCGCGGAGTGAGGGTTTAACAGGTCCCGCCGGAAGGGTTTTTACTGCAGCGGGCAAAGTGGAATTATTCCGCACGCACGGGCCGCTACGACGTGCTACTGTCATCCCAGTTGCAGTTGTGGTTCCCGAAACTTCAAGCGCTCCCGGTCGAATACTATGACGGGGACGCTTTCGTATGACCGGTTATTTCCGGCGGGGCAATCATCGCGGCGAAACGGTGTTCGCACAGTGCGAATCCCGGTGTACTGCCCCAAAGGAGAATGACATGGCAAACGGTACCGTGAAGTGGTTCAACGCGGAAAAGGGCTTCGGCTTCATCGAGCAGGACGGCGGCGGCCCCGACGTCTTCGCCCACTACTCGAACATCGCCGCCCAGGGCTTCCGCGAGCTGCTTGAGGGCCAGAAGGTGACCTTCGACATCGCGCAGGGCCAGAAGGGCCCGACGGCCGAGAACATCGTTCCCGCCTGACACCGACGCGCACGTTCCAGCTGGGGCCCGCATCCTTCGGGGTGCGGGCCCCAGCTGTACGCGTTTCCCGCAGCGTCTTTTCCCGCAACGGCTTTTCCCACAGGGCCGCCCGGTGGAATCCGCAGCCCCGTCGCGGGCCAATTCCCACACGGGCAGGAAGCCCTTCACCGACGCCTCGGGCCCCGCCTCTCCATCGCGCCACTTGTTTCTGCGCCCATATCCGTAGAAATTCTTCGACGACCAGATTCCCCGTCGTCCACCACCGGTTCATTCTTGCAATTCCCCGCGCTGTTCGTCATTACGGGAATTCCTTGATATGCACCGCATCGAGGAAGGTTCCCCTATGAACCGCACACGCACGAACGACCGCTTCCGCTCCTCGGCCCCCCGTCGCTCCGGCGGTCACGGCCGCCGAAGCGCCGCGCCGCGGGGCGAGTTCGAGCTCCCCACGACCACCACTCCCGCGCTTCCCGCCGTGGCGGGGTTCGCCGAGCTCGACATGTCCGCGCGGCTGCTGGCCGAACTCGGCACGCAGGGCGTCACCGTGCCGTTCCCCATCCAGGGCGCGACGCTGCCGAACGCCCTCGCCGGCCGGGACATCCTGGGCCGCGGGCGCACCGGCTCCGGCAAGACCCTCGCCTTCGGACTCGCCCTGCTCTCCCGCCTCGCCGGGCAGCGTGCCGAGCCCCGGCTGCCGCTGGGGCTGGTCCTCGTCCCCACCCGCGAGCTCGCCCAGCAGGTGACCGACGCGCTCACCCCGTACGCCCGCTCCGTCAAGCTGCGCCTGACCACGGTCGTCGGCGGTATGCCGATCGGCCGGCAGGCCCGCGTGCTGCGCGGCGGGGTCGAGATCGTGGTGGCGACCCCGGGCCGGCTCAAGGACCTCATCGACCGCGGCGAGTGCCGGCTGGACCAGGTGGGCGCCACCGTGCTGGACGAGGCCGACCAGATGGCGGACATGGGCTTCATGCCGCAGGTCACCGCGCTGCTCGACCAGGTACGACCCGAGGGGCAGCGCATGCTGTTCTCCGCCACGCTCGACCGCAACATCGACCTCCTGGTACGCCGCTACCTGACCGACCCCGTCGTCCACTCGGTCGACCCCTCGGCCGGCGCGGTCACGACGATGGAGCACCACGTCCTGCACGTCCAGGGCGCCGACAAGCACACGGCCACCACCGAGATCGCCGCCCGCGACGGCCGCGTGCTCATGTTCCTGGACACCAAGCACGCCGTCGACCGGCTGACCCTGGACCTGCTCCGCAGCGGCGTGCGCGCCGCGGCGCTGCACGGCGGGATGTCGCAGCCCCAGCGCACCCGCACCCTGAGGCAGTTCAAGACCGGGCACGTCACCGTGCTCGTCGCCACGAACGTCGCCGCCCGCGGCATCCACGTCGACAACCTCGACCTCGTCGTCAACGTCGATCCGCCCACCGACCACAAGGACTACCTCCACCGCGGCGGCCGTACCGCCCGCGCCGGCGAGTCCGGCAGCGTCGTCACGCTCGTCACACCGAACCAGCGCCGCGGCGTGGTCCGTCTCATGTCGGACGCCGGTATCCGCCCGCAGGTCACCCAGGTCCGCTCCGGCGAGGCGGAGCTGCGCCGCATCACCGGAGCCCGGACCCCCTCCGGCGTTCCGGTCGTCATCACCGCGCCGGCGGCCGAACGCCCCCGGCGCGGCGCCCCCTCCCGCGGCCGCCGCCGTCCCGCCCCCACAGCGCGGCGCACGTCCGTACGGCAGCCCCCCGCCGACGCGGCGGCCTAGGTCCTGTGACGACGGGGAACTCCGTACAGGACCTAGCCGTCAAGAAGCCGACCCATCCCCGGCGGGCTCTTCGCTCCGCCTCCCCCTGTGAGGTCTCATGCGCTGTGTCATCGCCCGCTTCCCGTTCGACCTGACCAAGAGCGGCGTGCTGGAAACGATGAAGGGCGTCAAGCCCGAACCGATCACCGGCGGGTCCGTGATCATCGGGCGGCGCCACTACCCCCTCATGCAGGTCGGCCAGGTCGTCACCCGCCAGGACCGCCGCGACTTCAGCGCCGGCGAGGTCCTGCGGGCCATGACCCGCCTCGGCTTCACCTGCCGTACGTCACCCAAGGCCGTACCCGCGGAGGCCGCCGGTCCGCTCCAGCGGGCCTCGGCGATGCTGGGAAGCCCCCTGCCCGCCTGAGCGGCGGGGCGGGCGCGGAACCACAACAGAACAGTCAGTGAGGGCCCGACCGGCAGCTGCCGGTCGGGCCCTCACCGCGTGTCGGGCACAGCGGGTTACCTCATCGACGGACATCCGGAAATCTATGCTCGTCGGGATAGACATTGGCCTCTCGCGTGGCTATGGTTTCTGTTGTAGCCGAGATCGAGCAGGGCCCGGCAGACATGAACTGCCGGGCAGTAGCACACGCATGACGGTGCGGTGGTGGAGTGTCGAAGCCAGGTTTTTCGCACGACGGTGACGGGACTGACCGCCGGACCGGGTGGCCCGCAGTGATCAGGGGCCGCCGCAGGCAGTAGATGGTTCGGTCAAGAGAGCGAACGGCTCCAGAGGGAAGAACGGAGGAATCGGCGCCATCAGGATCGCCCGGGCGCAAGGCCGCAGCCCGGGTACCGCAGGACATCGACAGGCAGGTGGTCTCCGGTCACGCATCCGCGATCCCCACACCCCCGTCCGTATTCCGGACCGCTGTGTGGACACAGAAGGCCGACGCAGCATCATGGTCGGCAGATGGTGTAGTAGTTCCTTCGGGGCCCTGGTGCCGTACGGCACCAGGGCCCCTCCACGCGTTCCGCAGAGAGGTAAAATGACCGCAGAAAACCCGCTGGGCCGTCTCGACGACGACGACTACCCCGCTTACACGATGGGCCGCGCCGCCGAGATGATCGGCGCCACCCCCGGCTTCCTGCGCGCCATCGGCGAGGCGCGGCTGATCACACCCCTGCGTTCCGAGGGCGGGCACCGCCGCTACTCCCGCTACCAGCTGCGGGTCGCGGCCCGCGCGCGTGAGCTCGTCGACCAGGGCACCCCGATCGAGGCCGCCTGCCGGATCGTCATCCTTGAGGACCAGCTCGAAGAGGCCCAGCGCATCAACGCCGAGTACCGCCGCGCCGCCGGATCCCCCGATCCGACGGTCTGAAGGAACGTCGCTAACCCCCCACCGTCCGGGCGAGCAGGTGCCCCAGGATCAGGTAGGCGAGGGCGACCGCGCCGTAGTCCAGCAGGACCTGCCACCAGTCCGGCTCGACGCTGGCCAGGCCGTGCGCCCAACCGGTCAGCCAGTACGCGCAGTCGTGGACGAAGTCGACGAAGCCGTTGGTCCGGTCCGCGTCGAGCAGGTACATGAGGATCCATACGCCGATCACCAGCGCGGCGAGGTCGGCGGCGGCCGTGATGACGGTCGCCGCGGGATTCGCTCCGTGTCGAGTGGACATGCCCCCCGGGTTGCCGGGCAGCGGGCGGCTAAACGAAGCGCCCGGCCCGGGGCCGGGCAGCCGCGTCCTGTCCGCGCCGAACGAACGGGTCTATGCTGGCCGTTGAGGCCCCAGCCCCCGGCAGCGTGACAGGTCGTTCCCGAGGTCGACCCGCAGACGGACGTCCCGTTCGTGCGGCAGTCCCCGTGAGCCGCTCAGACGCACCCTGCGAGTCAACGGAGCCCCGCCATGCCCGCTTTGATCGTGCTTATCCTCGTGGTCCTGATCGCACTGGGCTTCCTCAACTCCGTGTTCTGGGTGGGCGCGGCCGTGCTGGCCTTCGGCCTCATGTACTACGGCCGCGGCGGCACCCGGCACGAGGGCTTCGGAACGGACCCGGACTACCGGGACTACCGCGCCTACCGGGATCGCCGCGACCGCTGGGACCGCCGCTACCGCCGCCAGCGGCAGAGCCGGTGGAGCCGTCAGGCCCGGCGGGACGAGCGGGACCACGGGTAGCCGCCGCACAAGCGGGTGCGGCCACCCGGCCCGACCGCTCCTGACACCCCCTGACACCCCCTGACAGCGACCGTCGGCCCCTGTCAGCCCCTGTCAGCCCGCTGTCCGGTGGCTGTCAGCCACGCCCGGCATCGTCATGTCCGTCGAGAACGACGAGGACCTGACGAGGAGCTGCTGGACATGACCTACGCGATCCGGGCCGAAGGACTGGTCAAGAAGTACGGGGACTTCACCGCCCTGGACGGTGTCGACCTGGAGGTGCCGGCCGGAAGGGTCGTCGGGGTGCTGGGGCCCAACGGGGCCGGCAAGACCACCACCGTGCGCATCCTGGCCACACTGCTGCGCCCCGACGCCGGACACGCCGCCATCGGCGGGCACGACGTCGTCAAGGACCCGGTGAGGGTACGGCAGTTGATCGGTCTGACCGGTCAGTTCGCCTCCGTGGACGAGGCCCTCTCCGGCACCGAGAACCTGGTGCTCCTCGGGCGCCTCCTCGGACTGTCCCGGCGCGACGCGAGGGCGCGGGCCGCCCGCCTGCTGGCGGACTTCTCCCTCACCGAGGCGGCCCGCAAGCCGATCTCCACCTTCTCCGGCGGGATGCGCCGGCGCCTCGACCTGGCCGCCTCCCTGGTGGGCCGGCCCCGGGTGCTCTTCCTGGACGAGCCCACCACCGGCCTCGACCCGCATGCCCGGCAGGAGGTCTGGGACGTCGTACGGCAGCTGGTCGCGGACGGCTCGACCGTGCTGCTGACCACGCAGTACCTGGAGGAGGCCGACCAGCTCGCCGACTCCGTCACCGTCATCGACAAGGGCCGCAAGGTCGCCGAGGGGCAGCCCGGTGAGCTCAAGCGCCGTGTCGGCGGCCAGGTCCTCCAGGTGCGGCCCACCGTCGCCGCCGACGTGCCGCGGGTCGCGCGGCTGGTCGCCGAGCTGTCCGGCCACTCCCCCGGCCAGGACTCCGGCGTGCTGACCGTCCCCGCGGACGACCCGCTGCTCGTCGCCGCCGTCGCCCGCCGCCTGGACGGCGAGGGCATCACCGCCGACGAGCTGGGCCTGCGGCTGCCCAGCCTGGACGAGGTTTTCCTCGCCCTGACCGGGCGCGCGCCCGCCGCCGACGAGCAGCCCGCCGCCGTCTGATCCCCCGCACCGTTTCACCGCGACCCTTCCGAGAGGACCCCCGTGAGCACCCAGACCCTCCCCGCCCACTTCCCCGCCCAGCTCTCCGGCCGCATCGGCCTCGCGCAGACCGGCCGGCACAGCCTCGCCCTCGCCGGGCGCGGCGTCGTCCGGTTCGCGAAGTCGCCCCTCCAGCTCGTGGACGTGATCCTCACCCCGATCATCAGCCTGCTGATGTTCGCCTACCTCTTCGGGGACGCCATGTCGGGCGGCGACACCGACGCCTACCTGCAGCTCATCACCCCGGGCGTCATGGTGATGGCCGTCTTCCAGGCCAGCATCGGCGTCGGCGCCTCGCTCAGCGCGGACGTCGGCACCGGGATCTTCGACCGGTTCCGCAGTATGCCGATCGCCCGCTCCAGCCCGCTGATCGGCGCCGTGCTGGCCGACATCGTCCGCTACGTCGTCTGCCTGGGCACCCTGGTCGTCCTCGCGCTGGTCATGGGCTACCGCTTCCAGACCGGTCCCCTCGCCGCGCTCGGCGCGCTCGCCCTGCTGGTCGGCTTCGCCCTCAGCTTCTCGTGGATGTCGGTGTTCCTGGGCATGCTGATCAAGAACCCCACCTCCGTGCAGGGCCTGATGACCATCCTGATCCTGCCGCTCACCTTCGCCAGCAACGTCTTCATCCCCGCCGACAGCATGGCCGGCTGGCTGCGGGCCTGGTCCGACGTCAACCCCGTCTCCCTGGTCTCCGACGCGGTACGCGGCCTGCTCAACGGCGGCGAGGTCGCCGGCCCGCTGGCCGGCAGCCTCCTGTGGATGGCCGGCGTGGTCGCGGTCTTCTTCCCGCTGGCCCTGCACGCCTACCGCAGGAACGCCGGCTGATCCTGGCGGCGGGCGGAGCCGGGCGGGGGCCCGCACCACACGGTGCGGGCCCCCGGCCTTGTCCGTCCTTGTCCGTCTCTGTCCGTACGGACCCCTCTCACCCCCGCGGCGCCGTCCGCAGGGACTCCGCCTCCAGCCACCGCAGCGCGTCCTCGCGGGAGTACGCGGCCCCCGCCTCGTACGCCGTCCGGAAGCCCTCCTCCCCCAGCTCCGCCACGATGCGCTCGATCAGCTCGCGCCACTCCGGCTCGCCCCGGTCGAAAGCGCCGCGCATCACCTGGCTCATGCCGAGCGCTCTGGCGCCCTCCTGCGGGTTTCCCTCCAACGCCCGTAGTCCGCCGAGTAGTTCGGCCACCCAGGCGAGTGCGGCGCCCGCGCCCTGGCCGAACAGGGCGCCGGCCGCCTCGGGCAGCAGGAGTCTGGCGCCCGCGGCGTCCCCCTGCGCGAGGCGGTTCTCGACGCGGGTGCTGACGATCAGGTCGCGGGCCGGCCCCCGCAGGGAGGGGCGCCGGGAGCCGAGCGCCTCCAGGCGGTCGAGGACGGCGTCGGAGCGGGCCAGGTCGCCGGCCCTGCGGTGCACGTTGGCCATGCCGACCATGATGTTGGCCTCCAGGCGCAGCCGGCCGCGCTCGCGGGCCTGGCGGTGGGCTGCGCGCAGGTCGCGCAGGGCGCCCTCCAAGTCGCCGCTGCGCCGGCGTTCGCGGGCGAGTCTGGCCTGGCTGAGGTAGAGGTAGTCCTCGGTGCCCAGCTCGGAGCTGAGCGCCACGCACCGCTCGAAGGTGGCGATGGCCTGGGGGTACTCGCCGCGCAGGGAGTGGTCGCGGCCGATCGGGAGCAGGCTCATCACCAGGCCCCAGCGGTCGCCCGCCTCCTCGAAGCCGCGCAGGGCCGCGCGGCGGGAGTCGGCGCCGGTGTCCAGGTCGCCCTGCTCGGTGAGGGCGAAGTCCCGGGCCAGGTGGGCGGTGGCCCGTACCCAGGGGTCGGGGGAGGTGAGCGGGTCCTGCTCGGCGGCCTCGGCGGGGAGGGCGGCCCGGGACATCCGCAGGAGCAGCACGGCCGGGTGGAACTCGCGCGCGGTCGCCGACTCGCCGTCGGCGGCGGGGTGTTCACCATCCCGGGTCCGTACGGGGTCCGGGGCGCCGGCCCGTACCAGGTAGGTGTCGAGGAGGGTGCTCATGCCCCTGATCCCCCAGTACCAGAACATCGCCGCGGCGAAGCGTGCGGTCAGTGCCTCGTCGCCGGGGTCGCCGGGGTCGCCGCTGTCGGCGACCGAGCGCAGCGCGTGGACGAGGTTGTCGTGCTCGGCGTCGAAGACCTCTGTCGCACGCAGCTGCTCCCCGGTACGCAGGCGCGGCTCGTGCTCCTCCGCGAGGGCCAGGAAGTACGCGACGTAGCGGCCGGTGACGTCGTCCCCGGACTCGGCGAGCCGCCGCGCCGCGTATGCGCGGACCGTCTCCAGCATCCGGTAGCGCGGCCCGCCGGCCCCCTCCTCGACGGTGTGCACCAGGGACTTCTCCACCAGGGCGTCCAGGACGTACGGGAGGTCGGCGGCCGGGAGCGAGGCGTCCGCGCAGACCGCTTCCAGCGCGGGGACGGTCGCGCCGCCCGGGAAGGCCGACAGTCTGCGGGCGAGGGTCTGCTCGGGGCCGTCGAGCAGGTCCCAGCTCCACTCCACGAGCGCGAGCAGGGTGCGCTGGCGGGGCAGTGCGGTGCGACTGCCCGAGGCCAGGAGGCGGAAGCGGTCGTCGAGGCGGCGGGCGATCTGCTCGACGCTCATCGAGCGGAGCTTCGCCGCGGCCAGTTCCAGGGCGAGCGGTATACCGTCGAGGCGCCGGCAGATCTCGACCACGGCGTCGAGGACGGAGTCGTCGAGCGTGAAGTCGGGGCGGACCGTGGCGGTCCGGTCGGCGAAGAGGCGTACGGCGGGGGAGCGCGCGGCCTCGGCGGCCTCCGGCGATCCGGTCGGCACGTCGAGGGGGCCGAGGTGGTACAGGGACTCGCCGGTGATGGCGAGGGCCTCGCGGCTGGTGGCGAGGATCCTCAACTCCGGTATCCGGTCGAGCAGTTCGGCGGCCAGTTCCGCCGCCGCCTCGACGAGGTGCTCGCAGTTGTCGAGCAGGAGCAGGGCGTCGCCGCTGCCGATGAGGTCGGCCATGCGCTCGACGGGGGTGACCCGCCGACCCTGGCCGGCGTCGTAGAGGCTGCCGTCGGTGGAGCCGAGGGCGCCGAGGACCGCGTCGGCCAGCCGGTCCGGGGCGCTCACGCCGGCGAGGGTGACGAACCAGACCCGGCCGCGCGCGTGGGCGCGGTCCCGGGCGGCTGCTTCGAGGGCGAGGCGGGTCTTGCCCGCGCCGCCGGGGCCGACGATGGTGACGAGCCGCCTTCCGGCGAACCGGTCGGCGAAACCGTCCAGTTCGCCGTCCCGGCCGACGAAGCTGGTGAGCCGGGCCGGCAGCCGGCTCGGGGTGGCGGCCGCCCGCTCGGCCGGGGTCGCCAACTCGCCTCGCAGCAGGGACAGATGTATCTCCCGCAGCCCGGCCGAGGGATCCACGCCCAGCTCCTCGCCGAGCCGCTCGCGTACCGTCTCGTACACCGCGAGGGCGTCGGACTGCCGGCCGGCCGCGGCCAGCGCCCGTATCCGCAGCCCGGCGACCCGCTCGCTCAACGGCCGCTCGCCGCCCGCCGCTTCGAGGTCGGCGAGCACCTCCCCGAAGCGACCGAGCCGCAGCTCGGCGTCGCAGTGGTCCTCGACCGCCGCGGTCCGCAGACCGTCGAGGCGGGTCGCGGCGGGTCCCGCGAACGGGGCGCCCCGGACATCGGCGAGCGCCGCGCCCTGCCACAGCCCGAGCGCCGCCGCCAGCGGCGGGGCCGCCGCACCGGCCCGCCCGGCCGCGAGCTCCCGCCGGCCCCGCGCCGCCAGCTCCTCGAAACGGTGGGCGTCCACGTCCTCGGCGCGCACCGCGAGCCGGTAGCCACCGGAGGCCGACTCCACCGCCGCGGTGCCGCGCAGCGCCCTGCGCAGCCGGGAGACCAGCGCCTGCAGCGCGTTGGCGGCGTCGGCGGGCGGCTCCTCCCCCCACAGCCCGTCGACGAGGGAGTCGACGGACACCGCCCGCCCCGGCGCGAGGGCGAGCCTGGCCAGGAGCATCCGCAGCCGGGCACCGCCCACCTCGACGGGCGCCCCGTCCTCGCCGTACACCCGAACCGGCCCGAGCAGCACTACGCGCAGCACGGCGGCACCTCCTCCCGGGCCGGGCCGGGCCGGCCCTGCCGTGTCGATCATCGCCTCAACGCCGGGTCAGCCTTGCCTACTTGGCCCGTCCGGTAAAGGGCTTTCCACGGTGGGGGTCGCGTTCACGGCGGGGGTCGCGTTCACGGTGGGGGCCGGCGGGGCGTGACCGGCCGGCGGGTTCTCCCCGCTCAGTCCGCGCGCCTGCGCAGCGTGCTCGCGCCCACCATCACGCCCAGCGCCACCGCCACCACCGTCAGCAGCGCGCTGACGGTGGTCAGCACGCCGTGCGCGCGGTCGCCCGTGACCAGTTCGCCGACGGCGCTCAGGCTCGTGGCGCCGGGGACCAGCAGCCAGAACGCCGGAAGGAAGGTGACCTGGGCGGGCGGGGCGCCGCGGCGGTTCTCCACCAGGCGGGCGATGAGCGGCAGTGAGACGCCGCCCAGGAAGGCGCCCATCAGCGCGTCGCTGACCGCCTGGCCCAGCGTCTGCACCCCCTCGACGGCGAAGAGCACCAGCAGCAGCCAGGGCAGACTGCGCCACGGCGCCGAGGAGTTGAGGGTGTGGCCCAGACCCAGCAGCACCACGCCGGCCCAGGGCGCCCACTCGCCGAAGGAGCGCGCGTGGTCGTGCTCGACGGGGTGCGGATGCATCAGCTCGGCGCCGACCGTGATGCCGAACACCAGCAGGAGCAGCACGCTGAGCCCGTACACCAGCCGGCTCGACCCGGAGACCCAGGAGCCCGCCGACAGCTCCATCATGCCCATGGTCAGCGCGGCGCCCGGCAGGAACGCCAGCAGCGGCGGGACCAGCATCTTCGCCGGATCCTCGCCGAGCAGCGGGCCGGCGTAGCGGTAGGCCAGGACGGTGACCAGCAGCGCGGCGACCACGGGGAGCGCCTGGGCGAGCAGCTTCAGCGGGCCGGCGACCAGCTCGCGCAGCGCGCCCACCGCGGTGCCGAGCACCGCGTAGCCCAGGAGCGCCCAGGGGTTGGGGTAGGTGAGCAGGCCCAGGCCCAGCGTCAGCGTGGCGTAGCCCAGGACGCGCAGCTCCACCGGGTAGCGCGGGGGCAGCGCCTCGATCTCGCGCAGCCGCTTGGTGCCCGCCTCGGGGGTGACGGGGTGCTCGGACAGCTCGTGCAGGAAGTGGTACAGCTCGCCGATCTGGTCCAGGCCCAGCGGGCGGCCCTCCACGGGGGCGAAGTCCACGACCGCGTCGGCGCCGTCACCGACCCGGACGAAGACCCCCGTCGGCAGGACGAGCGCCTGCACCGGCGAGAGCCCGTAGCGCTCGCCCAGCTCGTCGACGGCCTGCTGGACGCGGTCGGTGGTCTCGCCGGCCAGGCACAGCGCCGTGCCGCACTCGCGCAGGAAGCGGACCAGCTCGGTGGGGACCGGCTTGGACTGCTTGACCGGGGCCGGTTCGGGGTCGCGCCAGAGCCGGGCCAGCCGGGAGGTCACCCGGCCCGCGCTCCGGCCCAGGTGGCGGGCGGCCCGGACGGGCTTGCGGGCGCGGGTGCCCTCCAGGGCGGTGAGGTCGTCCCTGACCCGGGCGAGGTCGTCGGCGGCGGCTTTCACCAGCTGCGTGATACGGCCGCCGCCGCCCTGCCCGCTCCCGCTTCCGCGGTCCCCGCGCACCTCGCCCACCGCCGCCGTCAGCTCCTCAGCACCACGGAACGCCGTCGACGTTGCGTACGTAACGCGCCGCCACGAAGCCCGGGTTGCCGGCGAGGCGGAACCAGATGCCGTTGCCGGACACGTCGCGGCCGTCCGTCTTGCAGGCGACGGCGATCTGCTCACCGCGCGCCAGTACGTTGACCGCGGGGCCCTCGTGCCAGGGGCTGCTCTGGACCAGGACGCCGCCCCGGGCGGTGACGACGGCGCGCGGGGCGTCGGCGGGCCAGGTCAGGCCGCTGAGCGGGGGCTCCGGGAGACTGCCGGAGCTCTCGGGATGCCAGGAGCCGCCGTCCTCCTCGCCCGCGGAGCCGTTTCCTCCGCCGCCGGCGGAGCTGCCGCCCGTACCGCCGCCCGCGGAGCCGCCGGCCGCGCTGCGGTCGTCGTCCACCCCGTCGGTGAGCGCCTGGGCGGAGCGCTCGCCCGCACCGGCCGGCTGCTCGTGCTGCCAGGCCGCGACGGCCATGAACCCCACCCCGCTCAGTACGAACACCGTCGCGGCCAGCCCGGCGAGCACCTTGGGTGAGCGCAGGCCCCGCAGCAGCCTGCCGGGCATCAGCCGGGCGGGCCATTCGAAGGTCAAGAGGTTGATCAGTTTCCGCAGCACCGCAGCACCCTCACCGTCTCGTCCGCACGGATTCCTGTCTGCGGCGAATGCCTCCCTCCGCGCCCGGTCCACGACGCGGTGCGCGCGCGTGCTTCCCCCGTTCGGCAGGCGGCAAGCACGCGGCTGGCCCAGCGGGGGTGGGCCGCTTGGGGGCGTGGGCTCGGTCGTCCGGGGGGCTGGCGGGCTGCGGGGCGCGGTCAGCTGCGGGGCCGGGACGCCTTCAGCGAGTACATCAGCGGCACCCGGGGCGCGCCCGGGGGGAAGCGGAAGGTGCCGTCGTCCTGCGGCCGGAGGGTCTCGAAGCGCTGGAAGAGCGTCAGGTCGTGCTCGTGCAGGAAGTCGATCCGCAGCCCGGCCGCGGCCACCGCCGAGACCACCTCGCCGATCGGGTGCTGCCACTCGGCGCTGCGGTTGTCGACGGTCGCGGCGCCGAGGTCGGCGTAGGTGCCGGGGGTGTCGTCGATCCAGGCGTCCCGGTTGAAGTAGTCGTGCTCGACCCGTGAGCCGGTGGGCCCGTCCAGTACGTCGGTCAGGGGGTGGAACTCCGCCACGTACAGGAAGCCGCCCGGCGCCACCAGGGAGGCGGCCGTCTGCGCCCAGTGCTCCAGGTCGGGCAGCCAGCACAGGGCGCCGCCGCCGGTGTAGACGATGTCGTAGGCGGGGTCGGGGACGGCCGCCGCCGCCTCGTGGACGTCCGCCGCGACGAAGGCGGCGCGGTCCTGGCCCAGGCCCAGCTCGCGGGCGAGTTCGCGGGCGGTGTCCACGGCGGGCTCGGAGAAGTCCAGGCCCACGACCCGGGCGGCGCCGTGCCGGGCCCAGGAGAGGGTGTCGAGGCCGAGGTGGCACTGCAGGTGGAGCAGGGACCTCCCCGTGACGTCGCCGACCTCGGCGCGCTCGAAGTCCCGCAGGGGGTCGCGGCCGGCGAGGAAGGCGGGTATGTCGTAGAAGTCGCTCGCCGCGTGGATGGGCGCGCGTTCGTCCCACATCGCCCGGTTGGCGACCAGCCAGTCGTCGGGGGTCGGTCCATACATGCGGGGGACGTTATCCACAGGCTGGCGGCCGTGCCACCCGATTGCGGGTGGCGCGCAGCACAATGGGCGCATGAGCGAGAGCAGCCAGAGCAGCGAGTCGAGCCAGAGCGCCGAGTCCGACCAGTCCGCCGCGCAGTCCGCCCCGCGGTGGGAGCAGCGCTTCCGGGCGCCGCGCGTCAGCCTGCCGGAGTGGGCCGAGGACGCCCCGGACCGGTCGCTGTACTTCTCGAACGTCACGGGGACCTTCGAGCTGTACGCCTGGGACCGGGGCACGGGGGAGATCCGCCAGGTCACCGACCGCCCGCACGGCACGACCGACGGGGCGCTGACACCCGACGGCGAGTGGGTCTGGTGGTTCTCCGACTCCGACGGGGACGAGTTCGGCGTGTGGATGCGCCAGCCCTTCGCCGGGGCGATGCCCGGCCAGGAGCAGCCCGCCGCGCCCGGGGTGGAGGCGGCCTACTCGGCGGGCCTGGCCCTGGGGCGCACGGGCACGGCGGTGATCGGCTGCTCCACGGACGAGGGGACGACGATCCACGTCACGCACGGGGCGAACGTGCCGTACGTGGTCTACCGCAGCCCGGAGTCGGCGGGCGTGGGCGATCTGTCGTACGACAGTGAGCTGCTGGCCGTGGAGCACACCGAGCACGGCGACGCGATGCACGCGGCGCTGCGCGTGATGAAGCTCGACGGCACGCTCGTGGGCGAGCTGGACGACACGGAGGGCGGGACCAGGGAGCTGGGCCTGGCGGTGCTCGGCTTCGCCCCGGTCGCGGGCGATCCGCGGCTGCTGATCGGGCACCAGCGGCGCGGGCGCTGGGAGCCGGCGATCTGGAATCCGGTGAGCGGGGAGCTGCGGGAGCTGGTGCTCGACCTGCCGGGCGACGTGTCGGCGGAGTGGTATCCGGACGGCTCGGCGCTGCTGGTCGTGCACACCTACCGGGCGCGCAGCGAGATCTACCGCTACGACCTGGCCGACGGCAGGATGCTGCGGCTGGAGACCCCGCCGGGGACGGTCTCGGGGGCGAGCGCGCGCCCCGACGGGACGGTGGAGTTCCACTGGTCCTCGGCCGCCGAGCCGTCGGTCGTGCGCAACACCCGCGACGAGGTGGTCCTTGAGGCGCCCGGTCTGCGTCCGCCGCCCTCGGTGCCGGTGGAGGACGTGTGGGTCGACGGCCCCGGCGGCCCGATCCACGCGCTGGTGCAGAAGCCCGGGGGGGAGGGCCCCTTCCCCACGGTCTTCGACATCCACGGCGGCCCGACCTGGCACGACAGCGACGCCTTCGCCGCGGGCCCGGCGGCCTGGGTCGACCACGGCTTCGCGGTGGTGCGGGTCAACTACCGCGGCTCCACGGGCTACGGGCGGGAGTGGACGGACGCCCTGAAGCACCGGGTGGGGCTGATCGAGCTGGAGGACATCGGCGCGGTGCGCGACTGGGCGGTGGACTCCGGGCTCGCCGATCCGGACAAGTTGGTGCTGGCCGGGGGCTCCTGGGGCGGTTATCTGACGCTGCTGGGGCTGGGCGTGCAGCCGGAGAAGTGGTCGCTGGGGCTGGCGGCGGTGCCGGTGGCCGACTACGTCACGGCGTACCACGACGAGATGGAGGCGCTGAAGGCCATGGACCGCACGCTCCTGGGGGGCACGCCCGAGGAGGTCCCCGAGCGCTTCGAGGCGTCCTCCCCGCTGACGTACGTGGACAAGGTGCGCGTCCCGGTCTACATCTCGGCGGGGGTCAACGACCCGCGCTGCCCGATCCGGCAGATCGACAACTACGTGGACCGGCTGTCCGGGCGCGAGCACCCGCACGAGGTCTACCGCTACGACGCGGGGCACGGCTCGCTGGTGGTGGAGGAGCGGATCAAGCAGTTGGGGCTGGAGCTGGACTTCGCGACGCGCCATCTCGGCCTGTCCCGTCCGGATGCTCCCCAGGACCAGGGATCTCCCCGGGATCAGGAGGGGTGAGGCCCAGCTCAGCGTCGCGCGCCAGCTCCAGCTCGCGGCGGAAGAAGCGGGACCACATGAAGACGACGAAGCCGGCGAAGACGAACCACTCCGCGGTGTAGCCGAGGTTCTGGAACGCCTTCAGGTCCAGGCCGGTGCCCTGCGCGGCGGCCGGGGGCACGGGCGTCAGGGCGCCCTCGCCCTCGGTCAGGGTGATCCAGGCGTCGGTCACCGGCTGGTCGACGATGTTGATCAGCGAGGCGGCGCTGATCATGCCGAGCTGCCCCTCGGGCAGCGCGCCGGCGGCGTGCACACCGGGGGCGCCCTGGGTCTCGGAGGCCTGCAGGGCGCCGCGCACCGTGACCGTGCCGGCCGGGGCGGCGGGGATCCTCGCCCGGTCCGCCGCCGAGTCCGCGTCACCGGGCAGCCAGCCCCGTACGACGGGGAGCGCCGTGCCGGCCGGCACCGCGGTGCTGTCGCGGCTGCCGGTGCCGTCCGTGCCGTCCGTGCGCAGGAGGGTCAGGACGTAGAAGCCGCGCCTGCCGTCGAGGGTGCGGCCGGGGACGAGCAGTTGGGCGCCGTAGCTGCCTCTCGCCGTCACCAGACGGCCCGAGGTGCTCTTGTCCACCGGCAGCAGCTCGGCCACCGGTCGTGCCCGGCGGTCCGCCGGCGCCGGGCCCTGCTCCTGCCGCTGGTGGCTGTCGACCCGGTCCTCGAAGCGGCCCAGCTGCCAGCTGCCCATGACGAAGCAGACGGCGACGGCGAGCAGCGCGAAGGCGTTGATCGCCCACCAGCGGGGGGCGGCGAGGAACCGGTACACGCGTCAACGGTACGAGATGCCCGGACGCGACCGCGCCCCCGGCCCCCGCAGGGACGCGGGGAGCGGGGGCGCACACCGGCGCGGCGGGTCTCAGCCCTCCAGCGGCGGTGTGTAGTACACGGTGCCGGCGCAGGTCGCCTCGACCGTCACGGTGGCGGTCTCGCCACCGGTCTCCGGGGTGTGCGTGATCGCCACCTCCGTGACCTCGGCCGGCGGCGGGGTCTCCCCGTCCACAGCGCCGTCCGTACCGCTGTCCGTCGACTGCAGGACCTCCCCCTGCGTCATCAGCTGCGGCGCCGTCCCCACGTCGGACAGCGTGTCGCCCGCCTCCTCCGCCCCCGTGCCACTGTCCTTGCCGGGCTCCGGGGCGGGCGTGGCCCCGCTGCCCGCCGGGCAGGTCTGGGCGGCCTCGGGCGAGGGCACGAAGGCGAAGGCGACCACGTACGTCTCCCCCGCGGCCAGCGTGATCGACTCCGCCGCCGTGGACGGCGTGGGCAGCAGGTCGAGGGCGGCGGCCTCGTCGCCCGCGGTGTGCTCGGTGGTGCTGATGTGCGTGCCGGCCGCGACGGTGTGCGTGGTGCCGGTGCCGGTGACCGTGCAGGGGGTGGCGGAGTTGTTGGCCATGACGAACCGGCCCGTGACGTTCCCCGCGGCGTCGGGCGTATCCACCTCGGTGTCCTGCTTCTTGATGTCCCCGGCCTCGCAGGGGGGTGCCGCGACCTGCTGCGTATCCCCGGAGGAGCCGCCGGAACCCGCGGGGTCGGGGCTGCCGTGACCCGGCTTCCCGGAGGGGCTGTGGCCGTTGCCGACCTTCTCGGCCCCAGCGGGCTCCTGGGAGTCGTCGTGCCCGCCGGAGTCGCCGCTGCCGTTCCCGCCGGCAGCCGGCGTCGGCAGACCGCTGACGGCTATGGCGGGCTTGTCGCCCCCGTCGGCCCCGAGGGGCCCGGTCGTCAGCAGCGCCGGCACCGAGACCGCCGCCAGCACCGCCAGGGCGGCCGCGCCGACCAGCACCTGGCGCCGCCGGGCGCGCCGGGCGGGAACGGCGTAGCGCAGGTGGTCGAGGGCGCCCTCGCTGGGCTCCAGCTCGCCGACCGCGCCCTGCAGCAGGCCGCGCAGGGCGTTCTCGTCCAGACCGGGGTTGGTCATGTCGTTCATGATGCCGGGGCTCCCATCGCGACTCTCAGTGCCGCAATCCCCCGTGATCCGTATGCCTTGACCGAGCCGAGGGAGATGCCGAGGGCCTCGGCCACCTGCACCTCGGTCATGTCCGCGAAATAGCGCAGCACCAGAACCTCACGCTGCCGGCGCTGCAATCCGCGCATCGCCTTGATCAATTGGTCCCGCTCCAGCAGGTCGTACGCCCCCTCCTCGGCGCTCGCCATGTCGGGCATCGGCTTGGAGAGCAGCTTCAGCCCGATGATGCGGCGGCGCAGTGCGGAGCGGGAGAGGTTGACGACGGTCTGCCGCAGGTAGGCGAGGGTCTTCTCGGGATCCCGCACCCGCTTGCGGGCGGAGTGCACCCGGATGAACGCCTCCTGCACCACATCCTCGCAGGAGGCGGTGTCGTCCAGGAGCAGGGCCGCCAGGCCGAGCAGCGAGCGGTAGTGCAGCCGGTAGGTCTCGGTCAGGTGGTCGACCGTCGTGCCCTCCGCCGCGGCGTCGGCACCCGCGGCGGTCTGCGCCGGGACCCCCCCGGCCGGCGTCTCCTGCGCCGGGGCCGTCTGCGGCCCGGCCGGCCAGGGCGCCATCACCGGCATCCCCTCCACGCGCGGGCGGCGCCGGGGGCGCAGCGCCGGGCGCGGCGGGAGGGTCGCGATACTGAGTGCTTCTGCCACGCCTGTTGGACGCGCTGCCCCCCGGCAGGGTTGTACGCGCCATGCGTCGATCTCGACGACGCCCGCGATGCCCTCATACGACCAGCTCTTTCCGCGATGCCCGTGATCCACGTCACTCGTCTTCCCCGGGCATACGCGAAGACGCCCCGTGCCGACGATCCGGTTGCAGCCGGTGGCACGGGACTGAATAGTCGGTCGAAACACCCCCGCTCGACAAGTTGCCCAGGCCAACGGTTCCATCACATCTCGCACACAAGCACCCGTGCCCGCGCACTTTCGCGCACGGGCGCGCCCCCGACGGCACCCTGACAGCGCTCTGACGGCAGACGTCCGGGGCGGAATGTCACCATCCGCCCCGGACGTCCGTTGCCGCGTCGATTGCGGGCCGGGCTCAGCGCCCCGTACCTCCGTAGACCACGGCCTCGTCGCTCTCGCTGTCCAGGCCGAAGGCGGTGTGCACCGCGCGCACCGCCTCCGCGACCTCGTCCTCGCGGGTGACCACGGAGATGCGGATCTCGGAGGTGGAGATCAGCTCGATGTTCACACCCGAGTTGGAGAGGGCCTCGAAGAAGGTGGCCGTCACTCCCGGGTTGGTCCGCATACCCGCGCCGACCAGCGAGATCTTGGCGATCTGGTCGTCGTAGCGCAGGGACTCGAAGCCGATGCCGGGCTGTGCGCGGGTCAGCGCCTCCATCGCCTTGTGGCCGTCGGTCTTCGGCAGCGTGAAGGAGATGTCGGTCAGACCGGTCGAGGCGGCGGAGACGTTCTGCACGACCATGTCGATGTTCAGCTCGGCGTCCGCGATCGCCCGGAAGATCATCGCGGCCTCGCCCGGCTTGTCCGGGACGCCGACGACCGTGATCTTCGCCTCGGAGGTGTCGTGCGCGACGCCGGAGATGATCGCCTGTTCCATACCTGCTCGTGCTCCTTCGGGCTTGTTGCGCACCCAGGTGCCCTGGTGCCCCGAGAAGGAGGAGCGCACGTGGATGGGCATGTCGTAGCGGCGGGCGTACTCGACGCAGCGGCCGAGCAGCACCTTCGTCCCGCTGATGGCGAGCTCCAGCATGTCCTCGAACGGGATCTCGTCGATCTTGCGGGCCTTCTTCACCACCCGCGGGTCGGCGGTGAAGACGCCGTCGACGTCCGTGTAGATCTCACAGGACTCGGCGCCCAGCGCGCAGGCCAGCGCCACCGCGGTGGTGTCCGAGCCGCCGCGGCCCAGGGTGGTGATGTCCTTGGTCGTCTGCGAGACGCCCTGGAAACCCGCCACGATCGCGACCGCGCCCTGGTCGATGGCGCCCTGGATCCGCCCCGGCGTGACGTCGATGATCCGCGCCTTGTTGTGCACGGAGTCCGTGATCACACCGGCCTGGCTGCCGGTGAAGGAGAGCGCCTCGTGGCCGAGGTTCTTGATCGCCATCGCCAGCAGGGCCATGGAGATCCGCTCCCCGGCGGTCAGCAGCATGTCGAACTCGCGGCCGGAGGGGATCGGGGAGACCTCTCCGGCGAGATCGATCAGCTCGTCCGTGGTGTCGCCCATCGCGGAGACCACGACGACCACCTGGTGGCCGTTCTTCCTGGCTTCCACGATCCGCTTGGCGACCCGCTTGATGCCCTCGGCATCCGCCACGGACGAGCCGCCGTACTTCTGCACGACAAGGCCCACGTGCGCTCCTCGCAAAGGTGTGTCGGTCGGCTCAGTCTAACGAGCACCGTGCTTGCAGCCGGGCTCAGCTGCGCTCCCTTCCCACCTGGTGAGACGGCACACGCACTGGTGGCCGACGTCACACCGTCCGCAGTCCGAGCGGCTCGGCGATCTCGGCCACCATGACCCGGCCGGCCTCCTCCTCCAACTGGTCGTCGTCCAGCGTCCCGTCGTTGTCCGTGTCCAGGCCGTCCAGCTCGTCCAGCGGCTGGTCCAGGCGGACGTGGGCGACGAGGGACTGCAGCGCGCGCAGGCAGGCGCCGGCCGTCGTACCCCAGTTGGAGAGGTACGAGAACTGCCACCACCACAGCGCCTCGCTGACCCGCCCCGCCGCGTAGTGCGTGAGGCCGTGGCGCAGGTCGGCGACGATGTCGGCGATGTCGTCGGAGATCCGGCAGGCGACGGGGGCCTTGCGCGGCTCGTACGGATCGAAGACCTCGGAGTAGACGTCCACCGGGGCCAGCAGCAGCGCGAAGCGCTCGCGCAGCTCGTCCACGTCGGGCTCGGGGCCGGGGTCGGGCTCGTAGCGCTCGTCGGGCAGGAAGTCCTCGTGCGCGCCCAGCCGGCCGCCGGCCAGCAGCAGCTGCGAGACCTCCAGCAGCAGGAAGGGGACGGCCGAGTCGGGCTCGTCGCCCTTGGCGACCTCGGTCACCGCGACGATGAAACTCTCGACGGAGTCCGCGATCTGCACCGCGAAGCTGTCGGGGTCCTGGTCGGACTGGTGGAGTGTGGCGTCAGACATCGAGCAAGCGCCTCCCTTCGAAGGCCCGCCCCAGCGTGACCTCGTCGGCGTATTCGAGGTCTCCCCCCACGGGAAGACCGCTGGCGAGCCGCGTCACCTTCAGGCCCATGGGCTTGACCATACGGGCCAGATAGGTGGCGGTGGCCTCGCCCTCGAGATTCGGGTCGGTGGCCAGGATCAGCTCCGTCACGGCGCCGTCCGCGAGCCGGGCGAGCAGCTCGCGTATGCGCAGGTCGTCCGGGCCGACGCCCTCGATGGGGCTGATGGCGCCGCCCAGCACGTGGTACCGGCCGCGGAACTCGCGCGTGCGCTCGACCGCGACGACGTCCTTGGGCTCCTCGACCACGCAGATCACCGAGACGTCGCGGCGGGGGTCGGCGCAGATCCGGCACTGCTCCTCCTGCGCCACGTTGCCGCACACGGCGCAGAAGCGGACGCGCTCCTTGACCTCCAGGAGCGCGTGCGCGAGCCGGCGGACGTCCGTCGGCTCGGACTGCAGGATGTGGAAGGCGATGCGCTGGGCGCTCTTGGGACCGACGCCGGGCAGCCTGCCCAGCTCGTCGATGAGGTCCTGAACGACGCCTTCGTACACGGTTGTTGCCTTCCCCTGCCTGAGAGCTCCCAGAGCATCACGCTAGTCGTTACCGGCGGGTGCGACCGCCGTCCGGAGCGCCCTTCACCGGGCGCTCCGGGGTCGTGCCGTCCTCGTACGGCCGTTCCTCAGAACGGCAGCCCGGGCATGCCGCCCAGGCCCTGTGCCAGCGGGCCCAGCTTCTCCTGGGCCAGCTGCTGCGCGGTGGCGTTGGCGTCGCGCACCGCGGCCAGGACGAGGTCCGCGAGGGTCTCGGTGTCCTGCGGGTCCACCGCCTTGGGGTCGATCACGAGGGCCGTCAGCTCGCCGGCTCCGGTGACCGTCGCCTTGACGAGGCCGCCGCCGGCGGAGCCCTCGACCGGGGTCTGCGCCAGCTCCTGCTGGGCGGCTACGAGGTCCTGCTGCATCTTCTGCGCCTGCTGCAGCAGCTGCTGCATATCGGGCTGGCCACCACCGGGAAACACGGTCTGTCGCTCCTGACGTCGACGGCGTCGGTCCGGCTGGGCGCCGGTACCGCGAGCCTACGTGCTGGCCGCCGCCACCGCCCTACGCCGGACGGACGAGACGGGTGGAGGTCGTCAGTACGAGGACGTACTCCCCTCGCCGGACGGTCAGTTGTGCGGGATCTCCTCCACCACCGTCGCTCCCAGCTCGCGGACGATCAGGTCGTGCCCGGCGAGGGCCGAGTCGTCCAGGTCCCGGTCGTCGTGCGCGGGCATGTCCTCCTCGGGCGGCGGCGGGGGCGGCTCGGGCTCCGCGTACGACTCGTAGGGCGCAGGCGGCGGGGTCCGCGCCTCGGGGCGGGGGGCGGCCGGGGCCTCTCCGTACGACGCGGGGGGCGCGGCCTGGGCGGCGCGGCGCATCGCGGCGGAGGGGGCGGGGGCAGCGGCGGGGGCGGGGGCGCCTGCGCCGCCGGAGAGGTCGACGATGGCCTCGACCTTCCACCGCACGCCGAAGCTCTCGGCCAGCACCTCCTGCACCACCTCCGCGCTGCCGCCGCCGGCGAAGCTGTCGCGGGCGCCGGGGCTGCCGAAGCCGAGCTGGAGCGTGCTGCCGTCGAAGCCGCTGACGAAGGCGTTCTGGCTGAGGAGGATCCAGGTGAAGCGGCGCTTGTTCTTCACCGCCTCCAGGATGTCGGGCCACATCCGGCGGGCGGAGGCGGCGCCGGGCTGGACGGCGCCGGAGTCGGGGGGCGCAGCGCTCGGGGCGGCGGCCTGCGCGGGGCGCTGGGACGCGGGGGCGGGCGCGGC